>JBJMRA010000130.1:0-11492 GCA_045802365.1 Hyphomicrobiales bacterium | reverse complement strand
ATTTCCTCGATCAGCAGCCAGGCGCGCCTGTAGGACATGTCCATCGATCGCGCCGCGGCCGAGATCGATCCCGTGGCCCGGATCAGTTCGAGCAGCTTCACCTTGCCCGGCCCGATCCGCCGCTCTTGGCCGAAATCGATCCGAACACTCGCCCTGGGATATGAGACCATCTCACACCAGGCACTCGTGCATGAGATACTTGCCGCCGGGCGCCCGCGGGATCTCGGCGACCTGCCGCGGATGGGCGCGCAGCCCCGGCGAGAGATAGGCGTCGATCAACGCCTGCAGCGGCTCTGCACCGAGCGGAGAGGCGCCATCGCGCAGAACGTACCGGATCTCCACATCCTCGCGGGTCGTTTGAACGAGCTTGAACTGACGCATGCCGAGCTCTTGCGCGGTGCGCGCCGGGATCATCGGCGTGACCTTGCGCCCATCGGGGAGGATGAACATGTTCCGCTCGCGGCCCACAATCCGACGGATCGCGACGGAGGAGCGGATGCACCCGCCATCATCGGCGAGTTCGACGAAATCGCCCGTCTCGTATCGCATGAGCGGCATCGCAGAGTTGTAAAGAGGAGTGACGACCACACGCCCGATGCCGGCGGGTCCGACTGGGCGCCCCACCTCGTTCAGCACTTCGAAGACGAGATGGCGATCCGCGGGGTGGTACCGGCCGCATGTCGCGCACAGGCCCGCGATGATGCCGGTCTCGACGGTCCCGTAGGTGTCGAGGATTCGGCAGTTCTGCCGTCGAGCGGCGTCCTGGAACTCTTCGCTCAAAACCTCTCCGACGGTCACGGCGAGGGCGAGCGAAAGCGCCTCGTTGCGTTCGGCGGCAAGCTTCAGCACCTCTTCGGCAACCGATGGATATGAGTGCATCATCGTGATCCGGTGCTCGCGCACGAGCGCGAGCGCGTGCGTGGAATCGAGCCCCGCAAGCGTCCAGAATGTTCGTTTCCCCTTGCTTTGCGCGTTTACGGAGCCGAACGGCGCATCGGCCCCCGCCGACTTGACGGCCAGCACGGCACGATACCCATCGATGCCCCAGCCCTCCTTGAGCCTCGTGTTCTCGCGCTCATTGAGGCGAAAGTGCCGCGCCGTCTTCCTGACGTGCATGGGCTCGCCGGTCGATCCCGAGGTGAATTTGTCGATGACCTTGCCATCCGCCTCCGGAACCCTCTCGGCATGGAAGCGCGATGCATCCTCGCGCACGCCGGCCTTCGCCGTGATGGCGACGTCTTCCGCAAATACGACCTCGTTGCCCGCGCGCAGCCGTTCCGCCCAGCGGCAGTCGCGATAGAATGGCGAGGCAACGCTCGCATGCCGGAGCAATGAGACGAGCGCGGCGGCGGTTTCGTCCTTTTCAGGCGACTGGCCGAGCATCGTGGCGAGGCCGTTCTGAGCTGATCGTTAACAGCAAATTGACGTGCAACGCGGCCCCGGGGGCCGGAAACGCGGCATATTCATTCGGCCCGGCCGATCCGGCTTTCTCAACCTTAGAAAAATTCCTCAGACGCTTTTTAACAGAAATTGAAGGGATGGGTCGATAGTGGGGGCATCGAATTGGCCCGATTTATGGAGCGCCCCGTGACGAAGCTGTTCCGAAAGTTGCGCAACCCCCTTCGTGACCAGAACGGGGCGACGGCCATCGAATATGCGTTGATCGCCGCGGCGATAGTCTTGGCGATCGTCCCGCCGATGGCGACCGTTGCCTCCAACATGGGCGCGACGTATCACCGGATTTTGTCGTACTTCGACGACATCTGAACGCTTCTCAGCGCCAAGCGGTGATCCGCGAGGTGGAGGAGGGAAGTGTGTCTACTCCGGGGGTTTCGAATACGTAGTGTCGCTCGACGACGCCGACTGCCGGGATCTCGCGGGTCTGCTCGAAGATATCGTAGCCGCGCTTGAGCTCCCGCCAGAAGTTCCTCCATGGGCTCGCGAGATGGCGCGCCAGGTTCACCTCCGTCATCCGGAACGGGAAGGCATGAACGTCGACCGCCTCGGCGCCATTCGCCAGCGCTCCCTCGACGAGCCGATAGATGTCGCCGGCCTGCGCGTCGGTCATCGCGTAGCAGCCGACCGACGTGCAGCCGCCATGCACCATCAAATAGGAACCGGTGCGGCCCCATTCCCGGTCATACGCGTTGGGAAAGCCGAGATTGAACGCACGATAGCGGCGGCTGTTTGGATTGAGTTGCGAGGCTCCGACCCGGTAGAATCCTTCAGGCGCCTGTCTATCGCCCTGCTTGAGCTTCGGACCGAGTTCGCCCGACCATTTGCAGATGGGATAGGTCTGGAAAAGCACCCAGCCCTGATCGCCCCGCATCCACAGCTCGAGCTCCGATTCCTCCTTGAAGATCCGGATAAACACGGGCGCTCCAATCCTGAGGCCCTTGGCGTCGAGGCGAAGCTCCAGGCTTCCCGTCGGGACCGCCCGGATTTCCGGGCTGGGACGAATGACCTGCATTTCCGGGCTGGGACGAATGACCCGCATTTCCGGGCTGGGACGAATGACCCGCATTTCCGGGCTGGGACGAATGACCCGGTCCCGAACGAGCGCTGGATGTTCATCGCGCGTGCTCACGGCCGGGACTGTTGCGGCAAAAACGGCCATCACGGCCAAAGTCATTCGAAAAATGCGCATCGGCCGGCCCATCTGGATGCCGAACCCGGCGGCTTTGGGGCGATATATCCGATCTGCCGCAGTCAGAGGCTTCGCCCAATTGCCAAAAACTTCTCGCGCCGGTGCGCTCTGACTGCATCGCCGGGCAGCGGCCTGAGCGCGCCGAGCGCTCCGGCGATCGCCTCACCCGTGACGCCGATCACCTGTTCAGGTCCGCGGTGAGCGCCCCCCACGGGCTCGGAGATCACCTCGTCCACGATGTTGAGTCTGAGCAGGTCCTGGGCGGTGATCTTGAGCGCGGTCGCGGCATCCTTGGCGCGGGAAGCGTCATGCCAGAGGATCGAGGCCGCTCCTTCGGGCGAGATCACGCTGTAGACGGCATGCTCGAGCATCAGCACCGAATTGGCCGTGGCGAGCGCGATGGCGCCCCCCGATCCTCCCTCCCCGATCACCACCGTGACGATCGGCACTCCGAGCCTGAGACAACAGTCGGTCGAGCGCGCGATCGCTTCGGCTTGGCCGCGCTCCTCGGCGTCGACGCCCGGATAGGCGCCCGGCGTGTCGACGAACGAGATGACGGGGAGCGAGAAGCGATCGGCGAGCTCCATGAGCCGCACAGCCTTGCGATACCCTTCCGGCTTCGCCATGCCCCAGTTATGTGTGACATTGGATTGGGTGTCCCTGCCCCGCTCCTGCCCGAGCACGACGACGGCGTCGCCCCGGAACCGTCCGAGCCCGCCGGTGATCGCCTTGTCGTCCCCGAACTTGCGGTCGCCGGCAAGCGGGGTGTAGTCGCCGATGAGACCCTTGACGTAATCGGACGCATGCGGCCGGTCGGGATGACGCGCCACCTGCGCCTTCTGCCACGGTGTCAGGCTCTCGTAGAGCTCGGCCAGGATCCTCGCGGCCTTGCGCTCGAGCCCTTTGATCTCCTCTTCGAGCGAGACGCTGGACTGTCCGCTGCCGAGCGCCTTCAACTCGGCGATCTTGCCTTCGAGCTCGGCGACCGAGGCTTCGAAATCGAGATAAGCGTGCATCGGTCCTCGAAAAGACGGAGCGGGCGGTTCGGCGGCGCAACGTGGCGACGGGCTCGCCTCATGTCAATCGCGCTCTGAAAGCGGATGGAACTGCTCGACCGCCGACTTCAGCCGGTCGGCTTGGACATGCGTATAGATCTGCGTGGTCGATATGTCGGCATGACCGAGCATCTGCTGAACCGCTCTCAGATCGGCGCCGCCCGCCAGCAGATGACTGGCGAAGGCATGGCGGAGAACATGCGGCGAAATCCGCCGGTGATCGAGACCCGCATCGCCGGCAAGGGCCTTGAGGTCGGCCGCGAAGTGCTGGCGGGTCAGATGGCCGCTCCCGCCATGAGAAGGGAAGAGCCAAGGCGAGGCCGCGGCCTTGAGCCGTGCCCGGCTCGCCAGGTATTCCTCGAGCACCGCTCGCGCCCGCCCCGAAACCGGCACGACGCGCTCCCGCCCCCCCTTCCCCCGTATCGAAAGCATTTCGCGCGACGAGGTGACCGCGCGGGTCCTGAGACCCACGAGCTCGGAGACGCGCAAGCCTGTCGCATACAAAAGCTCGAGGAGGCAGCGCGTCCGCTCGGCTCGCGATCGCTGAGCGCCCTCGAGGGGCTCGACCCTGGCCTTCGCACAGTCGAGCAATTTGTCGACATCCGCGAGGCTCAGAAGCTTCGGCAGCGGACGCCTCAGTCTCGGGCTGTCGACCGCATGAGCCGGATTGCCGCGGGCAATGCCCTCGCCATAGAGAAACTTGTGGAGCTGGCGCACCGCCGACAGCCGCCGCGCCGCCGTGCTGGCCTTGAGGCCTTGCCGTTCGAGCGCGTGCATGTAGCCGCGCAGATGATCGGGGCCGGCCTCTGCCAGCCCGATCTTTCTCCTGTCGAGGAAGGACGCATAATCTCCGAGATCACGCTCGTAAGCGGCAAGCGTATTGAGCGCCGCCCCCCGCTCGGCGCTCATCATCTCGAGAAATCGCTCGATCAGGACCGCGCTATTGTTGCCTGAGCTTTTCATGAGGAAGCGACTTCACGACCTCCGACTGCTCGGGAGGGAAGTTCGCCAAGCCCCAGGCCGAGCCGTAGATGGCTCCAGCCAAGCATGCGATGATTAACAAAAAGCGAAGTGTATCCGGCACCCTTCGGCTCAAATAGAATAGAAGGACGCCATTGTCCAATTCGATCGAGCTCTCGTTTCGTGCCATGGCCCGCCGTAACACCTCCAAGGAGACAGAGTGCGTTCGTCGCCGGCTCGGCAACCGCGTCATCGTGCTCGTCGGGCTCATGGGCGCGGGAAAGTCGACGGTGGGCCGCCGGTTGGCCGAGAAACTCGGGCTTTCTTTCATGGATGCCGACCAGGAGATCGAAGCCGCCGCCGGCAAGACCATCCCTGAGATCTTCGCCGACCATGGCGAAACCTATTTCCGCGACGGCGAGCGCAAGGTCATCGCGCGCCTTCTCGACAGCGGTCCCGCCGTGCTCGCGACCGGAGGCGGAGCGTACGTCAACCCCGAGACGCGCGAGCTCATCAGGCTGAAAGGCGTTTCCGTATGGCTCAAGGCGGACCTTTCGGTTCTCATGCGCCGGGTCAGCCACCGCTCCAACCGTCCGCTGCTGCAAACGAGCGATCCCGAAACGGTGATGCGCCGCCTTATCGAAGAACGCTATCCGATCTATGCGAACGCGGATATCACCATCTCCACCCGCGATGTCGCCCACACGGCGATCGTCAAGGACGTGCTCAGGGGTTTGGCGCAATGGCAAGGCTGGAACCGGGCGAACGATGATGAGAGCTGAAGGCCGGGGCGCGAGCGTGAGCGTGGCGCTTGCGGATCGGAGCTACGAGATTTCCATTGGGCCAGGCCTGCTCGAGGAAGCCGGCGAGCGCCTTGCGCCCATGCTCAGACGTCCGATCACCGCGATCATCACCGACGAGCACGTAGCGGGCCTGCACCTCGACCGCCTTCGGGACGCGTTGCGCGCCGCCGACATCGCCTCGACTGCGATCGTTCTTCCACCGGGGGAAGGAACGAAGAGCTACGAGCATCTCGCTCGCCTCTGCGACGGGTTGCTCGCGGCTGGAATCGAGAGGAGGGACGTCATCATCGCCTTCGGTGGCGGCGTGATCGGCGATCTCGCCGGATTTGCGGCGGCAATCTTGAGGCGCGGCATCGATTATGTGCAGATCCCGACGACGCTCCTCGCCCAGGTCGATTCATCCGTCGGCGGCAAGACCGGAATCAACTCTGCGCATGGCAAGAACCTGATCGGCGCCTTCCACCAGCCGAAGGCCGTGCTGGCCGATATTGCCCTTCTCGAGACGCTGCCGCGGCGCGAATTCGCGGCGGGCTACGCCGAAGTGGCCAAGTACGGGCTCCTCGGTGATGCGCCGTTCTTCGATTGGCTCGATACGAAAGCGGTCGACATTTTCGCAGGCGATCGCGCCGCGCGTCTCGAAGCGGTGCGTACCTGTTGCATCGCCAAGGCTCGGATCGTCGCCGAAGATGAGACCGAGACCGGGGTTCGCGCGCTCCTCAACCTCGGGCACACCTTTGCACATGCTTTCGAGGCGGCGACCGGTTTCGGCACGAGGCTCTTGCACGGCGAGGCGGTCGCGATTGGAATGGCCATGGCCTTCCGCTTCTCCGAGCGCCTCGGACTTTGCCCAAAAGGAACGGCCGACCGCGTCGCGCAGCACTTGGCCTCGGTCGGACTGCCGGCATCGCTCGCGGCCGTGCCGGGCGGCCTACCGGGGCCGGAGGCGCTGCTCGCGATCATGCGGCAGGACAAGAAGGCGCAAGCCGGAAAGCTGACCTTCATCCTCGTTCGCGGCGTCGGGGAGGCCTTCATCGCGGGCGAGGTGCCCGATGAGGAGGTCACGCGGTTTCTCGCGAGCGAGCTTGGGCGCTGATCAGTCCGAGCGACATCAGGCGTCGTCGTCCGGCGCGCTCGCCTTGACGGCCAAAGCGTGAACCCGTGATTGGAGCAAGCTCGCGACGGCGTTGTTTACCATGCGGTGGCGCTCGAGCCGCGACTTGCCGGAAAACGCGCTCGATACGATATAGATGCGGAAGTGGCTTTCGCCACGAGGGTGAGACCCCGCGTGCCCGGCATGCAAATGTGACTCATCGATGACCTCGAGCCGTTGCGGCGCGAAGGATTTTTCGAGCGTGCGCGAAAGTGTCTCGCCGACGGGTCCAAGCGTCATGCCTTGCTCCTCGATTGCGACGCCACCATAATCTGACCGAATGAAACTCGACTCGAAATATTTCGACAAGGTCCGGGTGAAGCCCGGCGAAGAGCGCGCCGCGCGCGGCAAGCTGCCGCCCTGCGAGTGGCCCAGCTGCACGAAGCTCGGCGGGCATCGCGCGCCCAAAGGGAGGGCGCATGAGGGCGAGTACCATGCTTTCTGCCTCGAGCACGTCCAGGCCTACAACAAATCCTACAACTACTTCGACGGCATGAACGCCTCAGAAGTGGCCGACTGGCAGAAGGATGCCTTGACCGGCCACCGCCCGACCTGGCGCCTGGGCGAGAATTCGTGGGCCGCCCACAAGACTGGCCGCCGCCCGAAGACCGGCGGCTTCCGGCATACGAACGGATTCCACGATCCGTTGGGGCTGTTCGGCGGGACGTCCGAGCCGCAGTCGGCAGCGCCGAACGGCCGCCGGGTCGGCAACGCCGAGCTCAAGGCGCTCCACACTTTGGGCCTCGACGAGACCGCCGACGCCAGTACGGTCAAGCGCCAGTACAAGACGCTCGTCAAGCGTATGCATCCCGATGCCAACGGCGGCAGCCGAGTCAACGAAGACAAGCTCAGAGCGGTGATTCAGGCCTACGATTATCTGCGCTCGACGGGCTACTGCTAGGACCCCCGCGGCTTGCCGCAAAGGGATCGACCGTCTAGAAACCGCCCGGGCTTGAGCCGCGTTCGAGCCCCGACAAGAAGCATCATATGACCGCGATCGCCAACGCCGAGACTCCGAACATGCCCGACATGAAAGTGTCGGTCCGCCAGCTGTTCGGCTTCGACTCGAATCTCGAGGTGCCCGCCTATTCGCAGGCCAACGAGCACGTGCCCGACGTCGATGAAGACTACCTCTTCAATCGCGAGACGACGCTCGCCATTCTCGCGGGCTTTGCCTACAACCGCCGCGTCATGATCACCGGATATCATGGCACCGGCAAATCGACGCATATCGAGCAGGTCGCGGCGAGGCTCAACTGGCCCTGCGTCCGGGTCAATCTCGACAGTCACATCAGCCGCATCGATCTCATCGGCAAGGATGCGATCGTCCTCAAGGAGGGCAAGCAGGTCACCGAGTTCCGTGAGGGCATCCTGCCCTGGGCCTATCAGAACAACGTCGCCCTCGTCTTCGACGAATATGACGCCGGCCGGCCCGACGTCATGTTCGTGATACAGCGCATCCTCGAATCATCGGGCCGGCTCACGCTTCTCGACCAGTCGCGCGTCATCCGTCCGCATCCCTGCTTTCGTTTGTTCTCGACCGCCAACACCGTCGGTCTCGGCGACACCACGGGCCTTTATCACGGTACGCAGCAGATCAATCAGGCGCAGATGGATCGCTGGTCGATCGTGACGGCGCTCAATTACCTTCCGCACGCGCAAGAGCAGGGAATCGTCCTGGCGAAGGCCAAGAGCTACAACACTGACAAGGGCCGCAAGATAATCGCCAATATGGTGCGCGTCGCCGATCTCACCCGCAACGCCTTCATGCAGGGCGATTTGTCGACGGTGATGTCGCCGCGCACTGTCATGACCTGGGCGCAGAACGCCGAGATCTTCGGCGACATCGGCTTCGGCTTCAGGGTGACCTTCCTCAACAAATGCGACGAGCTCGAGCGGGCTCTCGTCGCCGAATTCTATCAGCGCTGCTTCGGCGAGGAGCTGCCCGAGTCGCCCGCCCATCTCGCGCTCGCATGAGGTCTGACAGTGTCCAAGGACCGCGAGGGACCGGCCGCTGAATTCAGGCGCGTGCTCGCGCTGGCGACGAAGACGATCGCGGGCGAGCCCGAGCTCCAGGTCACCTTCGGGCCTGATGCGCCGGCCCTCCAGGGCGACAAGGCCAAGCTGCCGCAGGTATCCAACGAGCTCGCGCCCGGCGAGGTGGCGATCACCCGCGGCGTGGCCGACTCTTTCGCCATGCGGCTCTCCAATCACGACGACGGCATTCATTCGCACTACCGGCCCGAGGGCAAGAACGCGCGCGCGATGTACGAGGCCGTCGAGCAGGCGCGCGTCGAGGCGATCGGCGCTCGCGCCATGCCGGGCATGGCGCGCAATCTCGCCGCCATGATCGAGGATCGCTATCAGAAGAAATCGATCACCCGCTCGACCGACCGGAAGGATGCGCCCCTCGAGGAGGCGGTTGCGCTGCTCGTCCGTCACCGCCTGACGGGCGAGCTCCCGCCGCAGCACGCCAAGCTTCTCGTCGACACCTGGCGGCCGTGGGTCGAGGACAAGGCCTCGGGCCAGCTCGACAATTTGCTCGCGTCGATGCATGACCAGGCCGCCTTTTCGCGGCTCACCCGCGAACTTATCGCCGCGCTCGACATGGCTGACGAGCTTGGCGAAGACCCCGACAAGTCCGACCAGAGCGATGAAGAGGAGACGGAACCCGATTCGGGCGAGCGCAACGAGTCCTCCGATGCCGAACAGGAAGAGAGCCAAGAGGCCACCGAGGACATGCAGGAGGCGGAGGGCGAGACGGATGCGGCCGACATGGACGCCAAGCAGCTCGACGCCGATGACACGCCCGACGACTTCGAAGGCGAGGAAAACCCGGAAGGCGAGGAGCCGTGGCGCCCGCAGCTTCCCTTCTCATCGCTGTCGAATGAAGACTTCTATCGCGTCTTCACCAATCAGTTCGACGAGGAAATCGCCGCCGAGGACCTATGCGATTCCGACGAGCTCACCAGGCTGCGCAACTATCTCGACAAGCAGCTCTCGAACCTGCAGGGCGTGGTCGCGCGGCTGGCGAACCGGCTCCAGCGCCGGCTCATGGCGCAGCAGAACCGGTCGTGGGATTTCGACCTCGAGGAGGGCCTGCTCGATGCCGCCCGCCTGCCGCGGATCATCATCGACCCCGTCCATCCGCTCTCCTTCAAGGAAGAGCAGGAGATGCAGTTCCGCGACACGGTGGTGACGCTCCTCCTCGACAACTCGGGCTCGATGCGGGGCCGCCCCATCACGGTTGCCGCGACCTGCGCCGACATCCTGGCGCGCACGCTCGAGCGCTGCGGCGTCAAGGTCGAGATCCTGGGCTTCACCACCCGCGCCTGGAAGGGCGGCCAGTCGCGCGAGAAGTGGCTCGCCGCCGGCAAGACGGCCAATCCGGGGCGGCTCAACGATCTCCGCCACATCATCTACAAGTCGGCCGACACGCCCTGGCGGCGAGCGAGGCGCAATCTCGGCCTCATGATGCGCGAAGGGTTGCTCAAGGAGAATATCGACGGCGAGGCGCTGATCTGGGCGCACAACCGCCTGCTCGCCCGCACCGAGCAGCGGCGTATTCTGATGGTGATCTCGGACGGCGCCCCGGTCGACGATTCGACGCTCTCGGTCAACTCCGGCAATTATCTCGAAAAACATCTGCGGCAGATCATCATCGACATCGAGAACCGCTCGCCGATCGAGCTCATCGCGATCGGCATCGGCCACGACGTGACGCGCTACTATCGCCGTGCGGTGACGATCGTCGATGCCGAGGAGCTCGGCGGTGCGATGACCGAGAAGCTCGCCGAGCTCTTCGATGAGGACGCGCGCGCCGCCCCGCCGCCTCAAAGAACCTCCCGCCAGCCCCGCCGTCTCCACTAATCCTGCGCGGGAGACTCTCTTTCGCATCGCGAAAGCATCGTCTCAAACACAGGCTTCAAGCGCCCGGTCTCTTCCGTGATGACCTTCCATAGAATGGCGTCGTCCAGCCGGAAGTATTCGTGCCGAATTCGATTCCCGATCGCCTTTATTTCCGCCCACGGCTCCATCGGGAATTGAGAGAGCACCGGGATGCGCCGTACGGCCTCGGAGATGGTTTGTACCGAATAGGCCGCAGCTCTCCGCGCAATGGCATCACTTCCGAAAGAATCGAGCGTCAGTCCTTCAGCAAGTCTTTCGAGGACATCAATCTCGGTAAGGCAGTCGCGAATGGCGACAGCAGCCTAGCTCAACACTACAGCACCCGCACGGACTGGCGCTCGATCTCTCCTTTCATCAACGGATGGAGCGCGGTTCGCGTCGTAATCGTTACCGGGACACCAAGAACACTCGACATCTCGCTCTCGACTCGCATCAGCTCGAAGATGTCCGGCACCTTTCTGTGACGATCGTAGTCGATAAACAGATCGAGGTCGCTTTCGGGCCGCTCCGTTCCCCGTGCGCGTGAGCCGAAAATGTACAAGGCGGTCGCACCATTCTCACGAAGTCGGGTCGCGAAGCGCTTGAGAACATCAGTGACATCAGCCTGGGTCATGCGGTCATTAGTGCCACGGGCGAGCTCGGAACGCCAGTCGGGAGACCCGGCGGCCATTGCGGTCAAACCCTCGCTTCCATATCCTTCTCATCTTCCGAGGAGCATCCATGCCCGCTGCGTCACTCAAGACATTGCGCCTTCATCCCGACGACCCGGTGGTCGTGGCGCTCCGCGATCTTGCTCCCGGGGACGAAGTCGAGGGCGTGGCGCTTCGCGAGCGCGTAGAGCACGGCCACAAAGTATCGGTGCGCGCCATCGAAACAGGCGCTCCGGTGCGCAAATACGGCCAGATCATCGGCATCGCCAGCCGCGCGATCGCTGCGGGCGAGCATGTGCACACGCATAATCTCGCATT
>JBJMRA010000129.1:0-10303 GCA_045802365.1 Hyphomicrobiales bacterium | reverse complement strand
GCTTCGAGGTTTCCGCACAGCCGCCCTGATCGATCGCCACATCGACGAGCACCGATCCGCTCTTCCAGTCCTTGAGCATCTTCCGGGTAATGAGCTTCGGGGCGGCGGCGCCCGGAATGAGTACACCGCCAATGACGAGATCGGCGTCCGCGCACTCGTCCTCGATGGCGCCCTGGGTCGAGTAGAGGGTCTTGAGACCGGTCCCGAAGCGCGCGACGAGCTCTTCCATGCGATCGGTGGATTTCTCGAGCACCACGACGTCGGCCCCAAGCCCAATCGCCATTGCCGCAGCGTTGGTTCCCACAACGCCGCCGCCAAGGATGACGACCTTCGCAGGAGCGACGCCCGGCACGCCGCCGAGGAGGATGCCGCGCCCCCCTTGCGCCTTCTCGAGGCAATGGGCGCCCGATTGAATCGACATGCGGCCGGCGACCTGCGACATGGGCGCGAGCAGCGGCAGCCCGCCGCGCACGCCTGTCACGGTTTCGTAGGCGATGCAGATCGCACCGGAGGCGACGAGATCGCGCGTCTGGTCGGGATCGGGCGCCAGATGAAGATAGGTATAGAGAACCTGCCCCTCGCGCAGCATCTTGCGCTCGATGGCCTGCGGTTCCTTGACTTTGACGATCATGTCCGCCTTGAGGAAGATTTCCCCCGCCGAGGGGATGATCTGGGCGCCCGCCGCCTTGTATCCCTCGTCGGTGACCCCGATGCCGAGCCCCGCGCCCGATTCGACCCACACCTTGTGACCGTGGCGAACCGCCTCGCGCACGGACAACGGCGTCATCCCGACCCGGTATTCGTGGTTCTTGATTTCCTTCGGGACCCCGATCAGCATGAAACTTTCCTCCTTGGCCACCCCAGCGCGGAGCGTGCTCTCTCCGAGCCATAGACTGCCGCAAGCGCAATCCGTTAGCGCCAGCGTCGGGGCCGGCAGCGCGCCAGCTATAGCGTGAGGGCAGGGCGGCGAACAGCCGTAGCGGGAGCCTAGTCCTGCGGGCTCGAACGCGTCGAGACTGCGACGGGATCGGCGGCCGGACTGGGGAACAGGACCCAGCGGTTCTGGTTCTCTTGCGACTGGCGCTTGATGAAGAGATAGCCGGTATCGATCCAATAGAGGATGGGATCGCGCCGGTTGTCGAGAATGAGGTCGCCCTTGTTCGACCTGACCATCAGCACCGCGTGGCCTTCTTCGTCTTCGGGCCTCGAGACCACGGTCAGAAGAAGCGCCTGCCGGGCATATCCGCGCTCGATCAGGAGCTTGCGCTTCAAGAGCGCATAATCCTCGCAATCGCCCTTGCCGTCCAACGGAAGATCCCAATGCTCGGCGATGTGCCAATGCGCTTGATCGGTCATGGGCTCGATCATGCGGTTGACCATGTCATTGACCCCGCGCAGGTCCTTCCAGGTCTCAGGCGAAAGAGACACTCTTTTGGCCTGCAGGTTGTCGTCGCTGCACTCGCCGCGGTAGCGGTTGCAGAAATCAGTCCACCCGATTGGCGCGGCGGCGTTCGATCCTGTCGGCGCGTCGAATTTCGCCGTGGGTTCATTCACCCCCGTGACGGCAGGCCTCGCCGCGCATGGAACAATACCTAAGGAAGCCAACACGGCCCCGACGATCAGTCTAAGGACCACCCTCACCCCCACCCTTTCCAGTGAGATTAACCCAAGAACAGCCTGTCAGGGAAGACGGCTCAGGCCGGTGGGGTGTGGAAAGCCACGGCGGCGCCTTCTGCCGTCGGGTAGGCTGGGAACCGGCTCGACCGGCTTGCGTTCAACCTTGCTAGGAACTCAGATCGAGGAGAATCCGAATGAAGAAATTTTTGATCGTGTGCGCGTCGTTCTCGGCGCTCGCAGTGCTTCCCGCAACGAGCTTCGCCGATACCGTGGTCGTCGATCCCGGAGTCGACACCTGGGTCATGGAGCAGCCGGAAAACTCGGTTGAGGTCCAGGGCGACGTGGTCGTAGGCGGCGTTCTTCCCGATACGGTCGAAGTGGTCGAGGTGCCGAAGTTTAAGAAATATCGATATGCGGTCGTCAACAAGCATCGGGTGCTCGTCGACGCGGGTACGCGTAAGATCATTAAAGTCTACAAATAGAAATCCGAACAAACGAAAAAAGGGCCCGATCTCAAATCGGGCCCTCAATTTTTGCACGCGCCCCTACTGACTCACGCACACCTTCGTCTTCTTCATGGCGGCCTGGGCTTCTTCTTCCGTCGTGAAGGTCATGCCGTTTTCATCGACGACGACCATGTTGGTGGTGGTCGGCTTTTCCTTGACGACCGTGCAGGTCTTCTTCTCCTTGTCCTGGACGACGTAGAATGTGTCGGCGGCCACGGCCGGAACGGCGAATGCCATCACCAGGGCGGCGGGTAGGGCATATTTCAGCATTGGGTTCCTCCACGTTGTTTGAAGTACTTGCGAAACGAGATACCGGTTCCGGAGTTCCCTCCGGCGGTCCTGGGGTCAATGCAAAGAGGCGGGAGCATCGGCTCCCGCCTCTCGGATGCGCGAGATCGTGGCGAGCTCTCAGGCGGTGATTATGTAAGCCACCTGGAGAGTGCCGGGTTCGACGATCACGATCGTTCCGTCATCGAGGACGAAGAAGAGGTAACCCTCATACTCCGGGACGACCTTGATGATTGCCGCCGGGAGCGGCCGAAGCTCGATCGTCGAAGGAACGACCACGCCGACGTTGAGGCTGACCTTGAGCTTGCTCCTCGGCACGCGATGCACGTGCTCGGACACGATTGTTTTCTTGATGACCGTCTTCTGCTTGGCGGTAATCTCGGTCGCAACCTTGCCGGTAGCACCGGTCGTCACTTGTTTCGAGCCGTTCTGGCCATTGCCCTGATCGGCGGTGTTCTGCTGCTTCTTGTTATTGGTCCCGTTGCCCTGGTCGGTGGCCTGGTTCATGTCCTGACCGGACTGGGTGTTCTGCTGGTTCTTCTTTTTCTTGGTCGTGCCGGACTCGCCCTCGGTGGCCTGCTGCTGGTCAGTATTCTGACCGGACTGAGTGTTCTGCTGGTTCTTCTTTTTCTTGGTGGTGCCCGAGCCTTGATCCGTGGTCTGTTGCTGATCCGTCGTCTGCTGGCCAGACTGATCAGATTGCGTATTCTTTTTGAGCTTCTTCGTGGTCTGGTTGCCACTCTGATCGCCGGTATCCTGGCTCATTGTCTGACCGCCGCTCTGGCTGCCCGAAGCGTTCGAGCCGCCTTGCTGGCCACCGCTGCTGCCCTGACTGGCCGGGGGCTTGTAGATGGGCTGCTGTGAGGTGTCTTGCGCGAGTGCTGGAGCTGCGCTCAAGAGCGCTGCAAAACCTACCGTAATAGCAAGTTTTCCGAACATGAATTCCTCCTTTCTAGGACTGTGGGGAATCCAATAGGAGAGGGTGTGAATGGTTCCGGCGGCGCGGCCTCTCGCGCGATTCCGAAAGGTTACGTTGCTAGACCCTCAGCGGAGCGGGAGCGAGCCGGCGATCCATGTGGAGCATGAAGAGCCCCGCGAGGAGGACGATTGCTCCGCCCCACAATGTTCGAGGCCCCGGAATGTCTCCGAACACCATGAAGCCGTAAGCCGCTGCCCAGAACATGGCCGTGTATTCGAACGGAGCGACGAAGCTCGATTCGGCATATTTGTAGGCTGTCGCGAAAAGAACCATGGCGACCGCAACGGTGGATCCGAGGAGCCCCAGCCCGATGAGGTCGGCGGTCGAGGGTACGATCCACGGGCGTGCAAGAAAGGCGAGGCTCTTGTGCCCGGCGGCTGCAATATCCGCTCCCATGAACGCGAGCGCGAGCACGCTCGCCATCACCCAATAGATCGCGTTGGCATGGAAGGCCATCATCGCGGGCGGGATAGTGCGTAGGATCCGTCGCGCGAGGGATTGGCTCAGCGCATAGCCGAACGCCGAATAGAGGGCGAGGAGGCCCGCCGGCTCGAGCATGCCGCGTCCGGGATCGATCATGATGGTGACACCTGCGAAGCCCGCGATGATTGCCAGCCAACGGTGTGGCCGCACTCGCTCCCCGAGGAGCGGCCAGGCGAGAAGAGCGACGATCAGCGGCATTACGAAATAGATGGCGACGGTCGCCGCCATGGGCATCGCTGCGATCGAGAGAACGAACGCGAGATAGGAGCTCGCCATGATCATTCCGCGAAGAGCGCTCCATTGCCAGCCGGCCGCGAACATGGCGCGAAAGCTCGCCCGGCGGTGAACGATCGCGGCGAGGATGGGGAAGCCGAAGAGGCACCTGATGAACAGGATCTCGTGCACCGGATAGCTGCCGCTCATCCATTTGACGAGGGCATCGCCCGCCGACGAGATGCCGACGGCGAGACATGCACAGAGGACGGAGAGGGCCTTGTTGTCGGAATGTGCTTGCGCCGTCATCCCTGCCTCCCATATCCCAGTTCGGGGTGGCGATAAATGCGGGCGGCGCATGCGGCGCTGCGATGAATGCAGGGCGCCGGATGAACAGACGCGCGATTGTTCTTGCGTTTTTGGTGCTGGCGAGTGGCTTCTCCTCACCTGAGGCGTTCGCCGCAACCGGTCCTGCACGTTTCCTCTGCAGCAAGCTCGAGATCGGATGCCGCAAGCCAAGCCGGCCCGCAAAAGCCCGGCGGCCAGCCCATAAGCCTGCTGCCGCGACGAGAAAGAAGAAAGCAGAGCCGATCGTGAAGCCCGCGCCAGCGAAGCATGCGCCGGAGAAGCCCGCGCCAGCGAAGCATGCGCCGGCGGAGCCCGCGCCGGAGAAGCCCGTTCCCTCAACAGTCGCCGGCAAGCCTGCGCCGGTGTTGCCGCGGCCGAAACCCGAAGAGCTTGCTCCCGAACAACCGGGCGAACGGATCAAGACGCCGCCATCCGAGCCGCCGAAGCAGATGGCAGAACCCCCGCCAAGCGAGCCGAAGCGCGAGGAAAGCCCGGCTCAGCCGATGTCTCCGCGGAGCGCTCCTCCTTCGGCGGGAAATGCTGCGTGCCGTGCAGACCTTACCCGCCTCGGGGTGGATTTCTCGGACGGTCAGGACAGGGTCAACGGTACCTCTTGCAGTGTCGTCGATCCGGTTGCGCTGAAATCGGTGAAGTCGGTTCTTGGCCTGGTTTCGCTGCCGGGCAATCCCGTTCTCGCTTGCACATTCGCGAAGCAGTTCGCGATTTGGGTGGCGGATATCGCGGCTCCCGTCGTCGCCGCGCATCGAGGAGCGAAGCTCGACGCCTTGTCGACAGGACCTGGCTTTCAATGCCGGGGAAGAGTCGGCGAAGCGGCGGCGAAGATGAGCGAACATGCGTCCGGAAATGCCATCGACATCGACGCGCTCATTGCCGGGGGCAAGCGGATCGAGATTGCGGAGGTTGCCGCGCCCGACGGCCCGGCTCGCCGGCTCCTGATGGCGTTGCGGGTTTCCGCTTGCGGCTATTTCACGACCGTCCTTGGCCCGGGATCCAACGCCGCGCACGCGTCTCACTACCATTTCGATCTCGGCGTGCACGGCAAGAGCGCCAATTACCGGATTTGCGAGTGAGCCCGCTGGATTCAGCCCATTGTCTCGGCGAGGAGCTTGATGCCGGGCTCGATCTTCGTTTCCTCGATCGAGGAGAAGCCGAGCCGGAAATAATTGCGTGGCGCGTCGCGCGCTCCGAAGTTGATGCGGCCGGGCTCGATGAGGATCCCCTTGCTTGCGGCTCGTCGCGCAAGTTCTTCCGTATCGAGCCCGTCTCTGGCGCTCACCCAAAAGCTCGTGCCCCCGAATGTTGGAATGCGGGCCGAGGCCGGCACGTGCGCTGCGAGCGCGGCGCCCATGATCTCCCAGCGCGCTCGATAGGCGCGGTGAAGCCGGCGGATCAGCGTGTCATGATGACCAAGCGAGAGGAAGAGCGCTGCCGTGCGCTGGTTGTTGTTTGGCGCATGGCGCACCATCAGCCGGCGAAGCGCGCGCGCCTCTTCGATCAGCGGCTTCGCCGCCACTAGGAACCCGAGGCGCAACCCGGGAAACAGCGTTTTCGAGAGCGAACCGACATAGGCGACCCTGCCGCTGTCGTCGAGCGACTTGAGCGCTGGGCAGGGCTCGTTCACATAGTTGGTTTCGAACTCGTAATCGTCCTCGACGATGACAAGGTCATGCGCGTTGGCAAGCTTGAGGAGCTCCATTCGCCGCTCGAGCGGCATGGTGACGGTGGTCGGAAACTGATGGCTCGGGGTCACGAACACCAAATCGAGGCCAGCTAGGCGCTCGTCCACGACGAGCCCCTGTTCGTCGATTGGGAGGAGGGCAACGTTCTCCGTTTTGAGACGGAAGATGTTGCGCATATCCGGGAACCCGGGATCCTCGATGCCGACGCGGACCTTCTCGTTCACGAGCAGGCTCCCAATCAGGTAAAGTGCATTCTGGGCGCCGAGCGTGATGAGGATCTGGTCGTCGGCGGCGAGAATGCCGCGGCGTGGCAGGATGCGCCTGCGTATCTGCTCGACGAGAAGCGGATCGTCGTAAGCCCAGGTGTCGTTGGTCCAGGTTCCGAGCCATTTCTTGCCGAGCGCCTGGCGGGCGCAGTCGCGCCATTCAGCGAGGGGAAAGAGGGTGTGGTCGACCTGCCCGTAGATGAAGGGATAAGGATAGGTCTGCCAATCGAGCGGCTTCGAGATGTTTCTTTGCTGCGAGGGGTGCTTGACGAGCCGCTCATTCCAATCCGGACTCGAGAGCCTGGGCTCGCTCTCGGCCGGCTCGTTCTTCCGCGCCGCCAGCCGCGGCTCGAACGCCTTGTCGGCTACGTAGTATCCTGAGCGCTCCCGTGCGGCGAGATAGCCCTCGTCGAGGAGCGCCTGATAGGCGAGCACCACGGTATTCCTCGAAACCCCGAGACTCTTCGCCATCTTGCGGGTGGACGGGATGGGTTCCTCGCGGGCAAGTTGACCATCGAGGATGGCCCCGACCAGAGCCTCCCGGATCTGGGTCTGCAGGCTTGCATATTCGTTGCGGCGGATATGGACCAGCCAGTCGCGCATCAGCTCTCCCTGGACCACCATAGGGCCAAGCTCTGGAGGGATCAAATTTCAGGAGGCGATGGCAGGAATCTCCTTGGCTCCCCCGTTCGCGGGGGCGTGGCGCTATGGCCGCACTCGCCCCCCTCTTGTAGATAGGCCCCAATGCCGGAGCCCCGCATCGACACTTCGCTCAAGACCTGGGATGAGGTGAAGACCACTACCTGCTACATGTGCGCCTGCCGCTGCGGGATCAAAGTCTATCTCAAGGACGGCACCGTCAAATACATCGAGGGCGACCGCGACCACCCCGTCAACCGCGGCGTCATCTGCGGCAAGGGGGCGGCCGGCATTATGCAACATTACTCGCCGGCGCGGTTGTCGAAGCCGCTGCTCAGGGTGGGCGAGCGCGGCAAAGGCGAGTTTCGCGAGATCGAGTGGGAAGAGGCGCTGCGGATTGCCACTCTGTGGCTTTCAGAAGTTCGCAACACGGACCCGAAAAAGCTCGCTTTCTTCACCGGCCGCGACCAGAGCCAGGCGCTGACCGGCTGGTGGGCGACCCAGTTCGGAACGCCCAATTACGCCGCGCATGGCGGGTTCTGTTCAGTGAACATGGCCGCGGCGGGAATCTATACGTTCGGCGGATCCTTCTGGGAGTTCGGCGAGCCCGACTGGAAGCACACCAAGTACTTCATGCTTTTCGGGGTCGCTGAGGACCATGCCTCCAATCCGATCAAGATCGGGCTCGGACAGCTCAAGAAACGTGGCGTGAAGATCGTATCGGTGAACCCGGTGCGGACCGGCTATTCGGCAATCGCCGACGAGTGGGTCTCGATCCGGCCCGGGACCGATGGGCTGTTCGCCGGCGCGCTCGTTCACGAGCTTCTGCGCACGCATAAAATCGATCTCGACTATCTCGCGCGCTACACGAATGCGCCCTGGCTGGCGATATCCGATCCGGGCGGCGCCGATCACGGGCTCTTCGCCCGCGATCGGGCCGGCGACCCTCTGGTCTTCGATGCAATGATGGACCGGCCGATCTCGGCCATGCGCTCGAACACCGCGCCCAAGCTTGTGGGGACCTTTACGCTCGCCGACGGCCGTTCGGCGGTTCCTTCGTTTCAGCTCATCGCGGAGCGATTCTTGGGCGACGAGTATTCACCCGAGGCCGTCGCCTCTCGCTGTGGGATCGAAGCGGCGACGATACGGCGTATTGCCGCCGAGCTGGCGCGGGTGGCGTTCGAAGAGACCGTCTCCCTCGATATCGCCTGGATGGACTGGGCCGGCCGTTTCCACGACCGCATGGTCGGGCGCCCCGTCTCCATGCACGCGATGCGCGGCATCTCGGCCCATTCGAATGGCTTTCACACTTGCCGCATCCTTCATCTGCTGCAGATTCTCCTGGGCACGATCGATGTGCCGGGCGGCTACCGCTATCGTCCGCCGTTTCCGAAGCCGGTTCCCCCCCATGTCAAACCCGCAGGCAAGCCGGGCCAGGTCAAACCGAATACGCCGTTGCCGGGTCCGCCGCTCGGCTTCGTCACAGAACCCGAAGATCTTCTGGTCGACAAGGATGGCCGGCCGCAGCGGATCGACAAGGCGTTTTCCTGGGAAGCGCCGATTGCTGCTCACGGCCTCTTGCAATCGGTTATCGCCAACGCCGCCGCCCGCGAGCCGTACGGGATCGAGGTCCTGTTTCTCTATATGTCCAACATGGGTTGGAACTCGGCCATGAACGTCGAGAAGACGCTGGCCGACCTCACGAAAAAAGATGAGGCGACCGGCGAGTATGCGATTCCCAAGATCATCTATTCCGACGCCTACGCGTCGGAGACGGTGTGGTACGCCGATCTCGTTCTCCCGGACACGACCTATCTCGAGCGCTGGGATTGCATCTCGCTCCTCGACCGCCCCATCTCGGAGGCCGATGGTCCGGCCGACTCGATCAGGCAGCCCGTGGTCGCGCCCGATAGAGATGTCAGGCCGTTCCAGGACGTGCTGCTCGATCTCGGCGCCCGTCTCGGATTGCCGGGCATGACGACCGCATCGGGCGAGGCGCGTTTTCCGGGCGGCTATGCGGACTACATTGTCAATCATGAGCGCTCGCCCGGAATAGGCCCGCTTGCCGGCTGGCGCGGCGAGGAGGGAGTGCTCCACGGACGCGGCGGGCACAACCCGAAGCAGCTCGAGCGATATATCGAGAACGGCTGCCACTGGTTCTACGAGCTTCCCGACCACGTAAAATACTACCGGCATGCCAATCGGGACTATCTCGAATGGGCCCAGCACTTCGGCTTTCTCGGCCGCGCCGAGCCCATCTTCTTCCAGATCTATTGCGAGCCCTTGCAGAAATTCCGGCTCGCGGCGCAGGGTCATGGGTCGGTCAGGCCGCCCCCCGAGCACCGGGTACGAATAGAGCGGTATTTCGATCCCGTCCCTTTCTGGTACGCGCCGTTCGAGGAGTGTCTCGTCGAAGAGGAGATGTATCCGCTGCATGCGATCACCCAGCGGCCGATGGCTCAGTATCATTCCTGGGGATCTCAGAACGCCTGGCTCAGGCAGATCATCGGCCGCAATTGGCTCTACATGAACCGTGCCCGCGCCGGAGAGCTCGGATTGTCGGATGGCGATTGGGTGCGCGTCACGTCCGCGGCGGGCGAAATCACCGCCGAGCTCAAGCTCATGGACGGGACCAACAGGGACACGGTGTGGACATGGAACGCGATCGGCAAACGGGCGGGATCATGGAACCTTGACTCATCGGCACCCGAGGCAAAAAAGGGATTCCTGCTCAATCACTTGATAGGCGAACTTCTGCCTGCCCGCGAAGACGGGTTCAGGTACGCCAACGCTGATCCGATCACCGGCCAAGCTGCCTGGTACGACCTCAAAGTTCGCGTAGAGAAGGTGGACCGGTCGAGCGTGACCAAACCGCAATTCCCCAGACTGAAGCTGTCGCTTCGCCGGTCTCGACCAGGGGAACGAGAAAGGGCGCCGGCCCCATGACTTCGCTTCCCGATACGTCCGCGCCGGGACAGAAGAAGCTCGGCCTCGTGATCGACCTCGACACCTGCGTCGGCTGCCAGGCTTGCGTCACGTCCTGCAAGGAATGGAACACGCAAGGGTATTCGGCGCCCCTGACGGACGAGGATCCATACGGCCCCGATCCATCCGGAGTGTGGCTCAACCGGGTGCACGGGTACGAGGTCGATGAAGACGGTGCCGGAGAACGCTCGCGTGTCGTGCACTTTCCGCGGTCGTGCCTCCACTGCGAGGAGCCGGCCTGCGTGACCGTTTGCCCGACGGGTGCCTCCTACAAGCGCG
>JBJMRA010000014.1:0-14653 GCA_045802365.1 Hyphomicrobiales bacterium | reverse complement strand
GCCATGGCGGATCTGTGGACATACTCTCCAGCCAGGAACACGCGATCATGGATCGGGTCCGAAAATCGCTTCCGCGCGTCGGCGCGCCCGGGCCTCGCGCACGAATAGCCCCCGTTGATATAGGGATCGGCAGACCAGCGCGTGACGGCCGATCTCACGACCTTGTGCCGAATGTCGCCGCCGTAAGCCCTGGCGAGCGTTTCGATGGCGAAGGAGATCATCGCCTGCTCCCCTGCCCCGGCCAGGTCGCGTGCGAGATCGCCCGCCATGTGCCCAATCGCGATCGGCCGACCGAACGGATGGACTTCGAAATTGAGCGGCCGAGTCTCAGGCGACACCGGGTCGAAGATGTCGGCATAAGGGATCTCGATTTGGTCGGAGATTGCCCGGTCGAACGCGATGCCGACCTTCTCGTACCAGCCCATCGGGACGTCTTCATAAGCCTGGACGAGATCGGGCGCGATCTCGGGCCTGATCGTCAGTCTCCCCATCTGGATGGCCCGCGCCGGCACTGCGATCACCGCCGCTTTGGTGGTCAGGGTTCCAGTCTCGGTCTCGATGACTACACGCCCCCGTTCAGCGGTGACGGTCCGTACCGCCGTTCCGGTTCTGATCGGCAGTCCTGCCCCGAGCTTCGCAATCATCGCTCCGTATCCGTCGCGGACCGGGAGGTTGATGTGCGTATCCTCGTAACGGGCCGCATCGAGGGTCGACACCTCGGCGGGCTCGACCGAATACATGAGGGTGATCCAGTGATGGATCAGCGGGTACCAGGGATGCCGCTCGTCCAGCACCGCGCTCGCAGGCGGATCTTCACCGTTCCGAGAAGCCTCCGGGATGGCCGCGAGGAGTTCCCAAACGTAGTCGCCTTCGAAAGGGTTGCTGATCCACTTCCCTCCGATGTAGCGATTGACGAGAAGAGCGCGGGGCGTCGAGACGTAGCCATGGCCCAATCTGTCGGCCAGCCGGCGGAGCACGTTCCGGTCGGCCGAGTGAAACCAATGGCAGCCGTGGTCCCAAAGATGGCCGAGGCTATCGGTATCGGTGTAGGCGCGCCCGCCGATGCGGTGCCTGGCCTCGAGAATGATGAACGGCACGCGGGCACGGGCGAGCGCGAGGCCGGCGCCGATGCCGGCCGCTCCCGCTCCGATTACGACCACCTCGGGATCGGCAGGATATTGAACCATCGTTCAACTTTGCGGACCGGACGCCACTCGGTCAAGAACGCGAAGAACAAAGCCCGCATCATCGCGCGGACCGCGGTCGAAACTCTGCCGAGAAATCTCCTGCCATTCGGAAGCTCTGATCGGGGGGAAAACCACATCGCCCTCGGGCGCGAGATCGACTTCGCTCAAATAGAGACGATCCGTCCGGGGCAGAAGCTCGGCGAAGATCTCGGCGCCGCCGATCACGCAGATCTCCGAAGCGCCCGTCCCCCGGGCGATCTCGACCGCCTGGTCCAGCGAATGCGCAACCGCGGCCCCCTCGGCGAGGAAATCGGTCTTGCGGGTCAGGACGATGTTGAGCCGGCCGGGCAAGGGACGGCGCGGCAGGCTCTCCCAGGTCTTCCGGCCCATGATAATGGGCTTTCCCGTGGTGATCGCCTTGAATTGCGCGAGATCGGAGGCCATCCGCCAGGGGAGCCGTCCATCACGCCCAATGACGCCGTTGCGCGCGACGGCAACGACTAACGCGATGCGCGGGCTCTTCATCGGGCGAGATCCTGGAGCGCGCTGCCGCTGAGCCGGAACACCATCCACTCGTCCATGGGCCTCGCGCCGAGGGATCGATAGAACTCGATCGCCGGCGAGTTCCAGTCGAGGACCCACCACTGCAGGCGCGTCAATTTCTCGTCCATGCAGCGGCGTGCGAGATTTTCGAGGAGCGCCTTGCCTATCCTCTTCCCGCGATGCGCCGGTTCGACGAAGAGATCCTCGAGATAGATGCCGTGGCGGGCGTGGAACGTGGAGTAGTTGTAGAACCAAATCGCGGCGCCTGCCGGCTCTCCGTTCCACTCGGCGACGTCGCAGAATACGCGAGGAGCGGGCGCGAAGAACGTGTCCCTGATCCGATCCCGGTCCGCGACGACTTCGTGATGGAGCTTCTCGTAGTCGGCGAGGTCGCGGATGAACCTGAGAATGAGGTCCTCCTCGCCCGGCACCGCCTGTCGGATGACAAGCGTCATGTCTGAGAGAACGCCAACAGCGCCAGCGAATAAATGCCGTTCCAAACGGCGTGGCAAGCGAAGGTGACCCACAAGCTGCCGAAGCGGATCAGGAGAAAGCTGAGCGCAAGTCCCATGACGAAAATGAGCCCGATCGCATAGAGAGGCTCGGTGATGTGGATCGAGGCCCAGACGAGCGAGGTCAGCACGGCGGCGCCCGAAACGCCGAGGCGGCTCCGGGACAGGGCCGCAAAGATCTGTCCACGGAAGGTCATCTCTTCCGCGAGCGGGGCTCCGATCGCAATCCCGCCCACCATTGCGGCATAGGCCGGATCGCTCGCGAGCCCGGACATTGCCGCCTCGACCACGCCTCTGGCTGTCGTGTCTATCGAGAGCGAATAGACGGCGAGCGCAATGAACAGATAGATCACGAACAAGAATCCGAGCACTACCACGGCCCAGCCGCCCGGCCCGAGCACGGGAATTCGCAGCGCCAGCGCGTCCCGGGGCCGTCCGCCGCGCAGATATGCCAGTCCTAACGCCACACCCGCCGTGACCAGGCCCGCCGGCAGCAAGCCGATCATGAACGGCCGCAGTGCGGACTGCGCCGTCACCGCAGTCGCGGGAAGGGCCAGGCTGAACGCGATCCCGAATCCAAGCTGCAGCAGCTGGTTGATAACGAGGAGGATCAAGAAGACGGCGATGGCCCAACCAAGCCCATTCGGAATGGCAGGGCGATAGAGCGGCCGAGCGAGCCCGGCCCGGAAATCGGGACCGAAAATCAAATCGCTACCGGAGCCGCGATGTGGGGATGCGACCGGTAGCCCACTATTTCGAAATCCTCGAAGCGGAAATCGTCAATGTCGGTGACGTCACGTTTCAGGATGAGCCGCGGCAGCGGCAGCGGCTCGCGCCGCATCTGCTCGTCAGCCTGGTCGAGGTGATTGAGATAAAGGTGGGCATCGCCGAGCGTATGGATGAAGTCACCGGGCTTCAGCCTGGTGACCTGCGCGACCATATGGGTGAGCAGCGCGTAAGAGGCGATGTTGAACGGGAGTCCGAGGAAGATATCCGCGGACCGCTGGTAGAGCTGGCACGAGAGCCGGCCGTCGGCGACGTGGAACTGGAAGAGGCAGTGGCAGGGCGGAAGCGCCATCCGCCCGATGTCCGCCGGATTCCAGGCGGTGACGATGAGCCGGCGCGAATCGGGTTTGCTGCGGATCGCCGCGATGACCTCTGCGATCTGATCGATGACCCCGCCATCACGTGTCGGCCACGAACGCCATTGTGCTCCATATATGGGACCGAGATCGCCGTTCTCGTCCGCCCACTCGTCCCAGATCGTCACCCCATTCTCGTCGAGATAGCGGACGTTCGTGTCGCCGCGTAGGAACCACAGGAGCTCGTAGATGATCGACTTGAGGTGCAGCCGCTTTGTCGTGACGAGCGGAAAACCTGCGGCGAGGTCGAAGCGCAGCTGGTGCCCGAAGATGGAGAGGGTGCCGGTGCCGGTTCGGTCGTTCTTGTGCACACCGGTCTCGCGCACTTTCTGCATCAATTCGAGGTACTGCTGCATGCGTCCTGACCGGCGGCGACCTAGCTCCCATTCTAGCAGGGTCCTCTTCGTGAGTCGCAAGCGGTCGCTGGATGGCCCTTTGCAGATGCGATCCTCAGGCTTATATACGCACTGCCTCCCGCGAGGGCGGCTATGGCGATAAACGGCCATCGCAATAAACCCATCGGACCCGGGGGCAGTACCCGGCACCTCCACCATTCACTAGGGGGGTGAAACAGGATCGACGAGGGCGTAAAGGATGGACTTTTGCCCGAGATGGTACCGTCGTCACCGGGCCGACATATAGTTGCCAACGACAACTATGCTCCGGTTGCTCTCGCTGCGTAACGCAGCGCGATAGACCGAAATCAAGCCCTCGGCCTTAGCCGGTCGAGGCGGGGTTCGCAGGCACCTGGCAACAGAAGCCTGCACTCTCCTCTCTCCCTCTGGTGACTTACATGCCCGCTCCGCCTATGATCACGCGGACCGTGCCCGAAAGAGAATCATGCCCGAAGACTTGATGCGCTACGATCTTCTGGCGCTAGAGGCGTTGCGCGGAGTGGTGCGGGCAGCCTTACGCAAGGTCATGCGAACGGGCCTTCCCGGCGATCATCATTTTTATATTGCCTTCGATACCCGCTTTCCGGGAGTCATTCTGTCGGAGCGCTTGAGCCAGCGCTATCCCCGCGAGATGACCATCGTGCTGCAGCACCAGTTCTGGAACCTGTCGGTCCATGAGGCGGCCTTTGAGGTCGAGCTCTCATTCGACAACGTTTCCGAAAAGCTGGTGGTCCCGTTCGATGCGGTTAAAGGCTTTCTCGACCCCTCGGTTCAGTTCGGCCTCCAGTTCGAAACCACCGCTCCGCAAGACCAGGTTCCGTCGAAAGACTCAGGAACCGAGCCAACCGCCCCAGCGGTCGAGGCCGCCTCTTCAGCCGGTTCGGATAGAGAACCTGAGCCGGTCAAGGTTGTTTCGCTTGACTCTTTCCGGAAGAAGTAGGGCCTCTTGATGCGGCATTCCTTGACTATAGCGTTGGCCCTCGGGGCGCTCGCCGTCCTCGGCTTGAAGGTAGCTGGCGCCCAGAGCGTCGGGCCGCCGCCCGTTGTCGGTGACATCAGCGGCAAGCCCGTCGACCAGATCCCCGTGAAGAAGCTCTTTGGCGCGCAGAAGGCTCCCGCGGTCAACATGTCCACCCGCTCGATCGGCTCGTATGCACGAGGATGCCTTTCAGGAGCGACGATGCTTCCCGTCACGGGTCCCGCTTGGCAGGTCATGCGGCTTTCCCGGAACCGCTACTGGGGCCATCCCAACCTCATTGCACTGCTCGAGCGGCTCGCGGCCGACGCAAAACGGTATGACGGCTGGAACGGGCTGATGATCGGCGACATCTCGCAGCCCCGTGGCGGGCCAATGCTTGACGGCCACGCCAGCCATCAGATCGGGCTCGATGCCGACGTCTGGCTCACCCCGATGCCCGATCACGACCTCACGCCCGAAGAACGTGAGATGGTCATGTCGACCCCGGTCGTGCTCGATCACAAGCGGATCGATCCCAAAGTGTGGACCGAGGCGCACGCGCGGCTCATCAAGCGGGCTGCCTCCTACGCCGAGGTCGTGCGGATTTTCGTCCATCCGCCGATCAAGGCGGCGCTCTGCAGGTGGGCGACCGGCGACCGCTCATGGCTCGCCAAAGTGCGCCCCTATTACGGCCACGACTATCATTTCCACATCCGGATCAGGTGTCCGAAGGACTCGCCCGGGTGCAAGGACCAGTGGACGCCGAAGCCCAAGGACGGCACCGGGTGCGGCGAGGAGCTCGCCTACTGGCTGAGCGATGCGCCCTGGCGACCGCCGAGCCCCTCGGCCAAGCCGACCAAGCCGCCGAAGCCTATGACCATCTCCGCCCTGCCGCCCGAATGCCGGACGGTCGTCACGGCGAAGTAGCGCCCGAAAACGGTTGCGCCACTCGATCAAGCAGGACCCGCTTGTCGCGATGACAACGACCTTTGTCGAAAGCGAACGGCCCGAGAGTTCCCGCGCGACGCTCAAGCTCGCCTTCGCGTCGCTGGGGGTCGTTTTCGGCGACATCGGAACGAGCCCGCTCTACGCCATGCGCGAAGCGCTGAGCCATGTCGTCGCTGACGATCAGGCCGACCTTCGCGCGAGCGTGCTGGGCGTCGCCTCGCTCCTGATCTGGGCTCTCATTCTCATCGTGACTGTGAAGTACATCGTTCTCCTGATGCGGGCGGACAACCAGGGCGAAGGCGGCATTCTCTCCCTCGTGGTACTGGTCGAGACGGTGCTCAAGCGGAAGGGCGGCGTCGTCCTCGGGATCGGGATCGTCGGCGCCGCCTTCTTTTTCGGGGACGCCATGATCACGCCGGCAATCTCCGTCGTCTCGGCGATCGAAGGCCTCGAGGTGATCAACCCCAATCTCGAGCAGTTCGTCGTGCCGCTGGCGCTCGTCGTGCTCGTCACGCTCTTTCTTTTTCAGCACCATGGGACGGCGGGAGTGGCCTCCTTCTTCGCGCCCGTGACGATCGTATGGTTCGTGGTGATCGGGGCTATGGGCGCGATGCACATCGCCGAGGACCCGCGCATCTTCCTCGCGTTCAACCCGGCCTATGGCGTCGATATGCTGCTGGAGCAACCGCAGCTCGCGCTGCTCATCATGGGCGGTGTTTTCCTGGCGGTCACCGGCGGGGAGGCCCTCTATGCCGATATGGGGCACTTCGGCAAAACACCGATCAGGATGGCTTGGCTGTCCGTCGTGTTCCCGGGTCTGCTCCTCAACTATCTCGGTCAAGGCGCGCTCGTTCACGCCAATCCCTCAGCTGTGACCAATCCCTTCTACCTGATGGCGCCGGACTGGGCGCTCCTGCCGCTCGTCGTGCTTGCGACGGTCGTCACGGTGATCGCGAGCCAGGCGGTGATCACCGGGGCTTTCTCGATCGCGCAGCAGGCGATCGCGCTCGGTATCCTGCCGCGCATGAGCATCACGCATACGAGCGAGAGCGAATCCGGGCAGATCTATATCTCGCACATGAACTGGATATTGCTCGCCGGAGTGCTCCTCCTCGTCATCGTTTTCCGTTCCTCCTCGAATCTCGCTTCGGCCTACGGCATCGCCGTCAACGTATCGATGCTCATCGACACTATGCTCGCCGCCCTGTTTTTCTGGAAATCCCGCAATTTATCCCCCTATGTGGTCCTGCCACTGCTCGGTCTCGTCTTCGTGGTCGAAGCGGCCTTTTTCGCATCGAACTCTCTCAAGCTGCCGCACGGCGGCTACATGCCCGTTCTCATCGGCTCGGTGCTCATCCTTTTGATGTACACCTGGATGCAGGGCCGGCGGCTCCTGGCCGAGCGGCTCCGGAAGGACAGCATCGAGCTCGCGGGGCTGCTCGAAAGCCTCGAGCGCCATCCACCGAGCCGCGTCGCCGGCACCGCGGTCTTCCTTCAGACCGATCCCGTTTATGCGCCGAGCGCGCTCATGCATAACCTCAAGCACAACCGGGTGCTTCACGACATCCTGGTTTTCGTCACCATCGAGACCATGGACGAGCCCCGCGTGCACGCTCATGACCGTGTGAGCGTGAAGAAACTTCCGCTCGGCGCTTTCCTGGTCGAAGCGCGGTTCGGCTACATGGAACAGCCGGACGTGCCTGCGGCACTTCGGTTGTGCGAGCCCTATGGCCTCGCGATCGACCCGATGCAAGCATCCTACTTCCTGGGCCGGCGCGCCATCCTCACATCGCCGAGTGCGGGCATGCCCTTGTGGCAGCAACGCTTGTTCATCATGCTGGCGAACCAATCGGCGCGGGCGATCGAGTTCTTCCGCATCCCGCCTCAACGCGTGGTCGAGCTCGGAATGCAAATGTCGATCTGATCGCGTCAGAGCTCTCGTTCCCGCATCGTTCCAAGGAAACTCGCATGGTGGACGTATCTCCCTTCTCGCTTCCAGGCCGTTTCTGGCGCGGGAACCTGCATACCCATTCGACCCTCTCCGATGGCGCGCTTGCTCCGGATCAGGTCATCGAGTCCTACAAGGACGCGGGATACGACTTCATGATGCTGTCCGACCATTTCCTCGGCATTTATCGGTGGCCGATCGCCGATACGCGCCGCTTCCGGTCGAACAATTTCACGACCATAATTGGCTCCGAGCTTCACGCGCCTGAGACGAGCGTCGGCGAGCTTTGGCACATCGTCGCGGCGGGGCTGCCGCTCGATTTCGAACCGGCTGAGCCTAAAGAATCAGGCGCCGCGCTCGCCCAACGGGCCGCGGACGCGGGCGCCTTCGTCGGGATCGCCCACCCCGCGTGGTCGCAACTCACGATCGAGGACGGGCGCACGATCGAGGTCGCTCACGCGGTCGAGATTTATAACCATGGCTGCGCTGTCGACTCCGACCGCGGCGAAGGGTGGTACCTGCTCGATCAGTTGCTGACCGAAGGGCGCCGGCTGACGGCATTCGCGACCGACGATGCTCATTTCAAGACCGACGACCACTTCGGCGGCTGGGTGCAGGTGAAGGCCGAGAGCCTCGATCCCGAAGCCCTGGTCGAAGCGCTCAAGCAGGGCCACTACTATTCGAGCCAGGGCCCGATCATCCACGAAGTGTCGGTCTCCGGAACCGAGCTGACTGTTGCCTGCTCTCCCGTCAATACGATCGTGGTCGCCTGCGGCCATTCCCGAACGGTCGGACGATCCGGGAAAGCCATCACCGGAGCTACCCTCGATCTGCGCGGGCTCGAAAAGGGCTGGCTTCTCACCAAGGAGAGCGCCTGGTTCCGCGTGAGCCTCATCGACCAAGCCGGGCGCCGTGCCTGGACCAACCCGATCTGGAGAGACAGCCTCTAGCTTGCCAGTTTTGCGCGCCGTTATCGGCCTCGGCATCACCCAGATTATCGGCTGGGGAACCACGTTCTACGCGCTCGGCGCGCTCTCTCCTGATATCATCGCCGATCGCGGCTGGCCCAAGGCGTTGGTCTTCGCCGCCTTCTCGCTGGCTCTTCTGCTCAGCGGGCTAGTCTCTCGAGCGGCCGGGCGCGCTATCGACGTCTACGGCGGCCGCCGATCCATGGCCGCGGGATCCCTCCTCGCCGCAGCCGGATGCACTATCCTCGGGCTCGCGGCCAGTCCCTGGATCTATTTTGCAGGGTGGGCGGTACTTGGCTTGGCCATGAGGTTCACCCTCTACGATGCGGCGTTCCCGTCACTGACGCAGGTCGCCGGCCCTCGCTCGCGCCGCGCCATTTCCTATCTGACGCTCTTCGGCGGGCTCGCCTCAACGGTGTTCTGGCCGGTGAGTCACCTGCTGTCCGAGAGCATCGGCTGGCGGAACACTTTTCTGGTTTATGCAGTGCTCCAGATTTTGATTTGCCTGCCCATTCACCTGAAAGTGCTCGTCGACAAGCCCGTTGGACCCGATCGCGAGAGCGCCGCGGACGAGCGCCAGCCGGTAGGCGCCTCGCCCCTCATCGGCCGCGATCGGGTGACCGCCATTGCGTTGTTCGCCACGGTAGTCGCCCTCAATGGGCTGGTTTTCTCCTCGGTATCGGCCCATGTCGTTCCTCTGTTCGAAAGTCTGGGGTTCAGTTCGGTTATGGCCGTGACCCTCGCGGCCATGATCGGACCCTCGCAGGTCGCAAGCCGGATCGGCGACATCCTCGCTGGCCATCGCATCACCACCATGGCTGTCGGGCTGATCGCCGTTGGCCTTCTGCCAACCGCCCTGTTCGTGTTCGCGACGGGAGCTTTCGCGCTGCGCTTCGGGGTCGCCTTCGCGATCCTCTACGGAATGTCGAATGGCCTCGTCACCATCACCAGAGGCGTGGTGCCGCTCGCACTGTTTGGGCGAGACGGGTACGGCCTCGTGCTCGGAACCATCGCCGCGCCCCAGCTCGTGCTGAACGCGCTGGCGCCAACGCTCTTTGCCTTTCTTCTGGATTCGAGCGGGCCGCGAACGAGCCTTCTGGTCGCGCTCGCCGTGTCGCTGCTTTCCCTGCTCGCCATGATCTATCTCGCCCGCCGCTACCCACGTTGAGATCGGCGTGCTAGTTGAATCATCCGCATGAACGACATCGGAACAACACGCACCGAGACCGATACATTCGGTCCCATCGAAGTGCCCGCCCATCGCTACTGGGGGGCGCAGGCTGAGCGAAGCAGGGGAAATTTCAAGATCGGATGGGAAACGCAGCCGCGTCCGATCATAAGGGCGCTTGGCATCGTCAAGCGCGCCGCGGCCGAGGTGAACATGGAGCTTGGCCGCCTCGATCCCGGCATCGGGAAGGCGATTATCGCGGCCGCCCAGGAGGTGATCGACGGCAAGCTCGACGACCATTTTCCGCTTACGGTCTGGCAGACAGGGTCGGGCACCCAGTCCAACATGAACGCTAACGAGGTCATCTCGAACCGCGCGATCGAGATGCTCGGGGGAGTGATCGGATCGAAGAAGCCCGTCCACCCCAACGATCACGTGAACATGAGCCAGTCGTCGAACGACACCTATCCGACGGCCATGCATATTGCCTGCGCCGAGCAGATCAAAAGCGAGCTCCTGCCTGCCCTCCGCCATCTCGAGGAAGCACTCGACCAGAAATCGCGGAAATGGGCGAACATCATCAAGATCGGCCGCACGCACACCCAGGATGCGACGCCCCTGACGCTTGGCCAGGAATTCTCCGGCTACGCGCAACAGGTGAAGAACGGCATCCAACGCATTGAGATGACTCTGCCTTCGCTCATGGAGCTCGCCCAAGGAGGCACCGCGGTCGGCACCGGGCTCAATGCGCCCAAAGGCTTCGACGAGAAGATTGCGGCGCGGATCGCTGCGATCACCGGTCTCCCCTTCACGTCTGCACCGAACAAATTCGAGGCGCTCGCCGCTCATGATGCCATGGTGATGAGTCACGGCGCCATCAACACGCTCGCCGGCTCCCTCTTCAAAATCGCCAACGACATCCGCTTCCTGGCCTCTGGGCCCCGATCGGGGCTCGGCGAACTCGCATTGCCCGAAAACGAGCCCGGCTCCTCGATCATGCCCGGCAAGGTCAACCCGACACAATCCGAAGCCCTGACGATGGTTTGCACGCAGATCTTCGGAAACAACGTCACCATCACAGTCGCCGGAAGCCAGGGCCATTTCGAGCTCAATGTCTTCAATCCCGTGATGGCGTACAATTTTCTCCAATCGGTGCGCCTCATGGCGGACGCGGTCATGAGTTTCACGGACAACTGTATCGTCGGGATCGTGCCCCGCGAGGACAACATCAAAGCGGCACTCGAGCGCTCGCTCATGCTCGTTACCGCGCTCGCGCCTACGATCGGCTACGACAAGGCGGCCGAGATTGCCAAGTCTGCCCACAAGCGCGGCACCACTTTGCGCGAGGAGGCGTTGAGGCTCGGCTATGTGAGCGCCGAAGACTTTGATCGTATCGTCAGACCGGAAAACATGATCGGACCGCAGTGACGAGAGCGAAAGGCCTCAAGCGCTCGCTTACCATCGCCGGACACCGAACCTCTCTTTCTCTCGAACCCGAATTTTGGACGGCCCTGCAGGATGCAGCGCGCGCGGAGGGGAAGTCCCTCGCGGCGCTCGTGGCCATGATCGACGCCGGGCGCGGAGAGCGCAACCTGTCGAGCGCGCTCCGCGTGTGGGTTCTCAGCCGTCTCCGCAATCGCCCGTTCAGCGGTTCTGGGCGCGGCGCTTGAGCCAGTTCTCGTCGGTTGCGCTCGGCCGAAGGAGATCGAGAAGGTCGAAAGAACCGGAGTCGGAGGCGGGCTGCGCGGGGGGCACGAGCACGAGAGGTTCGAGCGGCTCGGCAGCGGCCCTCGCGTCCGCGGTGGAGGCCTTCGATCTCGGAAGGGGGACTCTTACCGCACGTTTTGCTGGAGCTTTGTCGGCGATATCCGCGGATCTGGCTTTCTCCCGCTCTGCGGCCGCCCTGCGCAGAACTCTGAGTTCCCGAATCTTGGCCGCCATCTCCGCCCTATTGAGGGCACGGTTTTCCTTCAGGGCGCGCTCGGCCTCCGCCTTGGCCATCTCGGCTTGAAACTCCCGGTTTATGCGGTGCACCTTGAGCTCGCGGCTCCGCCTATCGAGCTCATCGCGCTGCTCATAGAAGGCCTTGAGGCGGGCCTCGTCTTCCTTCTGTCGCTGCTGCTCCTCCTCGTAGATCTTCTGCTGCTCGCGCTGAACCCTCTCGAGCTCGTCGAGATTGCGCTGCAGCACCTTCAAGCCGACATAGGACTCAAGCGCGTTCGAATCGACGATCGCGTGCAGCTGTCCGGGGATCCCGATATAAGAGACGTTCATCGGGGGAAGATCGCTCATCGCTTTGAGTTCGATACGCGATGAGACGTCTATCGAGCCGTTCGGGAGATCGGCAGTCGGCGTGAGCGTGAGATCGGCTTCTTCGGTCTTGACGATGATCGGCTCGAATCTGGCGTTTCCATTTTCGATCTTGATCGACCCGCGGCCGTCGCCAATCTCGATCTCTCCTTTATCCAAAAGCGCCGAAATCCCTCGGCTGATGTCCTCGGACGAATGCGCTTCCGCCGTCGCCTTTCCAAACCCCGCAGGATTGACGTGCTGGAGCCGCGCCCCGCGATACTCATAGACGCCGTTCCCTTCGAGGGTGGCGAGAGCCGAGGCGGGGCTTCGGCCCGTTCCCGCCACGTTGGCGTCGATCCGGATCACACCCGACGCAATCGGAGCGCCGGCTTCGGTTGCGAGCGCCTGGGCGAGATCGATGGGCAGCGACAGGCGACCGTCGATCTTTCGCGCGCCTCCCTCCGCCTGCGAACCGATCTCGAGCTGTACGTCTTGTCCGTCCGGGTTCTTGCCGGCGACCGCGAGCCTAATCTCATCGCCATTTACCGTGATACCGATCTGAGGTCCGCTCACTACAAACCCTTCGAGCACTTCGAGAGTGGAGGGCTTGAGCCACAGCTCGCCGGTGAGCCCGCCCGGGAACGCCGTTGAAAACGCCCCTTCGAGGTCGGGAGCTTTGCCGGTCCATGGCATGAACACGTGGGACAAAAGGTCGGGAAGTCGAATAAGCCCGCAGGCAATGTCCCCGGCGATCTTGCTCCCGTTTTCGACCGTAAGTCTGCCCGAGACGGGCTCGCCGCCGAACATGCCCTTGATCGATGGAAGCGAGACCCGGCCCGGCTCTAGGTCGAGATCGCTCTCGAAGGAGGCGACCCCGCTTGATGCCGGCAAACCGATTGCGGCGAGGACGCCTTGCGCTCGGTCGGCAAACAATCCCGCTCTCCCATGGCCGCGAAAGGCCTGCCCGGCCAGAGAAAATGTCCCCTGATATTGAGCGCGAACACCGAACACCTCGGCCTCGATGTCGGTGAGAAGCCCGTCCCGAGCAGAGCCCGTGGTCGTCACGGTGATTCTTGCGCTCTCGTTCGGAGCGGAAACCGGGCGGAAGCGGGCAAGCTCGGCAAGCGCCTCACTGCTCTCGCTCGACAGGACCGCCGAACCCGAAATGTCGCTGTCCAGCCAATCGGCGGCGGGCGTGGCCGAAATCACGCCATCGACGGAAAGAGGACCGCTTCTGCCCTTCATCTGAAGGGTCGCGAGCAGTCCCCCTCCATCCGGCTTCACTCCGGCCTCGATCTTGAGATCGGTCTCCCCCAAGGGTCCAGTCCATCCGGATCCGGCATCCGCCGCCGTAAGGCCGAGGAGCTGGAGCAGCCCGCGCGGATCCCGAGCCGTGAGGCTTGCCGAAACCGACCCCGAAGCAGGCGTAACGACCCCGGAAGCGCTGAGTCTCGCTCCCTGGGCGTCCTCGATCCCGAGCATCTTGATGTCGACGCCCTTGCCGCTTGCCGAGAGATCGGCAACGACATTGCGGGCCGAGGCGCGGTTGAGCGTCAGCTCCCCGATGTTCAGGGCGAGCGTGAGGTCGCCGAGCTCAGTCGAGCGGGAAAGCGCCCCGGCAAGCGCCCCCCAGCCGCCAATCGATGAAGGTAGGACCGCTACTCCGCCCGACGCGAAATCGTCGAGGTCGAGACGGTCGGCTTTGAGATCGAGCCTGGCGCTCCGCCGTTCGCCGAATTGCAGAGCGAGCGAACCCTTTCCGAGCGATTCGTTCAGCTGGAAGGCCGCATCCTGGAACCGAATATGGTCGGCGCCTGCATCGATCTGTGCCTCGACCTTGAAGCGTCCGCGGCTGCCTGTCCACTGCGATCCAATGGCCTCCCAGGCTTCCGGCCAGACCCATCGGACGAAGTCCTTGAGGCTCGCCGCCTCCCCCGAAAGATCGCCCAGAAGCTCGGGCCCCGCGTCCGTTGACACGAACAGGCCCTTGAACAATCCGCGCGCTTGCCCCGGCAGATCGGCAGACAACTCTCGAATGCGGATTGCGCCATCCTGCAGCGCCACCGACAATTTCACGCGATCGAGGCTCGCTCCGCCCGCGACGAGCGATGCCACTCTGATCGAACCTTCGAACTCGACTTGGCGCGGGATGAGATCGAGCACAGCCTGAAGCAAGGCGAAGCCTTCCCCCCGCCTCAAGCGGGATTTCGCCTTGGCGCCGGCGAGCGCATCGAAGTCGAACCGAGTCGCCGAGAGGTCGGCCGCGACTTTGATGTCCTGGCTGAGGCTGACATGCGCGCTCCCGGACAGGATGCTCGAGCCTTGCGCGGTATCTCGAGGTGCGAGCTCGAGTTTCTCCAGGTCGATCGAGTCTACGTCCGCGGAGAGCTTGGCGGTGAGGACCACGGGGCGGAGTTCGCCTTCGGGATCGCCGCGGCCATCGGCGCGCGTCGCAGGTTCGATCCGAAGCCCGCCTCTCACGGTCTTGCCATCGTTCGCGCCATCGAAGCTGTAGACCAGTCCCGCGCCCTCGGTAGGCGCTACGCGCACTCCGAATCGGAACGGTTCCTCTGCGCGCCATTGGCCGGTGTT
>JBJMRA010000128.1:0-5833 GCA_045802365.1 Hyphomicrobiales bacterium | reverse complement strand
CCCTCGCCGCTTCGAGCCCGGCAACGCCGCCGCCGACGACCAGCACGCGCTTGGGCCGCTTGGCCGGGGTGAACCGGTCTCCTCCCCATTCGAACTCGCGCCCCGCCGAAGGGTTGATGAGACACGATATCCAGTAATCGCGGTAGCGTCGGCCCCAGCACATCTGGTTGCAGGAAAGGCAGGGCCGGATGTCCTCGGGCCTTCCTTCGCGCGCCTTGTTGGCAAGATGCGGATCGGCGATCTGCCCACGGACGATCGACACCATGTCCGCCTGCCCCGATCGCACGACGTATTCCGCGTTCTCGGGTGTCCTGACGTGGCTCTCGCACTGCACCTTGGCGTTCTTGGTGACCGTTTTGAGAGCTTCCGCAAAAGGAGCGCCGAGCTTGTCGGCGAAAAAGACGTTGGGGATGATCCCCTGGAAAGCGAAATAGCTGCCGGTTCCGCACGTGACGTAATCCATGAGGCCGCGCTCGTCGTGCCAGGCGATGATCTCCTGCATCGCCTCGACCGACAGCGAGGCCGGGATCTCGGGCTCGAGATTGATCGCGAGCCCGATGATGAAGTTCTCGCCCGCCGCTTTGCGGATGCGGCTGAGAATCTCCGAGGAGAAGCGCACGCGGTTTTCGACACCGCCGCCCCATCGATCGGTGCGCCGGTTGGAAAAAGGCGTCCAGAACTGGTCGATGAGGGCGTGATAGGCGGCGAAGATTTCGACCCCGTCGAAGCCGGACTCTCGCGCGCGCCGGGCGGCCGCGACGAAGCTTTCGATGATCTCCTCGATCTCGGCTTCGCTCATCGCGTGGCTGCCGTCCGAGTCGTGGAAGGAGGGAAGCCCGGATGGCGACCAGCTCGGCTCGAAGGAATTGTCGAAGTCACCATGCTGGCCGACATGATAGAGCTGGTGACAGATCGCGGCGCCATGCGCGTGCACCGCCTCGGTCACGCGCCTGAAATGCGGGATGATATCGTCCGTCGAGTGCCTGAAATTGCCGCGGGTGAGCACCGCCGTGCGATGCACCGGTACCGGTTCGACAACGATCATCGCCGCGCCGCCGCGCGCCCGCTCCTCGTAATAGCCGCGGTGACGCTCGCCGGGGAGGCCGCCCTCCGCCATGTTCGCGGTATGCGCCCCGAACACGATGCGATTACGGAGGGTCAGGTGCCGAAGCTTGAGCGGCTGAAAAAGTGCAGGAAAAGGTTGAGACATCTGCGTATCGAAGGATGGACGGGAACGCCATCTTGCGGCAGACTCGAGGGATGGCAAGAGTGATCTTCACCGCCAATCTCAGGCGTCATGTCGATTGCCCGCCGATGGACGCCGAAGGCGAGACCGTACGCGACGTTCTCGACCGCGTTTTCACGGTCAATGAACGCGCCCGCGGCTACGTGCTCGACGATCAGGCCGCCCTTCGCAAGCACATGACCATCATCGTCGACGGCCGGAGCGTCAAGGATCGCGTGGGCCTGAGCGACAGAGTGACGCCGGGGAGCGAAATCTACGTCTTCCAGGCATTATCAGGTGGCTGACATGAGTGAGCAGATCCTGGTTTCGACCCGCAAGGGTCTCTTCACGGTCGCGCGCAAGAGCGGCGCCTGGGCTATCGACAAGGTCGATTTCCTCGCCGACAACGTCTCGATCGCGCTTCACGACCGCCGTACCGGAACGAGCTTCGCCGCGCTCGACCATGGCCATTTCGGGGTGAAGCTCCACCGCACGAAGGCCGACGGCTCTTGGGAAGAGTGCGCCACGCCCGCTTTCCCGCCCAAGCCCGACGACCTCGTCGACACCGACCGGTGGGGAAAGCCGTTGCCGTGGAGCGTGGTGCGGGTCTGGTCGCTCGAGGCAGGCGGCGCCGATGAGCCGGGCCTGCTCTGGTGCGGCACTATCCCCGGCGGTCTCTTCCGCTCGCACGACAACGGCTCGAGCTGGGAGCTCGTCCGCTCGCTCTGGGATCATCCCGGGCGCAAGCAGTGGTTCGGCGGCGGCGCCGACCTGCCCGGCATCCACTCGATCTGCGTCGATCCGCGGAGCTCGAAAACGGTCCGGCTGGGCGTATCCTGCGGCGGCGTGTGGCAGACCGACGATGGCGGCAAAACCTGGAATTGCCGGGCCGAGGGTATGCGGGCGGAATACCTGCCGCCCGACCAGGCCGGCGATCCGAACGGACAAGATCCGCACCTTTTGGCGCAGTCGGCGGGCGCCCCCGACCGTCTCTGGGTCCAGCACCACAATGGCATCTTCCAGTCGCGCGACGGCTCGAAGAGCTGGATGGAAGTGAAGGACGTCAAGCCGTCCTCGTTCGGCTTCGCGGTCGCCGTCCATCCCGAGGATGGCGATACCGCGTGGTTCGTGCCGGGCGTCAAGGACGAGCACCGGATCCCGGTCGAGGGAAAGCTGGTCGTGACTCGCACGCGCGACGGAGGCAAGACCTTCGAGATCCTGCGCGACGGCCTTCCCCAGGAACACGCCTACGACCTCATCTACCGTCACGCCCTCGCCATCGATGAGACGGGCGACCGCCTCGCTTTCGGCTCGACGACGGGAGGCCTGTGGATCAGCGAGAACCAGGGCGACCAGTGGGCATGCGTGAGCCACACGCTGCCGCCCGTTCACGCCGTGAGGTTCGCGTAATCTGAATCGGAAGATGGTTCGTAACACTACGGGGCGCGATCGCTCCCACTCCCGTCATCCCGCGGAAAGCCGGGAACCATCCCGCATCGTGATGGATACTCGTGAATAGTCCGTATTCGGACGGCCATGGGCCCCGGCGTTCGCCCGGGTGACGATGGGGTCCATGAACGCAAACGCGAATGCCTCCCCGGAGCGGACGCTACACCCAATCCTCAAAGGGGTAGCTGTCGAGCCGGCGGGTGCCGGTTTCGGTGACCACCACCTGGATTTCGAGCTTGACCGTTTCGCCGGCCTCGCGTGAGCCGGTGCAGCTTTCCACGCACACGCACATTCCGGGCTCGAACACGCCGTCATAGCCTTTGCCCCTGTCCATATCGACGTGAGTTGGAACGGATGGGTACTCGTCACAAAGCCCAACCCCGTGCAGGGCCACGCCGTAGCGGCCCTCGTGGAACTCTTCCGGAATGCGGAATGACTTCTCGTTGAACTCGCGGAAGCTCATGCCGGGTTTGATGATGTCCCAGTTGTGCATGATCTGCTCGTGGGCGAACGAATAGAGCCGCTTCTGCGCATTGGTCGGGCGCGTGCCGCCGACCGTCCACGAGCGCGAGAGATCGGCGCAGTAGCCGTAAGGACCGATGAGATCGGTGTCGAAGGAGAGCATCTCGCCGGCCTTGCCGACATGATCGGAGCATTCCTGGAACCACGGCCAGGTGCGCTCGCCGATGGCGAGAAGCCGCGTCTCGATCCACTCCCCGCCATTCCTGATGTTCTCGTAGTGGAGCTCCGCCCAGATCTCGTTCTCGCTCTTTCCGGGCACCGAGTGCTCGCGCATGCGCCACATGCCTGCCTCGCACACCGTGATCGTCCACTGCATGAGCTCGAGCTCGTCCGGCGACTTGATCCGCCGCGCCATCTCGGTGATCTCCTGGCCTTCGACGATGGTGATCCCGCGGTCGCGGAGGAGATCGACGCCGAGCGGCTCCATCTTGTCCACCGCAAGGCGCAGGTTGCCGCCGCCATGCTCGCGGACGATCCGAGCGATCTCGTCGGCCCACTTGTTCGCCCGCTCGAGAACACGCGGGCCGTCGCTGAAGAAGAACCAGCTCGTGCACGGGCGCACCTCATCGACCATGTCGAGATTTTTCGCGAGATGCTGCGCCTGGGCATATTCGAACGAGATGGTGGGTCCCTCCGTGCAGATGACCGCGTAACGCGACGCGTTGTGCATGGTCCAGATCTGCATATCGGAGCAGTCGGTCGCGTACCGGATGTTGAGCGGGTCATAGACGAGGAGCGCCGCACAATCGTGCTCGGCGAGCTTCTTCTTGATGCGGCCATGCCGATAAGCCCGCACCTTCTTTACGGTTTCGGGCTTGATCGGGTTCTGGAGCGGCCTGCTCGCCGCATCGAAATTGAGATAAGCGGGTTTCCGCGGGTCGCTGAAAACCTTGAGTCCGGTGTCGTTCGCCATGGGGTCCTTCATAGATTCCGCCAGATGAAGAGTGCGGTGAAGAGGTCGAGATGCGCGCCGCCGCCGTTCTTGAAGAGCGTGATGTCTTGGGGCAAGCGTCTAATTTCGTGTCCGGGCTGGCACAGATCGAAGAGATCCGCCTCGATCTTCTCGCGGCCGATCACCCCACGGCGCAATGGGTCGGCCAAATCGCCCGGCTGGTCGATCGCGAACCAGCGCGAGTCGACGAAGAGGCGCGCACGGGAAACCGACGCATCGTCGCACTCGCGCATGTCCGGCGTGAACCCGCCGACGAGATCGAGATGTGCGCCCTCTTTGAGCCATTCGCCCTTGACGAGCGGGCTCGTCGAAGAGGTCGCGCAAGATATGATGTCGGCCGCGGGGACAGCGGCGGAAAGGTCTTCGACGGTCTCTCCGCCGCAGTCCGCGGCAAGCTTCTCGGCCTTGTCTTTCCGCCGGTTCCAAACGAGAACCGTGTCGATCGGCCTGACGGCGCGGTGCGCCTCGATGAGATAGCGCGCGAGCGCGCCCGCGCCGACCATGAGGAGCGTACTCGCATCGGACCGCGACAGAAGTTGCGATCCCAATGCGGAATCGGCCGCGGTCTTGCGGTAGGTAAGCGCGGTGCCGTCGATCACCGCGAGGGGTGACCCGGTCTCGCCATCGAAGAGCGGATAGACAGCTTGGATGGCGGGGGGACCGTCGCTCCGGTCTGCATTGCGCGGCAACACGGTGATGATTTTGGTTCCCATGGCAACACCGGGCTGCCAAGCGGGAAGATTGAGAAAGGTATTATCCCCGTCATGGATTTCGGAGCGATCGACAAGAGGCTTCGGGCCGCGGTGCGCCTCAGCGAGTGCGCCGACGAGCCGCTCCCATTCGCAGATCCAATGGACCTCGGCCGCCGTCACGAGCCGCATCAGGAAATTCCGGGTCCGGTGATCTCGCGCAGGAGCTTGCGGTAGATCGCTTCCGCGTAGGCGCTGTAATCGTTGGAGGGAATGACGAACGCACCCTGGCCACCGATCACGTACTTCTCGAAATAGGCATCAAGCGTCGGCCATTCGTTGAGGATCGTGAGCGCGTTGATCGTGATGCCTTGCGCGACGATCCGGTCGCGCATGGTGTTGACCGCCGGGCCGATGTTGTTGCGCCCGTCTGAGGAGATGTCGATGACCCGGCGGCCGGTCGGCGGCGCTTCGGTCAGGAGCTTCGCCGAATACGCGATCGCCATGCTGATCGAGGTCCCGCCTTCGGCGAGTTTGCGCGGCATGCCTCCGAGCAGCGTGCCCAAGGCATCGGCGTCCTTGTCGGTTGCGATGATCCGCCAGGGCACGATCACCGCCTGGTTCGATTCGTCCGACCATTGGACGGCGGCGACCGCGATCTGGCCGTTCGGTCCGCTCCGGATCGCTTTCTTGATCTCGGGCTGCAGGAAGGCGCGTCCCAATCCTTCCATCTGCAATCGGAATTCATTGGCATCGACGCTGAAGGAGCAGTCGATCGCAAGAACCAGCGCGACATCGACCTCCTGTCCTTGCGCCCGGGCATCGCTCTTGAGCGCGATGCCGGCGAGGGCCGCCAACAGACAGCCGAGGATGAGCTGCAGGCCGGTTCGTCTCATCGCTCCTCCTCCTTCCAGCTACAGTATCGGCGACCCGGTCGGTTTTGGAAAGCGTTCCGTCTTTCACGAGACTGTTGCGGTTATTAGAACTGTCGTAAGT
>JBJMRA010000127.1:0-31218 GCA_045802365.1 Hyphomicrobiales bacterium | reverse complement strand
CGACGTGTGGCGCCTCGGCAACCATCGGCTCCTGTGCGGAGACAGCACCGACCCTCATTCTGTCGAGCGCGTTCTCGGTGCTGTTCGGCTTAACCTCATGGTCACGGACCCGCCCTATGGCGTGAACTACGACCCCGACTGGCGAGAGCAGCGGGGGCTCGCCGGCGGCGATCTCGCGAAAGGCAAGGTCGCCAATGATGATCGCTGCGACTGGCGCGAGGCATGGGCTCTCTTTTCCGGAGATGTCGCCTACGTCTGGCATGCCGCACTACACTCGGCGAAGGTGTTCGAGAGCCTCGAAGCCTCAGGCTTTGGGATCCGGGCCCAGATCATCTGGGACAAGACCCGGCTCATCATCGGCAGGGGCGACTTCCACTGGCAGCACGAGCCGGCCTGGTATGCAGTGCGGCGCGGGCGCAAGGGAACAGTGCGAGGAACCGTTTGCGGTGTTGTGCCGGCGCTTCGGCGTGAGCCGCAAAACCGGCTACAAGTGGCTGGAGCGCTATGACAGCGAAGGTGTAACGGGACTTGTCGATCGCTCGCGGGCGCCGCTTTCGCATCCCTATGTTGTTTCTGAGGAGCTTGCCGCGCGTTGCATAGCGGTAAGGCGAGCCCATCCGAGCTGGGGTCCGGTAAAGGTTCGCGCCTATCTCGAGCGGCAAGCGGGAAGGGCAGAGTGGCCGGCGGCGAGCACGATCGGGGCCCCTGTTCGATCGTCACGGGCTGACGGTGAAGCGCAAGCTGCGCCGGCGAAGCCCGCCATCGAGCGTTCCCTTTGCGCAGTGTGTCGGGGCCAACGACGTGTGGTGCATCGACTTCAAGGGCTGGTTTCTCACCGGCGACGGCCGCCATTGCGAGCCGCTCACCTTGAGCGACGCCATGAGCCGGTATCTGTTGCGTTGCCAGGCCATGGCGCGCACCGACAGCGAACATGTATGGCCGGTGCTCGAGGCGGCATTCCGCGAGTTCGGTCTGCCGCTGAGGCTGCGCTCCGACAATGGCCCGCCCTTTGCCTCGCGCGGGGCGGGCGGGCTGTCGCGGCTTGCGGTGAAGGTGATCAAGGCGGGAGTGCTGCCGGAGCGGATCGAGCCCGGCAAGCCGCAGCAGAACGGCCGGCTCGAACGGCTGCACCTGACTTTGCTGCAGGACACCGCCAAGCCGCCAGCGCCAAGCCTGCGCGAGCAGCTCGCGCGCTTGCGCACCTTCCAGCGCGTCTACAACGAAGAGCGCCCTCATGCAGCGCTCGCCAACGCCACGCCGGCTGAACGCTACACCGCCTCCCCGAGGCGCTTCGATGGGGTGTTGCGAGCACCCGAATACAGCCGCGAGCATGAGCTGCGCCGCGTTCGCCAGAACGGCGAGATCAAATGGCGCGGCTCGACCCTCTACATAAGCCAAGCCCTTACAGGCGAGCCGATTGGCCTCCTCGAGGAGGAGAGCGGGTGGAGCGTTTACTACGGCCCTATCGTACTCGGCTTCATTGCCCATGATGACGATCGCCTGCGCAAGCCTCGCCGACGCGCCTGTGGACTTGTGGACAACGCTGCGCGTTGCCCACAGGGTCCACAGGAACAACAACAAGGGTGAACAAAACTGGAAATGTGTTACCCATGTTCCCGGTCAGAACTGTAACCCATGTCCCCGGTTGCTCAGGTGAGGGGCTCGTCTCGTCGGGGTGGAGCATACGATAGACCTCGTCCAGCACGTTGTCAGTTTTCGGCAGGACGTCATCGTTCCAGAACCGGACAACAACGAATCCGGCCCGCTCCAATCGCTCGCTTCGAAGTGCATCCGGAAGCACGCGGTCAGAGTGTTGCCCGCCGTCAAGCTCGATGACGAGCTTTGCATCGATGCAGACGAAGTCTGCAATGTAACCTTCGATGGGGACTTGCCTCCGAAACTTCCAGCCATGGAACTGCCGGTTTCGCAAGTGCCACCAGAGCCGATTTTCGGCAGGGGTCTGCTCGCGTCTGAGCTTGCGGGCGAGGCTCGTGCTGCTGTGTGTACTCACAGTTATGTGCCCCTCACCCGCTCGCTTCGCTCGCGGCCTCTCCCCGCCGGGGAGAGGTAATGTAGTCTAGAGGATGAACTTCGAAAGATCGGTGTTCTTCGCGAGATCGCCCACGTTCTTCTGGACGAAAGGCGCATCGACGGTGATTGTGTCGCCGGAACGGTCGGTTGCCGAAAAGCTGACCTCGTCGAGCACGCGCTCCATGACCGTCTGCAGCCGCCGCGCGCCGATGTTCTCGATCGAGGAATTGATCTCGGCGGCGACGTCGGCGAGGGCGTCGATGCCGTCGGCGCTGAATTCGAGCGCCACGCCCTCGGTCGCGAGCAGTGCCTTGTATTGCGTGACGAGGCTTGCTTCGGGCTCGGTCAGGATGCGGCGGAGATCGTCGCGGGCGAGCGCCTTGAGCTCCACCCGGATCGGCAGCCGGCCCTGAAGCTCGGGCAGAAGATCGGACGGCTTCGCGATATGGAACGCCCCCGAGGCGATGAACAGGATGTGGTCGGTCTTGACCGGCCCGTACTTGGTCGAGACCGTCGTGCCCTCGAGCAGCGGCAGAAGATCGCGCTGCACGCCCTCGCGGCTGACGTCGGCGCCTTGCCGCTCGGAGCGCGCGCAAATCTTGTCGACCTCATCCAGGAAGACGATGCCGTTATTCTCGGCGGCCTCGATCGCCTCCTGCACGACCTGCTCCTGGTCGAGGAGTTTGTCGCTCTCCTCCGCAATCAGCACGTCGTGGCTCGCTTTGACGGCCATGCGCCGCGTCTTGGTGCGCTGGCCGAAGGCCTTGCCCAGCATCTCGGAGAGATTGACGACGCTCGCCGAGGAGCCGGGCATTCCCGGGATATCGAACATCGGTATGCCGCCCGTATCGGCGATCTGGACGTCGATCTCCTTGTCGTCGAGCTCGCCGCTGCGCAGCTTGCGGCGGAACGCCTCGCGCGTCGCCTCGCCGGCATTGGCGCCGACGAGCGCGTCAAGCACGCGCCGTTCGGCGTTGAGATGCGCTTGCGCCTCGACGTCCTTCCGGCGCGCCGCCTTGACCATGCCGATCGCCGCCTCGATCAGATCACGGATCATCTGCTCGACGTCACGGCCGACATAGCCGACCTCGGTGAACTTGGTCGCCTCGACCTTGATGAAGGGCGCATTCGCGAGCCTCGCCAGCCGCCGCGCGATCTCGGTCTTGCCCACGCCGGTCGGCCCGATCATCAGGATGTTCTTGGGCATCACCTCTTCACGCAACGCGCCCTCGAGCTTCTGCCGCCGCCAACGGTTTCGGAGCGCGATCGCCACGGCGCGCTTGGCCTCCTTCTGCCCGACGATATGGCGGTCGAGCTCCGAGACGATTTCGCGGGGAGAAAAGTCGGTCATGACGGGGAGGAGGTTTCGAGGCTTTCAACGATCACGGAAGTGTTGGTGTAGACGCAGATCTCAGCGGCAATTGCCATGGCCCGGCGGGCGATCGCCTCCGCTTCGAGATCGGTGTCGATCAGCGCTCTTGCCGCGGCGAGCGCAAAGTTGCCTCCCGACCCGATGCCGATCAGGCTTTTCTCGGGCTCGAGCACATCGCCAGTTCCGGTGAGCACAAGCGTGACCGCCCGATCGACGACGACCATCATCGCTTCGAGCCGCCTCAGATACTTGTCGGTGCGCCAATCCTTGGCGAGCTCGACGCAGGCCCGCGTCAGCTGAAGCGGATATTGTTCGAGCTTGGCCTCGAGCCGCTCGAAGAGGGTGATCGCATCGGCGGTTGCCCCCGCGAAGCCGCCGATGACATTGCCGCCGGCGAGGTGCCGTACCTTGCGAGCGTTAGACTTGATGATCGTCTGGCCGATGCTGACTTGGCCGTCGCCCGCCACTACCACGCGGTTGCCCTTCCGCAGGCTCAATATGGTGGTGCCGTGCCACCGCTGGGGTTCGCTCATGCTGCCTCGCTGCCGCGCGTTCATATAGTCGGTGCGGCGCGGCGGAGAAAGCCCGCGGGGTGGCGCGCATGGAGGGCTGCTGCTAAGAATCGCTGCCAACCAGGATTCGCGCCCATGACCGGGGCCTGCCTCGACCTTGATACGACAGCGCGACCGCTCGAAGGTGACAGCCTCTGATGCCTGTGTGGACCGTTCACGCCAAAGCCGCGGATCCGGCAGTCCTGCGTGCCCGCGCCGAGGACGTCCGGTTCGTCCGCGAGGGGTTCAACTGGCCGGCCTTTCTCGTTCCGCTGTTGTGGCTCGTGGTCAAGGGCATGTGGATCGTTCTGCTCATAGCCCTTGCTTTTGAGTTCTCGATCATGGCGATCGGCGAAGCCTGGATGCTGTCGGGTGTCGCTCAAACCGCGCTGAGCATCGCGCTCAATCTCGTGATGGGCTTTGCCGGAAACGATCTCTATCGCTGGACGCTCGCCCGCCGCGGGTACCGCGAGATCGGTCTCGCCGCCGGCAGCGACATCGATGAAGCGGAACTTCGTTATTTCATGGCGCTGCCCGAACCCACAGCCCGGGTTATGCCGAAAGCCGCACCTCTTCCTCCGCTCGCCCCCGACGCGCTCGGATTGTTCGCGGAGCCGCGCGCGGCCGAATCATGAGCGCCGCGACCCACAAGCTCGACGTGCTGGCGGAGCTTGCCGACACGGTCCGCGCCCGCCGCAGCGCCTCGCCGGACATCTCCTATACGGCCAAGCTTCTCTCGCAAGGGATCGAGAAGTGCGCCAAGAAGCTAGGCGAGGAAGCGGTCGAGGCGGCTCTGGCCGCCGTCAAGGGCGATCGCGAGCACTTGCGGCTCGAGGCCGCCGACCTCTTGTACCATCTCGTCGTACTGCTCGAAGCTTCGAGCCTCCCCCTCGCGGACGTCATGCGGGAGCTCGAGAAGCGGGTCGGCGTCGGCGGCTTGAGCGAGAAGGCCGAGCGCAAGCCGGTCTAAGATGGATAGTCTTCGCGAGCACATATCCCCGTATCGCGAATTCTCGCGCGAGGATTGGGCGAAGCTCAGGGCCGACACGCCGCTCACCCTGAATGCCGCCGATCTCGATGAGCTCCGAAGCCTCAACGATCGCATCGACCTCGACGAGGTCGTGGCCATCTACCTGCCGATTTCGCGGCTGCTGAATTTGTACGTGGCCGCGACCCAAAAGCTCTTTCGCGCCACCCAGAAGTTCCTGCACGTCGAAGGCGCCAAGGTTCCCTATGTGATCGGGATGGCGGGGAGCGTTGCGGTCGGGAAGAGCACGACCGCGCGCATCCTCCAGCGGCTCCTCGCGCGCTGGCCGAATCACCCGAAGGTGGATCTCGTCACGACCGATGGTTTTCTTCTGCCCAATGCGATCCTCGAGCGCGAAGGACTTATGAACCGGAAAGGCTTCCCGGAGAGCTACGATCTTCCCGCGCTTCTTCTTTTTCTCTCCGATATCAAGGCGGGAAAGCGCCAAGTTTCGGCGCCCCTCTACTCGCATCTGACCTACGATGTCATGGTCGGCGAAAAGATTCTCGTCGACCGGCCCGATATTCTCATCGTCGAAGGACTGAACGTGATGCAGACGGGGCGGCCGCCGCGGGACGGCAAGGCCATTCCCTATGTGTCGGACTTTTTTGACTTTTCGATTTATCTCGATGCCGACGAACGGGCGCTTCGCGATTGGTACGTGGCGCGCTTTTTCTCGCTACGGGATACGGCCTTCCGCGACCCGCGATCCTATTTTCATCGCTACGCTTCTCTCAGCGATCAGGAGGCGCGCGAAACCGCCGACCGGATCTGGCGCACCATCAACCTTGTCAATCTGCGCGAGAACGTCATCCCGACGAGACAGCGCGCCGGCCTCATCCTGCGCAAGGGCGCGGACCACGTCATTCACAGCGTCTGGCTTCGCAAGCTTTGAGCGGCGGTGATCCGGCGCCGTCTTCGAAAAAATCGGTGCTGGCCCTTCTGCATTGAATAAAATGGCATCATCCGGCGTATTGCCCTGGTATGGTTCAATGCGGTCGAGGAGGGGTGGGCATGAGGACACCGAGCGGTTTGGGTTTGGCCATGGTCCTGGTTTCCATGGTGTTTCCGGCAAGTTCAGGAGCGTCGGCGGCCCCGAGGTTCGAGGTGGTGCCCTTGGTCTCGGACCAGGCGGGCGTAGCAGCCCATAGGGACCCCGATCTGGTCAACGCATGGGGGGTGGCGCATGCCCCCGGCGGCCCGAACTGGGTCGCCGACAACGGGACCGACAAGTCGACCGTTTACGATCGCACGACCGGGATGAAGGGCGCGCCCACCATAAGGATACCGCACGGCGCGCCGACCGGAGTGGCATTCGTCCCGCCCGGCGCCGGATTCGAGATTACCATCAACGGCTATCGCGCCCCTGCGACGTTCCTGTTCGACACCGAATCGGGCGCGATAGAAGCCTGGAACTACTTCGCCTCGAACAAGGCGGTGATCGTGGTCGACAATTCCGCCAAAGGTTCGGTGTACAAGGGTCTCGCCCTCGATCCCAAGGACAAGCTGTTGTTTGCCGCCGATTTCGCGAACGGCCGGGTCGACGTATTCAACAGCCGCTTCAGGCGGATCCTAACTTTCACCGATCCGGGCCTGCCGTCCCGGTACGCGCCCTTCAACGTGGCTTGGCTCGACGGCAAGCTCTACGTCGCTTTCGCCAAGCGCGAGAAGGGTGGTACCGATGAAGTGGCGGGCAAGGGCTTCGGCTTCGTGGACGCGTTCGATGCACAGGGAACCCTGCTGAAGAACCTGGTTTCGCGGGGCAGGCTGAACGCGCCCTGGGGCATGACCCTCGCGCCCAAGGGCTTCGGACAGTTCGAAGGAGCCTTGCTCGTCGGCAACTTCGGCGACGGCCTGATCCACGCGTATGACGCGAGCTCCGGGGATGCTCTCGGCGCGGTGAGAGGCAAGGACGGTTCGCCCATCGCGATCGATGGGCTCTGGGCGCTCGATGCCGGCCCCAACTCGAACGTGACCTTCACCGCCGGCCCCGATGATGAGACGCACGGCCTTCTTGGGCTCGTCTCGCCGGCCGGTGCGGCAAAGCCGACGTCCTGAACGGAACTCGGGCCTAGGATAGGCCAGACTTTATTCCTGACATGTGCTCCTAACTGGAGTGCCCCGGAAGCGCTCCTCCATCCAGGAAACCGCGTCCGGGGCGCTCTTCCAGGCGGCCATCATGTGATCGACGCCCGGCAGCTCCAGAAACGTGACCGTTTGCCTCGCGTCGCACAAGCGGCCGACGAAATCACGCGTGAGCTTTGGCCGCACGATCTTGTCCTCGCTTCCCTGTGCGATGAATACGGGCGCGCTGATCGGACTCCCTCCCGGCGTATTGCCGGCGATGAGCGACTTCCACGGCTCGGTCTCGGTTGGATCGGCGTCGAGAAATTGCGTCTGAAGCGGCTCTTCTGCGGTCTCGACCCCGATGTCGCCAGCGAGCGTGTTGATGCAGTCCCCGCTGATCCGGTCGGCGGCCGGGATCGCCTCCGGCCTCAACACCGAGGCTAGCGAAAGATCGAACACCTTAGACCACGACACGAGCGCCATGGAGCCCAGGATCTTCCCTGCCGTCTCGCGCTCGTCGCGATCGAGTAATGGCGCAAGCTCGGTGGCTGGTGCCGCCGCCGCCACGCCGGCGAGCCCGAGTTCCGGAGCATAGGATCGCGCAAGCTGGCCTGCCCAAAGTGCCGCGTGCCCGCCTTGCGAATGGCCCCAGATCGCGAATTCATTGCGCGCCTGCGTTTCCGGGATGCTTCTCGCGGCGCGCACCGAATCGAGAACCGCGCGGCCCTCGCTCAAGCCGACGAGATAGGGATGCGGTCCTTCCGTTCCGAGACCCGGATAATCAGTGGCGACAATGACATATCCTTTAGGCACGATCTGCGTGAGACCGGGGAGGACGTCGACGAGGTCATCTCTGAGCGAGGGTGCGCACTTGACCGCAATCCCGGTCGTCGGATGCGCCCACGCGACGATCGGCCGCCCGCCGGCCGGGACCGGGAATTGCGGGATGATGACCGCGCCCGAGACGGCGATCGGCTCTCCCTTGAGACCTCGCGAGCGATAGAGGATACGATACGCCTTCACCCAATAGGCCGTATGCATCTCCCACGGTTCGATGCGGATGAGCGTTCCGGGCGCGCCGGCGAGCTCTTCCTTTGTCACCCGGTAGAACGGCTTGACGCCCTCGTATGCCTCAGATGCCCCGGAAAGGCCGAGCAGGATCGAGAGGACTGCAACCGCACGAAAGAGGATGGTCAGGCTGTTCATGGCAAAGCGTTCGCTCGTTAGCGGTTGATATCGAAGGCGGCGATGGCGGCGAGGTTCACGATGTCGGTCGCCGTCGCCGACATCGAGGCGATCTGCACCGGCTTATTGAGGCCGGTAAGGAGCGGGCCGACCACCGTCACGCCACCCAGCTGCTGAAGCAGCTTCGTCGAGATCGACGCACTGTGGGCGGCCGGCATGACGAGCACGTTCGCCGGCGCCGTTAGGCGGCAGAACGGATAGAGCGCCATTGCCTCGCGCGACAGCGCGACGTCGGGGGCCATCTCTCCGTCGTACTCGAAATCGATGTTGCGGGAGTCGAGGAGCTTCACGGCGGCGCGGACGTGGGCGGCGCGCTCGCCCTTGGGATAGCCGAAGGTCGAGTAGGACAGGAACGCGACCCGGGGCTCATGGCCGAAGCGGCGAGCGACGCCTGCCGCTTCGAGCGCGATATCGGCGAGCTCCTCGGGATCGGGCAGCTCGTGGATCGATGTGTCGGCGATGAACACCGCGCGCCCGCGCACAAGGGCTATCGACACGCCGATCGGACGATGCCCCGGCTTGCGGTCGACGGCGCGGCGAACGTTATCGAGGGCGACGGAGAAGTTGCGGGTGAGGCCGGTTACCACCGCGTCGGCATCGCCGAGCGCCACCATGCTCGCCGCGAACACGTTGCGGTCGTTGTTGACGAGACGCTGACAATCGCGGAACAGGAATCCCTGGCGCTGCTGGCGTTCGTAGAGATAGTTCGCGTAGTCGACGTTGCGCGTCGAGAGACGGGCGTTGAGCACCGTAACTTTCTCGTGCAGCTCCTGGCCCGAGATCGATAGCGCGTCGGCAATCGCCTGCTCGCGCCCGATGAGAATGGCGTGGCCCAGTCCGGAGTTGGCGAAGCTGTTGGCCGCGCGGATCATGCGGTCCTCCTCGCCTTCCGCGAAAACCACGCGGCGGGGGTTGAGCCGCACATGAGAGTAGACGTTCTGGAGAATCCCGGCGATCGGGTCGAGTCTCGCAGAAAGCTGGGCGGAGTACTCGGCGAGGTCGGGGATGTCCCGGCCGGCTACTCCCGAATCGATCGCGGCTTTGGCTACGGCGACCGGTATGCGCGAGATGAGGCGCGGATCGAACGGGGCGGGGATGAGGTAGCCCGGTCCGAATTGAAGCCGCGATCCGGCATAGGCGGCCGCGACCTCGTCGGGCACATCCTCGCGCGCGAGCACCGCCAGGGCCTGAGCGGCCGCGATCTTCATCTCGTCGTTGATCGTCCGTGCACGGACATCCAGAGCGCCCCTGAAGATATAGGGGAAGCCCAGAACGTTGTTGACCTGATTGGGATAGTCCGACCGGCCGGTCGCCATGATCGCGTCGTCGCGCACCTTGGCCACTTCCTCGGGAGTGATCTCGGGATCGGGATTGGCCATTGCGAAGATGATCGGCTGCCTCGCCATGCTCTTCACCATCTCGGGTGTGAGCGCGCCCGCGATGGACAGGCCGAAGAATACATCGGCTCCCTCGATGGCTTCGGCGAGAGACCTCGCCTTGGTCTCGACTGCGTGGGCCGACTTCCACTGATTCATCCCCTGCGTGCGGCCCTGATAGACGACGCCCTTGGAGTCGGCGAGAATCACGTTCTGATGCGGGACGCCCATCGACTTGATGAGCTCGACGCAGGCGATCGCGGCCGCGCCCGCGCCGTTGCAGACGAGCCTGATGCTCTTGAGGTCGCGGCCGGTGATCTTGAGCGCGTTGATGAGTGCCGCCGTCGCGATGATCGCGGTTCCATGCTGGTCGTCGTGGAAGACGGGGATGTCCATGAGCTCGCGCAGGCGCTGCTCGATGATGAAGCAGTCGGGCGCCTTGATGTCCTCGAGATTGATCCCGCCGAATGATGGCCCGAGATAGCGAACGGAGGCGATAAATTCGTCGACGTCGTTCGTGTCGACCTCGAGGTCGATCGAATCGACGTCGGCGAAGCGCTTGAAGAGAACCGCCTTGCCTTCCATCACCGGTTTCGAGGCGAGCGCGCCAAGATCGCCGAGCCCGAGGATGGCGGTGCCGTTCGAGATCACCGCGACGAGATTCCCCTTCGCCGTATAGTCATAGGCGGTCGCGGGATCCTCAGCGATCTTGCGGACAGGCACGGCGACGCCGGGACTGTAGGCGAGGGACAGGTCGCGCTGCGTCGCCATCGGCTTCGTCGGGGTGATCTCGAGCTTGCCGGGCTTGCCCTGCTGGTGAAACCTGAGCGCCTCCTGCTCGGTGAAGCTTGGCCGTGCCCCGGCCTTTTCGTCCATGCTCATTATGCTCCCCTTCCGCTTCGCGGGGGACACTAGAGCGGTGGGGAAGGGCCCTCAAGGCCGTTGATTCCGTCAAAGGCTGCCGTATCAGTGTCTTGATGTCGCGTGGACCACGATGAACGACGTTTCGGAGCCTTCGGCCGCCGGCCGTGTCGATGACGCAACTCCGCTCATGGCACAGTACCTTGAGATAAAGGCCGCCCATCCGGGATCGCTGCTCTTCTATCGGATGGGAGATTTCTACGAGCTCTTCTTCGAGGACGCAGGGATTGCCGCAGATGCGCTCGGGATTGCGCTCACCAAACGGGGCAAGCACCGCGGGGAGGACATACCGATGTGCGGGGTTCCCGTGCATTCGGCCGATCAGTACTTGGCGAGACTCATTCGCGCCGGCCACCGCGTCGCCATCTGCGAGCAGGTGGAGGACCCGCAGGAAGCGAGAAAGCGCGGCGCCAAATCCGTCGTGAAAAGGAGCGTCATCCGGCTCGTCACGCCCGGAACCTTGACCGAAGAAAGCCTGCTCGACGCGAAGAGTCACAGCTATCTCGCCGCCCTCGGGCGGGTGAGATCCGAAGCGCCTGCTCTCGCCTGGGCCGACATCTCGTCCGGCGAATTCGCCGCCAAGTCCATCGAGCCGGGAAGCCTTGCGGCGGACCTCGCCGCCCTTGGCGCGCGCGAGATTATTGTCAGCGACGCGCTTGCCGCGGAGCCCGATGTCAAGGCGGCGCTGGATGGCGCTGGAGCTTCGATAACGCCTCTGCCGGGAAGCCGGTTCGATAGTGCAGCGGGCGAGCGGCGGCTCGCTGAGCATTTCGGGGTGAAGACGCTCGACGGTTTTGGCAGCTTCACGCGAAGCGAGATCTCATGCCTGGGCGGCGTCCTCGACTACATCCTTCTGACTCAGGCCGGACGCGTGCCGGCGCTTCAGCCGCCCAAGCGCGAGACCGGCAGCCGGGTGATGATCATCGACGCTGCGACCCGGAGCAACCTCGAGTTGACCCGCACGCTTGCAGGAGATGCATCGGGCAGTCTCCTCGACTCGATCGACCGCACGGTCACCGCCACAGGAGCCCGGCTCCTGGGGCGCAGGCTTGCGCAACCGCTGACCGATCGCGAGGCCCTCAATCGCCGGCTCGAGTCCGTGTCGGTCTTTCACGGCGACCACGAGATCCGCGACAAGTTACGTTCCGCGCTCCGGCACGTCCCTGACATCGAGCGGGCATTGTCGCGCATCTCGCTTGCGCGCGGCGGTCCACGCGACCTCGCTTCCATTCGCGATGGGCTCGCCGTCGCGGCTGAAGTGGCCCGCTCGTGCTCTCATAGCCCGGCGCTCGGTGAATACCCGGCTGAGCTCGGCGCCGCTCTCGACGCCATCTCTGCGGCCCCGCGAGATCTCGTCGTGGAACTGGACCAGGTGCTCGGCGCCGAGCTCCCCGCCGACGCGCGGGACGGCGGCTTCGTCCGCGCCGGGTATTCCGCCGAGCTCGATCGCGAGCGCGGGCTTCGCGATGAGACGCGCCGGGTGATCGCCGCCCTGCAGGCTCGCTATTCCGAGGAGACCGGGATCAAGTCGCTCAAAGTCCGGCACAACAACGTGCTCGGGTACTTCATCGAGGCGGGATCACAGCACGCGCCTTCATTGATGGCAGCGCCGCTGAATACGGTGTTCTTTCATCGCCAGACGGTGGCCAATGCCGTGCGGTTCACGACCGAGGAGCTCAGCGGTTTCGAGCAACGGATCGCCGCCGCCGCCGGCAATGCGCTGAGACTCGAGATCGGCATCTTCGATGCCTGCTGCGAGAGGGTGAAATCTGAAGCCCGGGGGATCTCCGGCGTCGCCGGGGCGCTCGCCGTCCTCGATGTTGCCGCAGCGTTGGCCGAGCTTGCCGCGAGCGCCGGTTACGTCCGGCCGCGACTCGTCGAGGAGCCGGTGTTGCACATAAAGCGGGGCCGGCATCCGGTGGTCGAGACGAAGGTCGAGACCGGCAGGTTCATTGCCAACGACTGTTGTCTGGCGGACACGGGTAAGCGCCTTTTGATCCTAACCGGGCCCAACATGGCCGGGAAATCGACGTTCCTGCGGCAGAATGCGCTGATCGTCATCCTCGCTCACATCGGATCCTTCGTTCCCGCAGCCGAGGCCGAGATCGGGATAGTCGACCGGCTGTTCAGCAGGGTGGGGGCCGCCGATGATCTTGCGCGCGGCCGCTCGACCTTCATGGTTGAAATGGTCGAGACTGCGGCCATCCTCAATCAGGCGAGCCCTCGATCTTTCGTGATTCTCGATGAGATCGGCAGGGGCACAGCGACTTTCGACGGGCTCTCGATCGCCTGGGCGGCGATCGAACACCTGCACGACACGAACGGATGCCGCGCTCTCTTCGCAACCCACTATCACGAGCTTACCGCCCTCGCGGCCCGCCTACCCCATGTTGCGAACGCAACCGTCAAAGTGCGCGAATGGCGAGGTGAGGTGATCTTCCTGCACGAGGTGGCGGCGGGCATCGCTGACCGGTCCTATGGCATCCAGGTCGCCAAACTTGCCGGGCTCCCGAAAAGCGTCATCGCGCGTTCGGCCGAGGTTCTGGCGAGGCTCGAAAAAACCGACCGCGGCGAGAAGGGGCTCGTGCTGCTCGACGATTTGCCGCTGTTCGCAACGCCTCCGATGCGTCCGTCCAGTGAGGAGGGCCGCAGCCCGATCCTCGAGCGTCTTGCGGCAACGCGGCCCGATGAGCTAACGCCCCGGGCGGCGCTCGAGCTCATCTACGAGCTCAAGGCGATGGTGAAGGACGAGGGCTGAGAGTGGATCGCCGGAACGGGGCGAGCGGCCCCCTCATCGACAAGGACGCCTTGAGCCGGCGGCTCCTGGGCGGTGGCCGGGCAGCCGATATTCGCAGCGATGTCGTGCCGGTCCTCAAGGAGACGCTTGCCGAGGCGAGGCGCGAGGCGGAACGGCGGCTCCTTTTCGACGGCCGCGGGACGAAATGTGCCGAGAGCCTGTCGCGCGCTCTCGACGAGATGATTTGCGCGCTCTTCGAGCTTGCGCGGCTTCGCGTCTATCCCAATCCGAATCCGACGGAAGCGGAGCGCATCGCCGTCGTCGCGGTCGGCGGCTATGGCCGCGGCACGCTCGGGCCGGGGTCCGACATCGATCTGCTCTTTCTTCATCCGTACAAAGAGACCGGGTGGAGCGAGAGCGTCATCGAATTCCTCCTCTATTCGCTCTGGGATTCGCGTCTGAAAGTTGGACAGGCCACCCGCAGCGTCGATGACACGATCCGCCTCGCGCGTTCCGACAGCACGATTCTCACCTCCGTTCTCGAAGCGCGCTTTGTTTGCGGAGACCGCACGCTCTTCGATGATCTCGTCTTGCGCTTTCGGAAAGCGGTGTCAGGCGAAGCCAGGACGTTCATTGCGACGAAGCTCGCCGAACGCGACGAGCGGCACGCGAAGAGCGGCGAGAGCCGTTACGTCGTTGAGCCGGACGTCAAGAACGGCAAGGGCGGGCTGCGCGACCTCCACACCTTGTTCTGGATCGCCAAGTTCATCTATGGCGCGACGTCGCTCGAGGAGCTCGCGGAGAAGGGTCTCTTCTCGAAGGACGAGCTCCGGGTCTTCAGGAAGAGCGAAGATTTCCTCTGGGCGGTCCGATGCCATCTGCACTTCATTACCGGCCGCGGGGATGATCGGCTGGTCTTCGAACGCCAGCCCGAGCTCGCCGAGCGCCTTGGCTATTCGGCGCGGGGGAGGCTCCGCCCGGTCGAGCGCTTCATGAAGCATTATTTCCTTGTGGCGAAGGACGTTGGCGATCTCACCCGCATCTTCTGCGCAAGCCTCGAGGCCGCCGAGATGAAGGATGCAGCAGGGCTTCGCGGCGTCGTGCGCAAATTGATGCCGGAGAAATCGCGCCGGCTCCAGGGCTTTCCGCAGTTCCGGATCGATTCCAACCGCATCAATGTCGTGTCCGAGGATGCCTTCGAGCGCCAACCCATCGACATGATGAGGCTCTTTGCGCTGGCCGATCAGCACGATCTCGGCATCCATCCCGATGCGCTCAAGGCCCTCCGGCGCAGCCTCCCCGCCCTCGGCCAGGACGTCAGGGACAACCCCGCCGCGAATGCGCTGTTCCTCCGCCTGCTGACGGAGAGCCGCGATCCCGAAACGACCCTGCGGCGGCTGAACGAGGCGGGCATCCTCGGCCGCTTCATCCCCGACTTCGGCCGCGTGGTGGCGATGATGCAGTTCAACATGTATCACCACTATACCGTCGACGAGCATCTGATCCGCGCGGTCGGGGTGCTGGCGTCGATCGAACGCGGCGAGCTTTCGCGAGACCATCCGCTCTCGACCCGCGTCTTCCCGGAAATTCATCATCGCCGCGCGCTCTACGTCGCAACTCTTTTGCATGACGTCGCCAAAGGCAACAGCGAGGGTCATTCCCGGGCCGGCGAGAGGATTGCCAAAAGTGTCGGACCGCGGCTTGGCCTGAACGCCGCCGAGACCGAGATGGCCGCGTGGCTCATCCGGCATCATCTGGCGATGAGCGAGACCGCGCAGACGCGCGATCTCAACGATTTCAAGACGGGGCTCGACTTTGCGGCGCTTGTGCAAACGCCCGAGCGGCTCAAGCTGCTCCTGATCCTGACCGTCGCTGACATCCGCGCCGTCGGCCCGGGCGTGTGGAACGGATGGAAGGGCCAGTTGTTGCGCACGCTCTATCACGAGACCGAAATCGTGCTCTCCGGCGATCATGCGAGCCTGTCGCGGCAGGAGCGGGTGGCGGAAGCCCAGAACGCCTTCTTCGCGCATCACACCGACTGGCCGCTCGAGCGGCGCAGGGCCTATGCCGCACGCCACTACGATTCCTACTGGCTGAACGTCGGCCTCGAGCGGCAGCTGGAGCAGGAGGAGCTGATCGCCCGCGCCGAAACCGCGCTTGCGCCGGTCGCGACCCAAGTCAGCACCGACGCGTTCACGGCGATCACCGAAGTCACCGTCTATGCGCCCGATCATCCGCGCCTGCTTGCGCTCATCACCGGCGCTTGCGCCGCAGCCAACGCCAACATTGCCGGCGCCCAAATATCGACGACGAGCGATGGCATGGCCATCGATACCATCCTGATCCAGCGCGAGTTCGATGACGAAGAGGACGAGCTCCGTCGTGCCGAGCGCGTCGCGAGCCTCGTCCGGAAGGCGCTGACGGGCGAGGCCAAGGTCCACGAGCTCGTCGAGCGGGCGCGGCGCCCGGAGGGCCGCATCAAGGCCTTCGCGGTGAGCCCGCGGGTGATCATCGACAACCATTCATCGAACCGTCATACCGTCATCGAGGTGATCGGACGCGACCGGCTGGGCCTCCTCTACGAGCTCACCCAGGCGCTTTACCGGCTCAATCTCAATATCGCATCGGCGCACATCGCGACATTCGGGGAGCGGGCGGTCGATGTTTTCTATGTCACCGATCTGACCGGCGCCAAGATCGTGAACGAGGCTCGACACCGGCTGATCGAATCGCGGCTCGTGGCGATTCTGGAACCGGCATCGCCGGTAGCCGCCACGCCCGTGGCAGCATCCTGACAGATGTCGCTTCTCAAATCGGCGGCACAGGTTGGAGGGCTGACGCTTGTCAGCCGCGCCCTTGGCTTCGTGCGCGACATGCTGACGGCCTCGGTGGTGGGAACGGGTCCGGTGGCGCAGGCCTTCGTCATCGCCTTCCGGTTTCCGAACCTGTTCCGGACCTTGTTCGCAGAGGGCGCGTTCAACTCGGCGTTCGTGCCGATGTTCGCCCGCCGCCTCGAAGGCGGCGGCGAGCAGGCTGCGAAAGGCTTCGCCGAAGAAGTCTATGCAGTCATGTTCGCCTGGCTTCTCGCCTTCACGGCGGCGGCCCAGATCGCGATGCCGCTCCTCATGTATGTGATCGCGCCGGGTTTCGCGGGCGAGCCCGAGAAGTTCGACCTCTCCGTCGCGTTGACTCGCATAGCTTTCCCCTATCTCCTCTTCATGTCTCTCAATGCGCTCCAGGGCGGCATTCTCAACAGCCTGCGCCGGTTCAGTGCCGCGGCGTCGGCGCCGATCCTCCTCAATCTCGTGATGATCGTCACCCTTCTCTTCGTACAAGCCAAGGGTTGGGGCGAGACGGCGATTACGGGCTATGCTTTGGCCTGGGGGATTTGCGCCGCGGGTGTCGCGCAATGGCTCCTGCTCATGATCGCCTGCCGGCGCGCCAACATGACCTTGCGCCTGAAGCTCCCGAAGCTCACGCCCGACGTGAAGCGCCTGGTCAAGCTCGGAATCCCGGGCATCGTGGCGGGCGGCATCACCCAGGTGAACATCCTTATCGCCACGATGATCGCGACCGGCATCGATCGCGCGGTGTCTTATCTTTATTACGCCGATCGCGTGTACCAGTTGCCCTTGGGCGTGGTCGGGGTCGCGATCGGCGTCGTCCTCCTGCCCGAAATGGCGCGCAAGCTCCGGTCCAACGACGCCAAAGGCGCGGTTGCGAACCAGAACCGCGCGCTCGAATTCGCGTTGTTCCTCACCCTCCCGGCGACGATCGCGCTCATCGCGTTGCCGCTTGCGATCGTCAACACCTGCTTCGAGCATGGCGCGTTTACGCGAAACGACACGATCGCCACCGCGAGCGCGCTCGCGGCTTTCTCGATCGGCCTTCCGGCGTTCACGCTCAACAAGGTGTTCTCGCCGGGCTTCTTCGCCCGCGAGGACACGAGGACGCCCATGAACTTCGCCATCGTCTCGGTCGTGGCGAACGTGATCGGGAGCCTCATCCTCTCCCGCTTCGTGGGCCATGTCGGGATTGCGCTCGCGACCGCGCTCGCCGCCTGGATCAACTCTTCGATGCTGGCGATCACCTTGGCGCGCCGCGGACATTACGCGCCCGACGCGCAACTCCGCGCTCGGCTGCCGCGGATCATCGCAGCGAGCCTCGGCATGGGGGCCGTCCTGCTCGCGGCGCTCTGGGTGACGGTCCCCGTCTTCGAGGGCGGCTATCCGCTCTGGGAGCGCGTGTTTCTCCTCCTTGCCCTCGTCATCATCGGGATCGTCACCTACTTCGGGCTCGCGCATCTCTTCGGCGCCATGAAGCTCGGCGACATCAAGGCGATGATGACGCGGCGGGGCTTCACTTGAGGCGTGATTACCGGCATATAGCGCCGCCTTTTGTCTAAGAGAGCTGGATGACTTCCTCCCTACTGCGCGTCTTTTCCGGCATGCAGCCGACCGGGAATCTGCATCTCGGCAACTATCTCGGCGCCATGGTGAACTGGATCCGGCTTCAGGACACGCATGAGTGCATCTACTGCGTCGTGGATATGCACGCGATCACGGTGTGGCAGGAGCCACGGGAGCTGATGCGCGCGATCCGCGAGGTGACCGCGGCCTATCTCGCCTGCGGTCTCGATCCCAAGCGCAGCATCATCTTCAACCAGAGCCAGGTCGCCGAGCACGCCGAGCTTGCCTGGGTGCTCAACTGCGTGGCACGGATCGGCTGGCTCGAGCGGATGACCCAGTTCAAGGAAAAGGCTGGAAAAGACCGGGAGGCGGCCTCGGTCGGGCTCTACATCTATCCCAACCTTATGGCCGCGGACATTCTCGGCTATCGAGCGACGCACGTACCGGTGGGCGAGGACCAGAAGCAGCATCTCGAGCTCGCCCGCGACATCGCGCAGAAATTCAATTTCGACTTCGCGGAGTCGATCGCCGAAGCGGGATACAATGATGGATTCTTTCCGTTGCCGGAACCCCTCATAATGGGACCCGCGACTCGGGTGATGAGCCTGCGCGACGGCACCAAGAAGATGTCGAAGTCGGACGCATCCGACATGTCGCGCATCAATCTCACCGACGATGCCGACGCGATCGCGAAGAAGATTCGCAAGGCCAAGACCGATCCCGATCCGCTGCCCTCCGATGCAGGGGGGCTGAAGAACCGCCCGGAGGCCGAGAACCTCGCCGGCATCTATGCGGCTCTTGCCGGGCGCTCTCTCGAGGATGTGCTCCGCGAAATCGGCGGTAGCCAGTTTTCGTCCTTCAAGCAGAACCTGATCGATCTCGCGGTCGCCAAGCTCGGGCCGATTGCCGCCGAAAAGCGGCGGCTCGAGTCCGACCAGGCTTACCTCGATTCCGTTCTCGCCGACGGCGCGGCCCGCGCCCGGGCCATATCGGGGCCGATCTACCGGGAGGTGAAGAAGATCGTCGGATTCGTGGCCGCTTGAGCGGCTGGCTTTGATTTTTCCGGGGCTTCCGCCTATCTATTGGGCGGAGCACTCCCATGTTCATCCAGACCGAAGCCACTCCTAATCCTGCGACCCTCAAATTCATCCCGGGCGAGCCGGTTCTGCCGGGCTCGACTCGCGACTACCGGTCCCTCGAGGAGGCCGAAGAATCGCCCCTTGCCCAGCGGCTCTTCACGATCGATAGCGTGAGCGGCGTGTTCCTCGGGCAGGATTTCGTCACCGTGACGAAGTCGAAAGGCGAATGGCAGCAGCTCAAGCCTGCGATCCTCGGCGTCATCATGGAGCATTTCATGGCGGGGGCGCCGATCCTCACCGGCGGCCCCGAGGCGGCCGAGGAGGAGGATTTCGACGACTCCGACAAGGAGATCGTATCGACCATCAAGGAGCTTCTCGAGACCCGGGTCCGGCCGGCCGTTGCCCAGGACGGCGGCGACATCACATTCCACGGCTTTCGCGACGGCGTTGTTTTTCTCAACATGAAGGGATCGTGTTCCGGGTGCCCGAGCTCGACGGCGACGCTACGCCACGGAATCGAGAACCTGCTTCGCCACTTCATCCCGGAAGTGAACGAAGTCCGCCCCGTCTAGCGAGAAAACTCTCATCCCGCATGATCGTCCTCGCCCTCGACACGTCGATGGCGGGTTGCTCGGTGGCGCTCTACGACGCAGCGCAGGCGCGCCTTATCGCCGATCGCTTCAGTTTCGTTCAAAAGGGCCACGCCGACCTTATCGCGCCGCTCGTCCGCGAGCTGATGAACGAAGCCGGCCTCACCTTTCCGGAGCTTGGATGCATCGGCGTCACCGTAGGCCCCGGCAGCTTCACCGGCGTCCGTACGGGCCTCGCCATGGCGCGCGGTCTCGGCCTCGCGCTCGGAATTCCCGTCGTGGGACTCGATACGCTTTCAGCTATCGCCTGCAACACGGTAGACAGGGGGGCCTCGCTCGTCGTTGCCGCCGATGCCCGGCGTTCGCAGGTTTACTATGCGTCGTTCGGTCCGGGCCTGCGGCTCGAGGATGGGCCAGTCGTGCTCGGCTTGGACGAGGCTTTGATGCGGCTGCCGAAAAGCGAGGCGGCAATCCTCGGCACCGGGGCGGACGCGCTCATCGAGGCTTCGTCCCGCAGCGACCTCATCCGGCTGCAGCGGGGCGATCTGCCGCGCGCCGGAGCTTTTGCGGGCCGGATCGCCGAAATGGAGCCGCGAGGCGACCCTCCCGAGCCGCTTTATTTAAGGCCGCCCGATGCCCGGCCGCAGGAGCGGCTCATTCCGGGGCGTCGCGATTTCAACATCGAATACGCAGGTCCCGAAGCCGCGGCCCTCTTTGCGGCAATGCATGCCGAATGTTTCGACAATCCCTGGAGTACCGCCGACATGGCGCGGCTCATGGGCATGCCTGGCGCCGTCGCGCTCTTCGCTTCGCGGAAGGAGGAGCCTTGCGCGTTCCTTCTCGCACGGCAGGCGGCGGACGAGGCCGAGATCATCGCGATCGGCACCCGTCCCTTCGCCAGGCGCCAGGGCGCCGCCGCCTTGCTGATCGATGGCCTCGTGTCCAGAATGGCCGAATGCGGCGCTCGTTCTCTGTTCATCGAGGCGGGGTGCGGCAACGAAGCCGCGCAGGCGCTCTACCGCAGGAGCGGGTTCGAGACAAAGGGGGTGCGCCGGGGATACTACCAAAGACCCGGGGGTGAGCTTGAAGACGCCTTGGTCATGCGCAAGGTCCTCCTCACATGAGCCGCTTTCGCGCCTTCTTCGTCCTTTTGGGATTCGTGCTGATGACCCTGCCGGGCCTCCCGCTCCAGCAGATGTTCATCTGGACCTGGACCAGGGCCGCCCGGCGCTTCCCTCATCTCTACCACCGTGCCGTGACGAAGCTCCTCGGCATCCGGCTTCGCGTGGTGGGCGCGCCCGTGACCGGACGCCCTTGTCTGATCGCGGTCAACCACGTGTCCTGGCTCGACATCCCGATCTTGAGCGCGGTCACGCCCCTCTCGTTCATCGCGAAACAAGAGGTCGCGACCTGGCCGTTCTTCGGCACGCTGGCGCGGCTGCAAAGGAGCGTGTTCATCGATCGCGAGCGCCGCCGGACGACGGCGGGCTCTCGCGATCAAATGGCCGAGAGGCTCGCCGCCCGCGACACTCTCGTGCTCTTCGCCGAGGGCACGTCCAGCGACGGCGCTCGGGTCCTGCCGTTCAAGAGCGCCTTCTTCGCCGCCGCCGAGACCCCGGGCGTGGTGGTCCAGCCGATGTCGCTCGTCTACAAAGGCCACTGGGGGGCGCCCATGACCCGCCGCACCCGCCCCTTCTATGCATGGTATGGAGAGATGGACATGCGGGCACACCTCTGGAATGCGCTGTCGTCCGGCCCGATCGAAGTCGACGTGATTTGCCACGAGCCCTTGACCGTCGCCGGAGCGGGTGGGCGGAAGGCGCTCGCCCGCCTGGCGGAGGAAACGGTTCGCCGGGGCTTGATCGACGCCTTGGCCCGACGGGGCAACGGTTCACCGCCGGCACAAAATCCGCTAGGAGAGCTGGCTCGCGAGGATGAGGCCACGCCGGAAGCGGCATGAACAGAAAAGCTTACATCAAGACCTACGGCTGCCAGATGAACGTCTATGACGGCCAGCGGATGGCAGATTCGCTGGAACGATTGGGCTATGTCCAATCCGACGTTCCGCATGACGCCGATCTCGTCGTGCTCAATACCTGCCATATTCGAGAGAAGGCGGCCGAGAAGGTCTATTCGGAATTGGGCAAGCTCCGCCGTCTAAAGGAGACGCGGCAACGCGCCGGAGGCGAACTGATCGTTGCAGTCGCCGGGTGCGTCGCCCAGGCTGAAGGCGAGGAGATCGTCCGGCGCGCTCCGGTCGTCGACATCGTGATCGGGCCGCAATCCTATCACCGCCTTCCCGAGCACGTCGAAGAGCTGCATCGGGAGCGCAAGACGATCGTCGCGACCGATTTTCCGGCGGAAGACAAGTTCGATTTTCTCGCGCAGCCTTCTCGGGAGCGCATACGCGCGCGGGGCGTCGCGGCCTTCCTGACCGTGCAGGAGGGGTGTGACAAGTTCTGCACCTTCTGCGTCGTTCCTTATACGCGTGGCGCCGAGCAGTCGCGCCCGGCCGTGAAGATTGTCGCGGAGGCGCGGGCGCTCGCTGCGGCAGGCGTCCGGGAGATCACCTTGCTCGGCCAGAACGTCAACGCGTATCACGGGGCCGGGTTGGACGGAGGGGTGTGGTCGTTGGCGAGACTTCTCGAGGCGCTCGCCGAAATCGACGGAATCGAGCGGTTGCGGTTCACCACCAGCCACCCGCGGGATATGACCGACGACCTCATCGCCGCGTTTCGGAACAATCCCAAGGTCATGCCTTACCTGCACCTTCCGATTCAGTCGGGCAGCGACCGCGTTCTGAAAGCGATGAACCGAGGCCACAAGGCGCGCGATTATTTGGCCCTGGTGGATCGGATGAGAAGATCTCGGCCCGACATTGCGATATCCGGGGACTTTATCGTTGGTTTTCCGGGCGAGACCGAGCTCGATTTCCAATCGACTCTGTTGGTCGTGGGCGAGGTCGGATACGCGAGCGCATTCTCCTTCAAGTATTCGCCGCGGCCGGGAACTCCCGCAGCCGAGCTTGATTCTCAGGGCGATGATGAGGTCAAGGCACTACGGCTTGCGCGATTGCAGGAGGCGCTTGCGCGCGAGCAGCGGGACTTCAACGGCCGCTGCATTGGCCGCTCCATGGACGTCCTCATCGAGAAGCGGGGCCGATATCCGGGCCAGCTCGTGGGGCGCTCTCCCTATCTTCAACCGGTTCACGTCGACGCCCGCGGCCATACGATCGGCGACATGGTGAACGTCGTCATCGACGCTGTTGGCGCGAACAGCCTTTCGGCCCATATTAGGGCGGCTGCGTGATTCTGGTCAGGGAGCAGGGGCTGAACATCGAAGGAGCAGGTACTCTTTGAATCCCCGCGTAAGCGCGCGTGATTTCGCCGGTCCAGGCAAGCTTCTGCAAGACCGCGACGAGCTCACGACCCTGGTTTTCGACGACAATCGGCTGCTTGCGGCGCTCTTCGGCGAGCATGATGAGCACTTGGCGCTGATCGAGCACCGGTTGGGAGTCGATATCGCTCGGCGCGGCAATCGCGTTGCCATCAAGGGGCCGCCGTCGGCCCGCGGCACGACCGAGGCGGTGCTCAACGTGCTCTACGAGCGTATTCGCGGTGGATTGGAGGTGACCCGCGGCGATGTCGAGGGCGCGATCAGAATGAGCGCCGCGACGGCCGACGCCGGGGAGGCGGCGATCCGCACCCGCCGCAAGCTCGTCACCCCTCGCACGCCCATGCAGAAGGCCTACGTGACGGCGATCCGCAGTCATGAGCTGGTCTTCGGAACGGGTCCCGCGGGGACCGGCAAGAGCTATCTGGCAGTGGCCTGCGCCGCCGCCGCGCTTGCCAATGGCGAGGTCGACCGCATCGTTCTGTCGCGACCGGCCGTAGAGGCGGGAGAGAGGCTCGGATTCCTGCCGGGCGACATGAAAGAGAAAATCGATCCTTATTTGCGTCCTCTCTATGATGCGCTTTACGATGTGATGCCCGCGGCGCTTGTGCAGAAGGGCATAGCCGAGAACACGATCGAGATCGCGCCTCTGGCCTTCATGCGCGGACGCACGCTCGCAACCTCATTCGTGATCCTCGACGAGGCGCAGAACACCACACCCCAGCAGATGAAGATGGCGCTCACCCGTCTTGGCGAGGGCAGCCGCATGGTCGTGACAGGCGATCCCTCGCAAGCGGACCTTCCTCAGGGCTCAGCCTCTGGCCTCGCGGAAGCGCTCGGCATTCTCGAGGGTGTCGAGGGAATAGCGCATGTTGCATTCACAGCCGCCGACATCGTGCGCCATCCTCTGGTGAGCCGCATCGTCGCGGCCTATGATCGCAAAGCCGGGAAAGCGGGGCGGGCGCGCCGCTGAATGGCCGTGGTGATCGATGTCGACAACGATGCATGGCGCGGCCTGTCCGATCTCGAGGGCTTGGCCGAACGCGCCATCGAGGCAGCGCTTCGCCACGAGGGGGAGAGCGCCGCTCAAACCGAAGTGTCGCTCTTGTTCACGGGCGACGCCGAGGCCGCCCGCCTCAACGAGCGATGGCGGAACAGGACTTACGCTCCCAATGTGCTATCCTTTCCGGCTCACAAGGCCCGCGGCATTGCGCCTGGCGCGCCCGTACCTTTGGGGGACATCGTGCTTGCTGCGGGCGTCGTCGAACGTGAAGCTCGTGAACAGGAAAAAACAATGGAAGCGCATACCGTTCATCTGATCGTACACGGGCTGCTCCATCTGCTTGGCCGCGATCACGAGGATGCCGCCCAGGCATCGGAAATGGAAGCCGCCGAAACTGCGATTCTTGCCGATCTCGGCTACGCCGCCCCTTACGAAAGATGAACGACCCCGATCCTTCGAGTACCGCGCGGCCCGCGCACCGCGAGAGCCTCCTCCACCGCCTGCGCTCGCTCTTCAGCTCCGAACGCGACAGCTCGCTGCGCGAAAGCGTTGAAGACGCGATCGAGAATCACGAGACGCAGAACCCCGAGGAATCGATCGGCGAACAAGCTAAGGCGATGATGCTGAAGCTCATCGGCTTCTCCGACATGCGGGTCGATGACGTTATGGTCCCGCGCACCGACATCGTCGCGACTGAGGACACGGCGAGCGTGCGAGAACTTCTCGACCGCTTCATCGCGGCCGGGCACTCCCGTATCCCGATCTATCACGAAACGCTCGACGAAATTTCGGGGATGGTTCATATCAAGGATCTTCTCCGCTGGATGACGCTAAAGGGCGCGAAGCCATCGCGGCGAAGGTCGGCTAAGGTTCCCCAGGTGTCGCCGCTTTCGCTGTCGGCCGCCGATCTCGCGACGACGATCGGCAACGCGGGGATCATGCGCGAGGTTCTGTTCGTGCCGCCCTCGATGCCAGCAGCCGAGCTTCTCGTCACCATGCAGTCGCGGCATATCCACCTGGCGATCGTGGTCGACGAATATGGTGGAACCGACGGCCTATGCTCGATCGAGGATCTGGTCGAGGAGATCGTCGGCGACATCTCCGACGAGCACGATCCCGTCGAGGACGAGCTCGTACTCAAGAGCGGCGAGGACACTTTCGTCGCCGACGCCCGCACGAGCATCGATGAGCTCGAGGACATCCTGGGCATCGACCTCCTGCCGGAGAAAAGCGAGGAAACCGAAACGCTGGGCGGCCTTGCCTTTTCGATGCTCGGCCGCGTTCCCTCGATTGGGGAGCGGCTCCATCACGAGAGCGGCGTCGAGTTCGAGATTCTCGATGCCGACGCGAGGCGCGTGAAGCGCATCCTGATCGACGCCAAAGGCGTGCGCGGGAATGCGCACGAGGGATAGGCGCTACTTAGATTCGGAAGTGCGCCTCCCGTGCATCGGGGCGAGAGGCCGCCCCTCGGACGACCCTCGCGTTACAGCATTGATGGAAGCACGCGGTCGGGCGGCTTGTGGCCGTCGACCCACGTCTTGATGTTGATGATCACCTTCTCGCCCATATCGATGCGGCCTTCGAGAGTGGCCGAGCCCATGTGCGGCAGGAGCACCACGCGCTTCGCTTTGAGGAGCCGCGGATTGACGGCGGGCTCGTGCTCGAAGACGTCGAGCCCCGCCCCGCCGAGATGACCGTCGGTCAGGAGTTTCGCCAGGGCGTTCTCGTCGATGATCTCGCCCCTCGCGGTGTTGACGATTATGGCGTCGGGGCGAAGCAGCTTGAGTCGCCTGGCGGACAGGAGATGATAGGTCGCGGGCGTATGGGGGCAGTTCACCGAGATGATGTCCATGCGCGCGAGCATCTGGTCGAGACTCTCCCAGTATGTCGCCTCGAGCGCCTCCTCGATCTTGGCCGGCACGGGCCTCCGGTTGTGATAGTGGATCTGAAGTCCGAACGCCTGTGCCCGCCGGGCGAGTGCCTGGCCGATGCGGCCCATTCCGATGATGCCGAGCCGCTTGCCCCAAATTCGCGAGCCGAGCATCCAGGTTGGCGACCAACCCTGCCAGCTGTTGTCGGGCCCGATGACCTGGGCGCCTTCGGTGATGCGCCTCGCGACCGCGAGGATCAGCGCCATCGTCATGTCGGCGGTATCCTCGGTGAGGACGCCCGGCGTATTGGTGACGGTGATGCCGCGGGCAACGGCGGCCTCGACGTCGATGTTGTCGACGCCGTTGCCGAAATTGGCAATGAGCTTGAGCCCATCCCCGGCCTCCGCGATCACCGATTTATCGATCCGGTCGGTGACGGTCGGAACCAGCACCTCGGCGCTTTTCACGGTTGCCACGAGTTCGGCTTGCGTGAACGGGCGATCGTCGCCATTGAGTGTCGTGTTGAAGAGCTCGCGCATCCGCGTCTCGACGACATCGGGAAGCTTGCGGGTCACGATCACCAAGGGCTTGCGTTTGGCCACCGCTTGTCTACTCCGGCGAGGTGAGGCATTGACCTATTCTTAACCCTGCCTTGCCAAGGGTGTAAGACATTCGTTGGTGGGACGGCCCGTGAGGGGAAACATGGGTGTTTCGAGGACCCGGCGTTTCGGGCCCGCAATGTTGATGCTGGCCTGTCTGACGGTCGGCGGCCTGAGCGCCTGGTCCTTTCTCGGTAAGCGGGAAGGGAGCGGGCTCGGCACGTCGGCGCTCGCCTCCGACATCACCGCTTCGACCGGCAAGGCGGCGGCCTCCCTCGGCCCCTCGGGCCTACCCATCCCGCGTTTCGTGTCGCTCAAGGCCGAAAGAGTCAACGTCAGGCGCGGGCCGTCCAACGACCATGACGTCGCCTGGGTGTTCCAGAGAAAGGGTCTCCCGGTCGAGATCATCGCCGAGTTTGACAATTGGCGGCGCATCCGCGACAGCGATGGCGAGGAGGGCTGGGTTTATCAGAGCATGCTCTCCGGCAAGCGCACCGCCCTCGTCGCGCCCTGGCGCAAGGACGACGCGCTGCCGCTCTACGCCGGTTCCGACCCCTCGAGCGGGCTCGTCGCAAAGGTCAAACCGGGGGTCGTAGCCCCGATCGAGAAGTGTAACGGCCGCTGGTGCGACGTCACAGCGGGGGGATACGAGGGCTGGATCGACCAGCAGATGCTGTGGGGCGTCTATCCCGGCGAGGAGATCGACTAGCGCTCGTCGCGCTCGAGCCTGACGATGATGTCGATGCGCGCGATCTTCGTTCCGGGCGGCGGTTCCGGCAGGCCTTTGACCGAGAGCTCGGCCATGTCGATGTCGAAGAGCCGCCCCTCGGCTTCCATGTAGTAGTGGAAGTGGTTGGATGTGTTGGTGTCGAAGTAGGTGCGGTCGCCTTCGATCGCGACTTCGCGCAGGAGCCCGGCTCGGGTGAACTGGTTGAGCGTGTTGTAGATCGTGGCGAGCGATACCGGAATGCGGGCCGCCGCGGCCTCGCAGTGCAGTTCCTCCGCCGTGATGTGGCGGTGCCCCGATCCGAACAGGATTTGGGCGAGCGCGATCCGCTGCCGCGTCGGTTTAAGACCGACGCCGCGAAGCTTTTCGATTGTCGAAAGGCTGCTCATGACTGCTCGCCGACCGTACTAACTCACCGGGATAAGATGGGCAAGATTGCCGCGCGGATCGGCCGCGCTTTGCCGGGCGCGCCCTATGAAGGGCATCGCCGCTGTGTTAGAAGCCCCCGCCGGGGTAACAGCAACCACTTCCTGCGGATTTGAGGCTGGCGAGGCACGATGGGGTTGGCCGAAATCGGAATGACCGCACGCAAATCGTACTATCTGTTCGATGATCTCCTGGCCTGCGCCCGGGGCGAGCTCTTCGGGCCGGGCAATGCCCAGCTGCCGCTGCCGCCGATGCTGATGTTCGACCGCATCACGCATATTTCCGAAGACGGGGGCGAATACGGCAAGGGCACGGTCGTGGCCGAGCTCGACGTCAAGCCGGATCTCTGGTTTTTCCGGTGTCACTTCTTCGGGGACCCCGTGATGCCCGGCTGTCTCGGACTCGACGCTTTGTGGCAGATGCTCGGTTTCTTTCTGGGATGGCTCGGTGCGCCGGGGCGCGGCCGCGCGCTCGGCGTGGGCGACGTCAAGTTCACGGGCATGGTTGTCCCGACCATCAAGAAAATCGAATATATCATCAATCTGAAGCGCGTGATCCTGCGCAAACTCAACCTCGGCATCGCCGACGGGCTTCTCAAGGCGGACGGCGAGACCATCTATACGGCGGTCGATCTGCGCGTCGGTCTCTTCAAGCCGGCGCAAGCCTGAGGAGAGAAGAATGCGGCGCGTCGTGGTCACCGGCCTCGGCATTGTTTCGAGCATCGGCAACAACGTGCAGGAGGTGGTCGCCTCACTCAGAGAAGCGAAGCCGGGCGTGGTCAGGGCCGACGAGTATGCGAAGCTCGGCTTCCGCTGCCAGGTCCATGGCGCGCCGACCCTCGACCTCGACAGCGCGGTCGACCGCCGGGTCAGGCGCTTCATGGGCGATGGCGCTGCGTGGAACTACGTCGCCATGAAACAGGCGATCGTCGATTCCGGGCTCGAGGAGTCCGACATCAAGAACGAGCGCACCGGTCTCATCATGGGTTCGGGCGGACCATCCACGAGGACGATCGTGGCCGCCGCCGATGCCACCCGGGAGAAGGGGCCGCGCCGGGTGGGTCCGTTCGCGGTTCCCGCCTCGATGTCGAGCACCAACTCCGCCACTCTTTCGACGCCGTTCGGCATCCGCGGGGTGAGCTACTCGATATCCTCCGCCTGCGCGACCTCCGCCCATTGCATCGGCAATGCCGCCGAGATGATCCAGTGGGGCAAGCAGGACGTGATGTTCGCGGGCGGCGGCGAGGAGCTCGACTGGACGCTGTCGGTGCTCTTCGATGCCATGGGTGCGATGTCGACCAAGTTCAATGCCAGGCCCGAGAAGGCCTCCCGCTCCTACGACCGCAACCGCGACGGCTTCGTGATCGCCGGCGGGGCGGGCACGGTGGTTCTGGAAGAGCTCGAGCATGCCAAGGCGCGGGGCGCCAAGATCTACGCCGAGATTGCGGGCTACGGCGCGACATCGGATGGCTACGACATGGTACAGCCCTCCGGCGAAGGAGCGGTGCGTTGCATGCGGCAGGCGCTCGCCACGGTCGGAGAAAAGGTCGACTACATCAACCCGCATGCGACCTCGACGCCCATCGGGGACAAAAAGGAAATCGAGGCGATCCGCGAAGTCTTCGGAGAGAACATGCCACCGATCTCCGCGACGAAATCGCTCACCGGCCACTCGCTCGGCGCTTCGGGCGTCCAGGAAGCGATCTACTCGATCCTCATGATGAAGAACGGGTTCGTCTGCGAGAGCGCCAACATCGAGGAACTCGATCCGGAGTTCGCCGATGTGCCGATCCTGCGCGAGCGGCGCGACAATGTCTCGCTGAACGTGGTGCTCTCCAACAGTTTCGGCTTCGGGGGAACCAACGCCACTCTCGCTTTCCAGCGGTTCAACGGTTGAAGAGCGGGCGCCAGGGAAGACGATGCCAGAGAGGCTGATGGCAGGCCGGCGCGGCCTGATCATGGGGGTGGCGAACGATCACTCGATCGCCTGGGGGATCGCCCGCATGCTGAGCGCGCATGGCGCCGAACTCGCCTTCACCTATCAGGGAGAGGCGTTCGGGCGCCGCGTGAAACCGCTCGCCCAGTCGCTCGGGGCGAAGCTCATCCTCGAATGCGACGTCGAAGCCCCCGACGCCATGCCGAAGCTCTTCGACGGCCTCGCCAAATCCTGGACGACCATCGACTTCGCGGTCCACGCCATCGCTTTCTCGGATAAGGCGGAGCTCAAGGGGAACTATGCCGACACGAGCCGGCAGAACTTCATCCGGACGATGGTGATCTCGTGCTTCTCCTTTACCGAGATGGCGCGCGAGGCGGTCAAGCTCATGCCGGAGGGCGGGTCGCTCCTCACCCTCACCTATGGCGGCTCGGTCCGTGTGGTCCCGAACTACAACGTGATGGGCATCGCCAAAGCGGCGCTCGAATCCTCGGTACGCTACCTTGCCGCCGACTATGGAGCGCGCAAGGTGCGGGTCAACGCCATCTCCGCCGGCCCGATGCGGACGCTTGCCGGCGCCGGCATCGCCGACGCGCGCGAGATGTTCAATTTTCAGAAGCGGCACTCGCCATTGAGGAGAACCGTGACGCTCGATGAGCTCGGCGGGGCGGCGGTCTATCTCCTTTCGTCGCTGTCGACGGGCGTCACCGGCGAGATCCACTACGTCGATTCGGGCTACAACATCATCTCCTCGCCGCGCCCCGAGGATCTTGCCCGCGGCTACGCGGAAGATTGAGATTTAGAAACACCGCAGTCCGCCACTGCGCTGGAGTGCTCACCCTCGTCGGGTTGGGTCCACTTCAAGGATCCGAATTTCCCGAAATAATGGAAACCAACTCCCGCTTAAGCGGAAACCGTCCTGAAACATTCGGGATTTAATGCGCGCCATGTGGTGAATGCAACATCAATCTGTTTGCGATCACCAAGTGAGGAATGCAAATTCTGGAAAAGGGGGTTTTGCAATGGAACTGACTTTGGTTGCTCCGGTCCGGTCACTCGGAACAACACTCCGGCGGACGATATTGGGCGCGGCAGCCGTTACTATGATCGCCACGCTCCCGGTACTGCCCGGAGCGGCCGAAATTCGTGGCCTCGTCGCCCTCCCGAAATCGGCGATGACAAGCGCCGAGGCGGCGCCGGCCTCAACGATCGTCTCTGAGGTCCCGTTCTCGGCCTTTGTCCAGCTGACGACTTGCAATAGCAACAATACAACCTGCTTCACCGCGTTGCCTCCTGTCCCTGCGCGGGAGCAGTGGGCGCTCCAATTCGTGTCATGCACGGTAGATACCGCTGCTGCAGCCACGTTCCGCGACTTCTCGGTTCAAATCTCGGACAAGAGTGTGACGACGCTGCTCGGGCTCCACTTTGTCGCGCCGACGTACCAATCGGATCGTCAGAACAATGTTGCTGTCTACGTTGCGAGCCAGCCACTCGTGCTGACAGCCAAATCGGGAAGCATTGTTCATCTGGTCGCCAATTCGATCGGAAACATGGGCGGCGGCAGATGTGCTCTTTCCGGCGTGAAACAGAAGTTGGGGTAATCCGAGCTCAAACTGCTGCGCACCTCGGACTATCTCATCTCCAGGGCCGCGCCAGACGAACGACTCACGCCCGTCACATAGGATCAGAACGAGAATCTCATGCCACTTCGCCACTTCATCAATGATTCGGTCGGACGGAACGGGAGGAACTTCCGGTAGGCCGGGCCTTCGGCCGGGGGCCGGGGGGACGGTCTGCCTCGCGGGACCGCACCCTGCTCCTTGCCGCGAATTCCGCCGAGAATCGGCGTCACACGCGGG
>JBJMRA010000126.1:0-24079 GCA_045802365.1 Hyphomicrobiales bacterium | reverse complement strand
TCCGATCGAAGCGGCCGCCCGAGGAGATCGGCCATCTGTTCGGCCGGACTCGACCGGCCGGTGAGAATGGCCTCGACCGCCGTCGCGATCGGCGCCTCGGTCCGATGCGCGCGAGCGAGGCCGACGATGACCGGAGCCGTTGGGACGCCCTCGCATACCCCACGGCTCGACGCAAGAGTATGGGCGAGCGGCCGGCCTTCTCCCAAGGCGAAGCCAAGGCTGAAAGCCAAGCGCCGTTGCCCAGGCGCCGCCGCCGATAACGCCGATCCGTTCGAGCCTCATGCCTTGATGCCGGCGCCGGGCGCCTGAGGCGCGCCCGGATCGAGCGGCCAGCGCGCCCTGGCGGGGGCGGCAAGATCGTCGACAAGTCCCTTGGCGAGCCGCTCGGCGCCCGCCCATGCGACCATCGCGGCGTTATCCGTGCAGAGCGCCGCAGGCGGTACGATGAGCCGGAAACCACATTCGCGGCAGTTAGAGACGAACGTTTCGTGGAGGGTCCGATTTGCTGCGACGCCACCCGAGACCACCAGAACCCGGTCCAACACATTCGGGAACATGGCCCTGAAACGGCCGATCGCTTTGGCGAGGCGGTCACTCACCGTTTCGGCGACCGCCCCCTGGAAGCTCGCGCAAATATCGGCGACATCATCCTCATCCCTCACGTGGCCGAGCCCTCGCACGGCCTCGCGGACCGCCGTCTTCAGGCCCGAGAACGAAAAGTCGCAATCGGGCCGCCCTTTGAGCGGCCGCGGAAACGCAAATCGATGGGGATCGCCCAGGGCAGCGAGCTGCTCGACGGCTGGTCCCCCGGGATACCCGAGGCCCAGGAGCTTCGCGGTCTTGTCGAAAGCCTCTCCCAAGGCATCGTCGATCGTAGTCCCGAGGCGGGCATAGCGCCCAACCCCCTCGACGATCTGAAATTGCGTATGCCCGCCCGAAATGAGAAGCAGAAGGTAGGGGAAGTCGAGGCGGCCGAGGAGGCGCGGCGTCAAAGCGTGCGCTTCGAGATGGTTCACCGCGAGGAGCGGCTTGCCCGCGGCGAGCGCAATAGCCTTGGCGGTGGTGAGCCCGACCAAGAGGCCGCCGATGAGGCCCGGGCCGGCGGTCGCGGCCACCCCGTCGAGCGATCGGATATCCACCTCAGCGGTCTTCAGCGCCTCTGCGATGAGGCGGTCGAGATGGCTGATATGAGCTCTAGCGGCGATTTCGGGCACGACGCCACCGTAAGGGGCATGCGCGCCGACTTGCGAGAGCACGATGTTGGACAGGATTTCTCCCTCGCCCGAAGCGTGCCGGCGCACGACCGCCGCGGCGGTTTCGTCGCAGGATGTTTCGATGCCGAGGATGGTGGATGCGGTCACCGGGGATGACCTCGCCGGCCTAAAAGGCTATGTCCCGGCTTTAGCAGAGGCTCGAACGGCGGTGCAAACGGCGCTCAGGATCGGCACGCGCGGCTCGAAGCTCGCTCTCGCCCAGGCGAACGAAGTGCGGGCGAGCATCGAGCGGGCATGGGGTGACGAAGCGCCCCGGATCGAGATCGTGGCCATTACGACGACCGGCGACCGCATCCGCGACCGCCCCCTCGCCGATATCGGCGGCAAGGCGCTGTTCACGAAGGAGATCGAGGAGGCTCTCCTCGCCGGTACCATCGATCTCGCCGTTCATTCGATGAAGGACGTCCCTACAACCCTTCCTCCGGGGCTCGTCATCGGCGCGGTTCTGCCACGCGAGGACCCGCGCGATGCCCTCGTCAGTACAGCCGCGGCAAGCCTCGCCGCGCTCGGCCCGGGCGCGGTCGTCGGATCGTCCTCCGTGCGCAGGCGCGCGCAGCTCCTGAGGCTCAGGCCGGATGTCGAGGTGGTGCCTCTGCGAGGCAATGTGGATACCCGGCTTGCAAAGCTCGATCGCGGCGAAATCGGGGCGATTATCCTTGCCTCAGCCGGACTGCGAAGGCTCGGGCTCGACGCACGTATCACAGCCGCGATCCCACCGGAAGAAATGCTTCCAGCTGTCGCTCAGGGCGCCATCGGGATAGAGCTCCGCGCCGATGATGAACGGACAGCCGGTGTCGTTGGTCCTATCGATCACCACCCGACGAACATCGCGATCGGCTGCGAGCGTGCCTTCCTTGGAGCCCTCGAAGGGTCCTGCCGCACACCGATCGCTGGCCATGCCGTGCTCGATCGAGAGATCGTCCGGTTCCGCGGCGAGGCGCTCGCTCCCGACGGCAGCTTCTCGTTCGCAGTCGAGGTCCACGGTGCCATTGTGGAGGCAACCCGCCTCGGCCGGGAAGCGGGCGAGGAGGTCAAGGCCAAAGCTGGCGATCGCTTGATGCTCGGCGGCTGATGCATGCGCGTGATCGTCACCCGTCCGCAGGGCGATGCAGAACGGATCGCAGCAAAGATCGAGGCGCTCGGGCACGAGCCGATCCTGTCGCCGCTTCTCGAGATCGGCCCGCTGCCGTTCGACGTTCCAGCGGACGATTATCAGCTCGTGGCTTTCACGAGCGCCAACGGGGCTCGCGCCGTCTCGTGTCATGCAAACCTAGTGCATCTGCCGGCTTTCACCGTCGGCCCCCAGTCGGCGTCCACCGCGCGAAACGGCGGTTTCTCCCGGGTCGAAGCGTACGGCGGAGATGCCGTGGGGTTGGCCGACCACATCGCCAGAACTCGGGATCCGAAGGCCGGACCGGTGCTCTACGTATCGGGTCGCGACAGCGCGAGCGACTTCACCGGTCTTCTCGAGTCATCCGGCTTCGACGTTCGCCGGGTGGTGGCGTACGAGGCGCGGCCGGCTTCGGCGCTTGCGCCGGCCGTCCGCGAGGGAGCCGATGCGGTTGTGCTTTTTTCGCCCCGGACGGCACGCGTGTGGACGGCCCTCGTCGCGGCGGAAGAGCTGACACCGGTGGCTGAGATCATGTCGCATCTCTGCATCTCCGCAAACGCCGCGGCCGCGCTGCCGGATAAATTCCCGAAGATCGTGGCCGGGGAACCGACCGAAGAGGCGATGCTCGAGGCTCTCGCCCGGATCATTTCACCGCGGCGATGATCGGTCCCAAGGGAAAGAACGAGTCCGACCGTCCGAGCTCCGCGCTGTAGAGGCTCGATATCGTGCCGTCGAAGAAGAGCGCGTTCCGGCAGTTGAGCCCGTCCCGGAACAGCTTCGCGAAGCTGTGGAAGTTGACCGCGTTTTCCGAGATCGCAAACACGACGGTGTGATCGTCGATGACGCCGACCCCGTTCCGGCGCTTGAGCGACGGCCCGTCGGGAGCGAACCGCGGATGAATTGCGCCGTCTAGGACGAGCATCGGCCCGGATTGGGTCGCGAGCTGCGGGGCGGGTTTAGCCTTGGCGTAAGCCTCGGTTTCGAGGATCGCGGGCCTGCTGCCGCTCACGAAGAAGACGCCGTTGGGCTTCATGTGGAAGTTCCCGGGGCCACTCCGCCGGTTGAGTTTCTTCGCAGTCCGGCCATCTTCGACATAAAGCCCGATGGGCTTCAGGGAGTCGTCATACATCCCCGCATTCATCGCGAAGATCAGCCTCTTTCCCTTGCTCGCGAGATCGGTCGCAAGCGAGGCGAAGCCAGCATAGGGGCGCCCGTTCTCATCGAGGTTGTAGAGCTCGAGGGTGGTCTGTCGGGTATCGAAGGTGCAAACCGTATACTGGGCGTAGTCGAACGCAAGCGTACGGCAAGCCGGCTCGGCAGAGGCAGCGCCGAAATGCGCGACGAACGCAAGCAAGAAGAGAAGGGCGATACTACTTGCAGCTCTCATCGATCTTGTCGATCGCCGACTTCACACCCTTAAGGGAATAGGTGTCGAGCGTCTCGGTGCCCCGCCAGGACATGCCCTTGACGGTGAGCTTCTGTCCTTTCCGAAGCGCTCCCACGATTTCCTTGTCCTTGGCCGCGGTATCGGCCCAGGCCCCGTCGCCGTTCGTGAAGAGCTCATAGTTCTGGTCGTCGACACTCAACTGAACGGTCGCATCCTTCTTGAACGGGTAGCCGATGATGGTCGAGACCTCGTTGCGGACATTCTGCTGCGGCCGGTGAGTGATGAGGAAGAAGATGGGATCGCGCTTGGCGCTCTTCGGTTCCGAGCCCTGCGGGGTGGCGACCACGTAGCAGACCTTTCCCGCCGAGGTCTTGTAAGTGTACGCGGCCCAGTCCCCGAACTGCCCGAGAGGGGTCGGGTCCTGGCCTTGTGCGAAAGCGGTACCGGCCAGGATCATCGTGGCGGCGGCGATATGAAGTACCCGCGCTGCTGCAGGGAGGAGAATCATCTTGTGACCGTAGACCTCAATTTGCCGCTGGGCCAGAGCAGTGCTCGGGGCCTTCCCCGGAATCCCCACTGCTTGGGAAATCTGACGGTATTTTGGCGCGAAGCATCGAAGTTGCCTCCCTTCGCGCTGCCGCGCTAAGCCTGCGGGATAAGGCGGTGAGGGTCATGAACATCTTCGATTATCTGGTGCCGATCTCGATTGCCGCTGTGTTCATCGTCCTGGTCATGGGCATGTGGAACATGATGCGAGGCGGTCCCGGCAATCGCTCCCAGATGTTCATGCGCTGGCGGGTCGTCCTTCAGTTCGTCGCGATCGTCATCATCATGGCCGCGATCTGGTTCGCGAGCCATCATTGAAAGGGGCAGCAAGTATCCCCATATCGCGGCCCGGCTCGAGAGGAGAGATTGCCATGATGGCTTCCGGCGATGAAGCGCTCGTGCGCGAGCGATTTTGGCCGAAGCTTGCGAAGGTCGCGGCGAGGCTGCCCTTCGCCGAGGACGCGGTTGCCTCCTATTACTGCGCGTTCGACAGGCAGACGCCGGTCCAGGCCAAGGGCATGCTCATCGCCGCGCTCGCCTATTTCATACTGCCCGTCGATGCGATCCCGGATTTCCTCCTCGGGCTCGGCTTCACCGACGATCTGGCGGTGATCGCGACCGCGATCTCGATGATCCGCAGGCACATGAAGCCCGAGCATCGCGAGCGAGCCCGCGCCGCCCTCGAAAAGCTCGCTTGAGCTAGGCAGCGCGGCGCTGCTGGAGGGCGCTGCGGGCGAGAGACAAGAACGCGCGTTCGGCAATCTGGTCCTGGAGGAGCGCGTTCTCCCGGCTGTCGATGGTCGCTCGCGACAGGATATGCGAAGCGCCGATGAGCGCCTCCTCGTCCCACGATTTGAGCTCGCGGATGAGCGCGTCCTGTACCTTGAAAAGAACTGGCGGACGAGCGCCTCGAACGACGCTGTCGGCGCTCCGGCCGCGCCGCATTTCCGATCTCAGCCGCGTAAGCCGCGCCGCATGACTGATCCCCATCGACAGGAGCCCCGAGGACGAGCTGCCGCTCGCGACCAGCCGATGAAAAAGCCGGCTCGTTTCGCTCAGATCCCCGCCGAAAGCGGCATGCAGAAGATCGTCGGCGCCGGCGCCCGTGACGTCGCCGCAGACCGCTGCGATGTCCTCGAGCTCGATGGAAAGGCGGCCGTGGCAATAGAGAGCAAGCTTGCGAAGCTCCTGACGGGAGAGCTGCCGGTCGGCTCCGAGTAGGCCCGCGAGCGCCTCGCGCGCCTCTGCGTCGAGCTTAAAACCTGCGAGCTCCTCGGCAATGAGCTCCTGAAGGTCCCCCGCGGAGTCTTCGTAACATGGAATGCACCAGAGCCTTTTCTCGGTCTCGAAGAGAGCCCGGAGCTTCGAAGACTTGGGAAGGCTGCCCGCTTCGGCGACGATGAGATTGGCGGTCGCATCTGCGGCGGCAAGCGGCTCGATTGCTTTCACGAAGGCGCTCCCGGCGTTCTCGACGCGAACAACCCGTCTGCCGCCGAGGAGAGAGTAGGCCTGAGCCTCGTCGGCTAGCCGCCCTGGGTCCGACGCGAGATCGGCGTCGTCGAGCTTCATCACCGCAAACGGATCCGGAGCCTTTCCGACCACCGCCGCTGTAACGGCGTTGACACGCTCGCGGACGCCCCCCTCATCCGGACCGTAAACGAGGACGGCGATCACCTTGCCGAGATCGCTCCGGAGCGAGGAGGACAGGGAGCCAGGCTTGAGGATCGTCACGGTGCTCAGCCCGCGAAATGGGCGGCGAGCCTCGTTCTGATGTCGAGGCTCACCACGTGAGCGGCCCGTTCGGCGGCCTCTGTCTTGGCCTGCAGGTCGGCAAAGGACTGCCCGACCTCATCGTAGGATGCCTGCGAAAAAGTCTTGCCGCGGAACACGACCTTGCCGGTTCCCTGCTCCTGCAGCGCGAACGCAACGTTGAGCCTGATGGTGCGGCGGAGCACGCGTTCGGCGGTCGCCGACTCGATCGCCTTGTCATCCTGCGATCTGATGTCGAGGGCGAGGGAGAATCGGTCGGGCGCCGCGGTTCCGGCCGGCCGCATGGTCGAGATAAGATCATTGCGGATGATTTGAGCGAGCCTCGTGTCGGGCTCGGGTATGGCGACGGAAGCGAGCTGGGCCGCGACGGAAGAGGGCTCGTTGCTGTCCCCGTAGAGCGGCCGCATTTTGCTGCAGCCGGTGGCCAGGAGGGCCAGGGCGATCGACCCAGCGATCGGCCATCCGCGCATCTTAGCCGCTCACCACATTGGCGATCCGATCCGGCACCACGACCACCCTCCTCACTTGGCGCTCGCCGAGAGCGCGCCTGACGCTGTCGAGCGCAAGCACCGCCTCCTCCACGTCCTCCCTGCCGAGTCCTTTGGGAAGCGATATCTCGTCCCGGCGCTTGCCGTCGACCTGGACCGCGATCGTAACAGAATCGCGGGCGAGAAACGATGGGTCCGCCTTGGGCCAGGGCGTGCGGGCCACCAGAATGTCGTGGCCGAGCGCCCGCCAGCACTCCTCGGCAAGATGCGGCATCATGGGCGCCATCAGCAGAACCAGCGCTTCCGCGGCCTCGAGAAGCGCCTGCCGCATCGCGCCCGTGCGCTCCTGCTGCAAAGCCGGGCTCAGCGCGTTCGAAAGCTCGTGAATCCGGGCGATGGCGCGATTGAACCGCAATCCGGTGATGTCGTCGGTCACGGCCTGGATCGAGCCGTGCGTCGCGCGGCGTAGTGCCAGGACCTGATCGTCGGCGGCATCGCTGCCATTGCCGGTGGACACGTTCATCGCACGAACGACCTCGTGAATGAGACGCCAGACCTTCTGCGTGAAGCGCCAGGCGCCCTCGACGCCCGTCGTGGTCCACTCGATATCGCGCTCGGGCGGAGTGTCGGATAGCATGAACCAGCGCGCGGTGTCGGCGCCATATTGCGCGATGATGGCCTCCGGATCGACGACGTTCTTCTTCGATTTCGACATCTTCTCGATGCCGCCCGTCTGGAGCACCTCGCCCGTTTTGGCGTGGATCCACTTGCCGCCTTCCTCGGTCGCCTCGGACGGCAAGACCCATTCGCCCTCGGCGGTGCGGAAGGTCTCGTGGACCACCATGCCCTGCGTGAAGAGGCTCGCGAACGGCTCCTTGAGCCCGAGCTTGCCGATGAGCGTCATTGCCCGCGCGTAGAAGCGCGAATAGAGGAGGTGCAGGATCGCATGCTCCACGCCGCCGATATACTGATCGACGGGAAGCCAGTAATGCGCGGCATGGGCATCGACCGGAACCTCGGCACCGGGCGAGCAGAAGCGCACGAAGTACCAGGATGAATCGATGAACGTGTCGAAGGTGTCGGTCTCGCGCTCGGCCGGCCCGCCGCACTGGGGACAGACGACATGCTTCCAGCTCGGATGGTGCGACAAGGGGTTCCCAGGCTTGTCGAAGGTGACGTCCTCCGGCAGCGTGACCGGCAGGTCTTTCTTCGGAACGGGCACCACTCCGCAACGGCCGCAATGAATGACGGGAATGGGGCAGCCCCAGTAGCGCTGACGCGACACGCCCCAATCGCGCAGGCGATAGTTCACCCGCCTTTCGCCGATCCCGGCCTGTTCCATGCGACGGGCGACCTCTTCCTTGGCTTCCGGAACGGTCATGCCGTCCAGGAAGTCCGAGTTGATCATCACCGCGTCGGCGCCCTCCTTTTCGAGGTAGGCCTCATCGCCGATGGCGAAGGTGTCTGGATCGGTTCCGCGCGGCGCCACCACCGGGATGACCGGCAGGCCGTATTTGCGGGCGAAGTCTAAATCGCGCTGGTCGTGACCGGGGCACCCGAAGATGGCGCCCTCGCCATAGGCCATCAGCACGAAATTCGCCACGAACACCGGGAGCCTGACGTCTTCCCTGAACGGATGACGGGCGTAGATGCCGAGCGGAAAACCCCTCTTCTCGGCTCGCTCGATCGCTTCCTCGCTCGTTCCGAGCGCTGCAACCTCGCGGCGGAACTCGGCGAGCCCCGGCCGTGAGGCCTCGAATTCGCGGGCAAGCGGATGATCGGCCGAGATCGCACAGAAGGTCGCGCCGAAGATGGTGTCGTGACGGGTCGTATAGACATAAACGCGTTCATTGAGCGCTCGGCCGCTCTCGTCCTCGAGCACGAACCAGAATCGCATTCCCTCCGAGCGCCCGATCCAGTTGCGCTGCATCAGGCGCACCTTGTCGGGCCACTTGTCGAGGCCATCGAGCGCGGTGAGCAGTTCCTCCGAAGAGTCCGAAATTTTCAGAAACCACTGCGCGAGTTCTCGTTTTTCGACCAGCGCTCCCGAACGCCAGCCGCGCCCCTCGATGACCTGCTCGTTGGCGAGAACCGTCTGATCGACCGGGTCCCAATTGACCATCGAGACCTTGCGCTCGACGAGGCCCGCCTTCATGAAATCGACGAACATCGCCTGCTCGTGGCGATAATAGGACGGATCGCAGGTGGCAAGCTCGCGGCTCCAATCGAGCGACAGCCCCATAGACTTGAGCTGCCGGCGCATGGCTTCGATGTTCTCGTAGGTCCACGCCTTGGGATGGACGCCGCGCTCGATCGCCGCATTTTCGGCCGGCATGCCGAAGGCATCCCAGCCCATCGGATGAAGCACGTTGTAGCCCAGGGCGCGGCGGAACCGCGCGATGACGTCTCCCATCGTGTAGTTGCGCACATGCCCCATGTGGATGCGCCCGGACGGATAAGGGAACATCTCGAGGACGTAGTATTTCGGGCGTGATGTATCCTCGCGGGCCGTGAAGCATTCCGCTTCCGCCCAGGCGTTCTGCCAGTAGGCTTCCGCCTCGCCCGGATTGTAGCGTTCGATCGGCGCATGCGTGTTCATGAGAAGCCCCGCAGTACCAGCACTTGCCAAGCCCCGCAAGCAAAGTCATACGCGCTGCATGGATCGGGCAGACATCGCGCCGGAGACAGGGGGCCATGCCGGACTGGACTCCGTCCGTGATCGGATCGATGCTGCCGCCAGTCTCGCCGCCCGCTCCCCATCGGACATTACCCTCGTTGCGGTGAGCAAGACGTTCGGCGCGGAAGCGATCGAGCCGGTGATCGCAGCCGGACAGACGGCGTTCGGCGAGAACCGGGTCCAGGAGGCCCGGTCGAAATGGCCGCCGCTTGTGGCGCGTCACCCGGGGCTCGAGCTGCACCTGGTTGGCCCGCTGCAGAGCAACAAGGCCGCCGATGCGGCGGCGCTGTTCCACGTCATTCACACGCTCGACCGGCCGAAGCTCGCCCGCGCGCTCGCCGATGAGTTCGCGAAGCAGGGCCGTACGCCTCGGTTATTCGTGCAGGTGAATACCGGTGAAGAATCCCAGAAAGCGGGAGTTGCTCCTCTCGAAGCGGATGCCTTCATCGCCGAGTGCCGTAGCGCTTATGGCATCGAGGTAAGCGGGCTCATGTGCATCCCGCCGGTCGACGAGGAGCCGGCACTCCATTTCGCTCTCCTCGCCAAGATCGCCGCCCGCAACGGTCTTTCATGCCTCAGCATGGGAATGAGCGGCGACTTCGAAACCGCGATCAAGTTCGGCGCCACCCACGTGCGAGTCGGCTCTGCGATCTTCGGCGAGCGAAGTTATCGCACGGTCTGAGCCTCACCACACCTTCATACGGGTGCGCGGGCCGCAGAGTGGTAACACTTTCAGCATGTCCAGCCGCGAGACGGCGACGCAACCAGCGGTCGGCCCGCCATCGGGGGCGGCCAGATGGAAAAAGATGGCGCTGCCGCCACCGCGACGGCGCGGCCCGTCGTTGAAGCCCAAGGGAATGATGAGGTCGTAGAGCTCGTCCTCGCGCCACAACGCCTCGTGGTTTGCGGGATAGGGTCGCTTCACCCGCCGGTTGTAGTTGCGATCGCCGGGCTCGTCGCACCATCCCTCGCTCGGGCGAAGTTCGCGCCGGCTGAGTCCGGTATTCACCCTCAGTCGGGGCCGATATAGGACTTCCCGCAGGGCCCACACGCCCCTGGGTGTCGCCCCGTCCCCTTCCCGCTTGGAAAAGCGCCGCCCAGACCACCCGAGCGTGCAGGGCACGGTGATGTTACCGGCGACCAGGACGCCGTTTCGCGAGGCGGGGGAAATTGCCCTAACATGGAGGGTTCGGAGAAGCACCGGGGCAATCTTTTCAAGGAATCGCTTCGACCCTAACATCCGTGTAGGATAGGTCCATAGGGCATCCGATCTCCGGCATGGCGAGCGAAACCAAAATCCTCATCGTTGATGACGACGAAACTTTGCGCGAGTCGCTCAAGGAGCAGTTCTCACTTCACGACGAATTCGTCGTGAGCGAGGCGGCAACGGCCACCCAAGGCATAAAAATGCTCAAGGGCGAGCATTCCGACATCGTCCTTCTCGACGTCAATCTGCCCGACATCGACGGCCGCGAAGCCTGCAAGATCATTCGGAAGAACGGCTACAAGGGCCCTATCGTCATGCTGACCGGGCAGGTTTCGGAATCGGACACGATCCTGGGTCTCGATGCCGGAGCCAACGACTATGTCGCGAAACCCTTCCGCTTCGGGGTGCTGCTCGCCCGAATTCGGGCGCATCTGCGCCAGCACGAGCAGAGTGAGGATGCCGTCTTCAGGGTCGGCCCTTATACGTTCAAGCCATCCGCCAAGGTTCTGATCCGCGATGATTCCCGGAAGATCAGGCTGACCGAGAAGGAAACGGCGATCATCAAATTCCTCTATCGTGCCGGCGAGCAGGTCGTCGGGCGCGACGTCTTGCTTCACGACGTCTGGGGCTACAATGCCGGGGTCACCACCCACACGCTCGAGACGCACATCTATCGGCTCCGTCAGAAGATCGAACGCGACCCCGCCCACGCCGAGATCCTGGTGACCGAGGCCCGCGGCTACAAGCTCGTTCCCTGAGCCGCGTCAAGCCATGAGCGTGAGGGCAGATGCCGGGCGGTTTCGGCAGGTTCCGCTGTTCGCCGAATGCGACGACACCCACCTTCAGCTTCTCGCCTTCACAAGCGAGAAGGTGACCTTCCGCGAAGGAGAGCAAATCGTCGTAGCGGGCGATGAAGGGGGCGCGGGCTTTCTCATCGTGCACGGCACGGCCGAAGCGTGGATCGGCGACGAGGCGAATCGCACGATCATCGGAACGCTAGGGCCGGGGTCGTTCGTCGGCGAACTGGCGATGGTCGCCGGCATTCCCTATCGCGTGAACCTCACCGCGAAGACCATGGTCACGGCCATCAAGGTGTCCCGTGAGGTATTCACGCGTGTGGTCGCGGAATTCGCCGACTTCGGGGTGCGCGTCCTTCGCGAGCTCATGAGGCGCCTCGACAGCTCCTTGGCCGATCTCAACGGCCTTCGTCAGCAGATCGAGCCCGCGGCATCAAGGAAAGTCGAGCGTCGCTAGCACCGGGACATGGTCGGACGGCCTGCGCCAGCCGCGTGCCTCTCGCAGAACCTCAATGCCGAGGCTGCGCTCGGCAAGGCCGCGGGTCGTCCAGATGTGGTCGAGCCTTCGCCCGCGGTCCGAAGCTTTCCAATTCCGCGCCCGATAGCTCCACCACGTATAGAGCTTCTGGTCCGGGGGCACGTGCTGCCTGAGGAGGTCGACCCAGCGTCCTGCCTCTTGCACCTTGATGAGCCTCGTGGTCTCGGCCGGCGTGTGGCTGACGATCTTGAGCAGCTGGCGGTGCGACCAGACGTCGTTCTCGAGCGGCGCGACGTTGAGATCGCCAACCGCGATCGCATGATGTCCGCCCGGTACCGAGCCGTTCGCGAACCAGCCTTCGAGCTCGTCGAGGAAGCTCAGCTTGTGCGCGAATTTGGGGTTGATCTCGGGGTCCGGCTCATCGCCTCCGGCCGGCACATAGAGATTGTGGACGAGCACGGGCTCGCTCGCCTCGACGACAGCGGCGATGTGGCGGCAGTCGTCCTTCGCGCAGAATCCCCGCACCGTGATGTCGCGGAGCGGCAGGCGCGAGACGATCGCCACGCCGTGATAGCCCGACTGCCCCGACTCGGCGATGTAGGAGTAACCGAGGCGCTTGAGTCGCGAGGACGGGAATTGGCCCTGCGGGCATTTCGTCTCCTGAAGGCACAGCACATCGGGCTGCCACTTTTCGAGGAACCGGCAAACGAGCCGGATCCTGAGGCGGACCGAATTGATGTTCCAGGTCGCGATCTTGAGAGGCACGCCCCGCCCGTTCAGCGCGCCGGCTGCGAGGAAGTGGGCTCGAGGAGACTCACACGATTGCCCTCGGTGTCGAAGAAAGAGACGTACCGCCCGACCCCCGGGATTTCCAGGGGCTCGCCCAGCACCTCGCCGCCGCTCGCTCTCACTTTCTGCATCGCCGATTGGATGTCGGCGACCGCGATCACGACGGAGGGATATTGCGCCGGCCAGTCAGGCTTTTTCGGGAAGAACCCGCCATTGATGGCGCCGGGCTTGGCGGGCCGTCCGTTCTCACCCGTCTCGGTCGTGGCGGCGAGGACGTAATTCCCCATATCTTCCCCGAACATCTGCATCTGCCAGCCGAACGTATCCTCGTAAAATCTCGCCATACGCTCACGATCCTCGTATGGCATCTCGAAGTGAACGACGGGGTCCATCGGCTATCCTCCTATTCGAACGAGACCTCTACAACCTCACCACCTGGCCTTCGTGGATCGAGCGGTCGGCGGCGAGCACGATCTTCAGGCTCTTTACACCGTCGCTCATGTGATCCGAAAGATCGAGCTCTTCCTCGATCGCCTTCAAGAGATAGCGCTGCTCGCGTTCGCAGAGCTCGTCGTGATCGGGTTCGTCCGACATATCGATGCGCTCGTCGGGTCTCGACATGTCGGCATAGTGTCTGAGGATCTGGTTGGTCTTGACGTGGGCGTTGATGTCGTCCGACTTCACGCCGCCCGCGCTCTCGGCCATGACGATCGACACCGAGCCTTTCGGCCCGATCACGTCCTTCACGAAGAACGCCGTCTCGCTCATCATCGGGCCCCAGCCCGCCTCGTACCAGCCGACCGAGCCGTCGTCGAACTCGACCTGCAGCATGCCGTAGTTGTTGAGCTTGACCTCGTCCGTGAGCTTCGCGCCGATCGCGTGCACCTTGATGGGCTTGGCCCTGGTCATCTGGCACATGACGTCGACATAGTGGACGCCGCAGTCGACGATCGGCGGGAACGAGTTCATGAGCCGCTTGTGCCACGCCCAGGTCTCGCCGTTCGACTGCTGATTGAGGTTCATGCGGAAAACGAGCGGCGTGCCGAGCTCGCGCGCAATCTCGATGAACTTGTTCCAGGAGGGATGCTGGCGGAGGATGTAGCCGATCACGAGCTTGCGGCCGGTCCGTTTCGCGGTCTCGACGACCCTCTCGGCGTTTTCGGCGCTGTCGGCGAGCGGCTTCTCGACGAACACATGGGCGCCCGCCTCCATTGCCCTGATGGCAAATTCTGCGTGGGTGTCGGGAAGCGTGTTGATGGACACGACATCGGGCTTCAGCTCCGCGAGGGCCTTGTCGAAGCTTGCATACTTCTTGGCATGCGCGAGCGCTTCCGGCAGCTCGCGCCCTTCGATCCGCCGCTCGCACACGCCCACCACCTCGTATTCGGGGATGCGCGTATAAGCGAGCGCATGGCTCATGCCCATGTTGCCGAGCCCCACCGCCAGCACGCGATATGTCTTCTCCGCCATCTCAGCTTCCTCCGATCCGCACCACGTTTCCGGTACGCGCCGATTCCTCCGCCGCGAGCGTCGCCTCGAGCGCCGCCATCGCGTCCTCCGGCGTGCCGATCACGGGCTTCCGCCCGGCGAGCGCGCAATCGGCGAAATACAGGAACTCCTCGCGCAACGCCCCGCCGCGCTTGCCCTCGTACATCGGCCAATAGGTCGTGTCGGGACTCTGGAACTTGTTGCGATCGGCGATTCCGAGATTGGGGAACGTGTCCTGGATCTGGATGAAGCCCTCGGTTCCGATGATGTTCATGCGCTCGTCGATGTCGTAGGGCGTCTTCTCCGGCATGCACCATACCGTCTCGAGGGTCGCCGTGGCGCCGCCCGCGAAACGGTACATGGTCTGCCCGATGTCGGGATAGCGAAGCCCGCGGACGCTGACCGTCTGGGCATAGGCGCTCATCACCCGGTCTTGCGTGAACCACAGCATGAGGTCGGTGTCGTGAATGGCGTCGCCGACGATCGGTCCGATCTTCTCGAGGATGGTGGGCGTCCAGGCGGCGGGGATGTTCCGGCGCGATGCGAGCGACACGATCCTGCCGATGCGTCCCTCGGCGATCGCCTGCTTCGCCGCGCGATAACGCGGGTTGAACCGGCAGATATGACCGATCTGCAGGATCGCGTTCGAACGCGATGCCGCATCCATGATCTTGCGGCAGTCGGCGAGCGTCGATGCCATCGGCTTTTCGAGGAACACGTGCTTGCCGGCCTCGAGCGCCGCGACCGCGGGCGCCGTATGCTGGTCCCACATGGTGACGATCGAGACCGCATCGATCGCGGGATCGGCCACGAGCCGGCGGTAGTCTTGATAGGTTTTCTCCACCCCGAACTTACGGCCGAGAGCCGAAAGGCGCTCAGGCGTGCGCGTGCAAAGGGCGGCGAGCTCGAGCGTGGGGACGCCGATGATGGCTTCGCAGTGGATTTCGCCGAACCATCCGAGCCCGATGACGCCGATCCGGAGTCTGTCCATAAGTCCTCGCCTCAAAAATCCTGGAGAGTCAGTTCGCGCGCCATGACGATGTTGCCGGCGGTGAGGCCGCAGTCGACCGGGATGGCCGCGCCGGTGATCGCGCGGGCGGCGTCGGAGGCGAGGAAGGCGACGACTTCCGCCACATCCTCAGGCTCGACGATCCGCCCCAACGGATACCAGCGGATGAGCCGCTCCAGCACCTCGGGGTTCTTCTCCTTGGCCTTGCGCTCCCACAGCGGCGTGCGCACGGTACCGGGGAGCACGATGTTCGAACGGATCCCGAAGCGGCCGTATTCTTGCGCCAGCGAACGCGTGAGCGAAATCATGCCCGCCTTGGCGGCGCTGTAGGCCGGGTCGCCGAGCGCGCTCAGGCCGTTGACCGAGCCTATCGCGATGATGACGCCTCGTTTCCGGTCCTGCATTCCGGGGAGCACGGCGTGGGCGCAGTTGTAGGCGCCGTTCAGGTTGCCGTTGACGTCCTGCTGCCAGGCCTCGGGATCGGTCCGCGCGAACGTCGGGTGCTCCGAGAACCCCGCATTGTTGACGAGCACGTCGATGTGGCCGAACTCCGAGGCGAGAATCGCGAATGCGTTCTTCACCTCGTCCGCATGGCCCACGTCGGCCACTCGGCCGGCCGCTCTGATGTTTGCCGATCGGAGCTCGTGGACGAATTGATGCACATCCGAGCTCTTGTCGACCGCCGCGATGCTCGCCCCCTTGCTCCCGAAGTGCTTCGAGAGCGCCCGGCCGATGCCGCCCGCAGCGCCGGTAATTGCGACGACCTGGCCCGCGAAACTCACAGGAGCTCGAGTCCCTCGCCGATCCACGCCAGATTGGGGTCGCGTACGTGGCCCCAATTGTAAAAGGCGACGTCCTTGATCCCCGCCTCCTTCAGGACTGTCATCGCGGCCAGGAACTCGCTGCGGCTGGTAAGATCCGGGTGAGCCGGGCGGAGAATCGCCCTGAGCTTCCCCTTGTCTCCGAGTCTTCGCGTGATGTCGAACAGGTCCGCTTTGATCCGCGCCGCTCCCGTCTCATAGAGACAAGCTTCGATGACGCCGGCTGCGTCGGCGAGACCGCCGAGATCGCTGCCCTCGTACCACGCGCCGGCGGTCGGGCGTGCAACCGATGGAATGACGGCGACGGTCACGTCTTTCCGGGCGCTCGCGCGGATTTCCGAAACGAGCGAGGTGACGACCGATGAGCGCCACCCGAGATAGGCACCGAGCTCAGGGTCGCGCGTATCGGCGAGCCAGAACGCTTCCGCCATATCGGGTGGAAAGTCGACATCGCTCGCGAGATAGGCTTCGATATCGCGCGCGACCCGAGGCTTCAGCGCCACCGCATCGATGTCGGCGGCTCTTGCGCCGTTCACACAGTGCTCGCAGAAGCAGAGCCCGAGCATGTTGTCGAGCCAGCGATTGGGCGCGTTGAGCGCGAACTCGTGGTGAAAGCCGTGTGCGAAAGGAAGGAATCCGGGCGTCTCGAGCGAGATGCCGCCGACCGGATAGCTGTCGGTGACGTCCTGTGCGAGAGCAATCGCATAGGCGCGGGCATCGGGCGAAGACGGGCAGAGGCTGTAAACATACCGATCGTCGAAAGCGTTGGCGACGGTCGCTTCGGGATGCCTGCTCCCGAGAAGCGTATTGTGCAGGAGCACGAGCCAGACATTCGTTGCGATTGCCTTCGAAGCGCAGAGATCGCCCAAGACGTCGCGCTCGCCAAGCATGGTGTTGGGAACGGGCTTGATCGCGCCATAACGTTGGGGATTCGCCTTGAAATAAACGGTCCCGTCTTCCGGGAAATACACCTTGCCGGTCTTGCCGTGCGGACGCAGGAACTTGCCTGCATGATAGCTGCCGGCGACCGTCACCGTATTGAGCCCCAGGCCAAGGAATTCCTCGATGGCCGTAGTGACCCCGGTCTCGGCCAAGTCCCACGGATAAGCGTAGATCGCTCGATAAGGATTCATCCCCGCAACGCTAGCCTCGGCCGGATAGACGCGCAATCGTGGCATGCTGCGGGTAATGGCATGCCGCGCTCCGCCCGTCGCCGAGGGGCCCGAGCGCTGGTCTCTCGGTCCTGCAGCGATCTGTGGCGAACGCGCAGCGCGGGTGGAAGCGGCAGCCGGGCGGCGGATCAATCGGGCTCGGCACGTCCCCCGAGAGGACGATCCGCTTGCGCCTACCCGCTTGCGCGGGATCGGCGATCGGCACGGCGGAGAGGAGCGCGATCGTGTACGGATGGGCGGGATTGGAGAAGATCGTATCGGCGGGCCCGAGCTCGACGATCGATCCCAAGTACATGACGGCGACGCGATTGGAGACCTGCCGCACCACGCTCAAGTCGTGCGCGACGAAGACGTAAGTGAGCCGCAAACGATCTTGAAGATCGGCAAGGAGGTTCACGATCTGCGCCTGGACCGACACGTCGAGCGCCGAGACGGGCTCATCGGCGACGATGAGCTTGGGTTCAAGTGCGATCGCGCGCGCGATGCCGATCCGCTGGCGCTGACCGCCCGAGAACTCGTGCGGGAAACGCTCGAGATGCTCGGGAAGGAGACCAACGAGCTCGACCAGCCGGCGCACGCGATCGCGGACCTCGCGCGGCTTGAGCTTGAGGTGGACCCGCAACGGCTCGGCGATGATGTCGCGCACCCGGCGGCGCGGGTTGAGCGAAGCATAGGGGTCCTGAAACACCATCTGCATCTCGCGCCGGAGCGGCCTTAGTTCCCGAAGCGAGGCGCGGGTGATGTCGCGGCCTCCGAAGCGCAGCTCTCCCCCCGTGATGTCGTAGAGTCTCACCATGCAGCGGCCGAGCGTGGATTTCCCGCAGCCCGATTCGCCGACAAGGCCCACCGTCTCGCCCGGCATGACCGCGAGGCTCACCTGATCGACGGCGCGAACCGTGCGCCGGCCTTGAGCCGAGAACCGACTCCCGACCACGAACGATTTGCTGAGCGACACCGCTTCGATGAGGGCCGTCACGATCGGGCCTCGAGGAAGCAGGCCGCCGGATGCGTGCCGCCCTGAAGGGGTGGCCGTTCCACGCACTTCTCGAAGCGGGAGGGACAGCGAGGTCCGAAGGCGCAGCCGCGCGGCAGATTGAACGGCGAAGGCGGCGAACCGGGAATGGCCCGGAGCCGCCGCGGCTTTTCGCCGAAGAGCGGCGGAATCGAATCGAGGAGAGCGCGCGTGTAGGGATGCCGAGGCCAGGTCAACACCTCGTTCTTGCTGCCGCGCTCGACGATGTGGCCGGCATACATCACCATGACCCGGTCGGCGATCTCGGCGATCACGCCCATGTCATGTGTGATGAACACGATGCCCGAGCCGTGGTCGCGCCTGAGTTTCCGCACGAGGTCGAGGATTTGCGCCTGCACGGTGACGTCGAGCGCGGTCGTCGGCTCATCGGCGATGAGGAGGCCGGGGTTGCAGGAGAGCGCCATCGCGATGACGGCCCGCTGGCGCATGCCGCCCGAGAGCTGGTGCGGATAGTGATGGATCGCCTCCTTCGGGCTCGGAATGTTGACTTCGGCCAAAAGGTCGGTCGCGCGGGCAAGGGCGGCGCGATTGCCGATCCTCTCGTGCGCCATGATCTGTTCGGCAATCTGCCAGCCGATGGTGTAGACGGGCGTTAGCGCCGTCATCGGGTCCTGGAAGATCATCGCGATGTCGCGGCCGCGGAGCGCGCGGAACTCGCGCGGAGCAAGGGCAAGGAGGTCGCGGCCGCGGAACTTGACCGATCCCTCGATGATCGCGTTCGGATCATTAATGAGACCCATCACCGCGAGGAGCGACAGCGTCTTCCCCGATCCGGACTCGCCGACGACGCCCAGGATCTCGCCTTGGGCGACCTCGAAGGAGATGCCGTCGACCGCGCCGACGATCCCCCGCTCGGTGCGGAACGAGACCGTGAGATCCGAGACGATCAGCATCAGGCCTCGCGCACCCTCGGATCGAGAAGGAGATATACGACGTCGACGAGCGCGTTGGCGCCGACGACGAAGAAGGAGGCATACATGACCGTGGTCATGATGATCGGCAGATCGAGGTTCTGGAGCGCATCGTAGGTGAGCTTGCCCACACCCTGAAGCCCGAACACGACTTCGGTGAGGAGCGCCGAGCCGCCGACGAGCGCGCCGAAATCGAGACCGAACAAGGTCACAAAGCTGATGAGCGACGTCCTGAGCGCGTGACGCAAAAGAACGCGCGTTTCCGACAGGCCCTTGGCGCGCGCGGTGCGGATATAGTCCTCCTGCATCGCCTCGATGAGACTCGATCGGAGCACCCGGCCATAAAGCCCGATGTAGAGGATCGCGAGCGTGATCCAGGGTATGACGAGGGTGAGGAACCAGCCCTTCGGGTCCTCGCTCAAGGGCTTGTATCCGAGCGGCGGCACCCACGAGAAAAGCCAGGTATCGTGATATCGGCTCTGGCTCAGAAGGTTCATGACCTCGCCCAGCCAATAGACCGGCATGGATATTCCGATGAGCCCCAGTACCATCAGTGTGCGGTCGAGAACGCTGCCGCGCCGCGCCGCGGCAAGGAGGCCAATGAGGAGTCCGAAGACCACCCATAGCACGGCGCCGCCGATGACGAGCGAGAGCGTCACCGGCACCGTGTCGAGGACCGCGGGCACCACCTTCCAGCCGCGGTTGACAAACGACGTGAGGTCGCCGGTGATGAAGAGCTTCTTCATCATGACGAGGTACTGGACGAAGAGCGGCTGATCCAAGCCGAAGCTCCGGCGGACCGCCTCGAGTGTTTGGGGAGACGCGTTCCGGCCGGCGATGCGGGAGGCGGGGTCGGCGCCCGGTGTGGCGAAGAAGATCAGGAACACGAGCACGCTGATCCCGAACATCACGAACACCATCTGGATGAGGCGGCGAGCGAGAGCGAGCAGCATCAGCCGCGTCCGAGCCTGACCTTCGAACGGGGATCGAGCGCATCGCGAAGCCCGTCGCCCAGCACATTGAGCGAGAGCACCGTAATGACGATGGCGATCCCGGCGGCGAGGGTCACGGTCGGCCGCGTGTAGAGAAGCCCCTGGCCGTCCTGGATGATGGTGCCCCAGCTCGCATCGGGAGGCTGAACGCCGATCGACAAGAACGACAGCGCCGACTCGGTCAGCATGTTGAGAGCCATCATCAGCGGCGTGAACACGATCAGCGTCGTCGAGACATTGGGAAGGATGTCCCTGAGCAGGATGCGGGGGCCGGGGACGCCGAGCCCGATCGCGGCCAGCACGAACTCGCTCCGCTTGAGCGACAAGACCTGGCCGCGGATCGGGCGCGCGACATAGGGCACGTACACGAGGCCGATGATGAAGATCGGGAGCCACAAGCTTCCGGATTCGATGGTGATCGGCCCGAGCTCGAGACCATGCGCGATGAGAACGATCGAGAGGGATATCGCCAGCAGATATACGGGAAACGCCCAGAGCACGTCGAGGATGCGCGACAGAATGCTGTCGGTCACCCCGCCGAAATAGCCGGCAATGAGCCCAATGCCGGTAGCAAACCCGAGCGTGATGAGGGTCGCGGCGCCGGCGATGAGGAGCGAGTTGCGCCCGCCATAGAGGAGCCTCGCCATCACATCGCGGCCCTGATTGTCGGCGCCGAGAAAATAGTTGCCAAGCTGCCACGTCGGACCGATCGGCGTGTAGCCGAGACCGAGCCCCTCGGTCGACTGCTCCATGATGGGCACCTCTTGCCCGTCGAGCACGATCGTCGCGTCGAGCGTCGAGCGGAACGGGTCAGTATCGGCGAAGGCCGCATAGGCTGGCGCGAGGATGCAGGCGAGCACGATGAGCGCGAAAACGATCAAGGCCGCCACCGCGGCCTTGTCGCGCGCGAGCCGGCGTATGGCCGTGGCCCATGGGCCACGGCTCACGGGCCGTGCGGCTACCGTCTCCGCCGTCATCGCCTCCGCTGTTCACTGTACCCAGGACTGGGTGACCATCCAGTAGAACTGCGCGTTGAACTGGAAATTGCCGAGGCGCTTCGACACGAAGTCGACGTGCTTGGGCGTGAAGAGTGCCGCCGCCGGCGCCTTGTCGGTCACCGCCTTATCGATCTCCGCCCACATCTTGTTGGCCGCCGCAGCGTCGGTCACGCCGAGCTCGAGCGCCTTGTGCATGCGCTCGTTGATGTCCTTGTCGCAAAACCCGGCGATATTGACGGAAGAATCCGAGCTCTCCTTGAAGCTCTCGCAACCGAAAAGGACATAGAGGAAGTCCGAGGCCGCCGGATAGTCCTGATACCACTGGCTCACCGATATCTGGACCTTGTTGTTTGTGTTCTGGATGTAGGTGAACTGGATGTTGGGCGAGATCGGCTTCACACCGGCGTCGTAGCCGAGCTCCTTGAGCACGCTCTGGAGATAGACGCCGATCGAGCGTGACACCGCCGTGTCTTCGACGATGAGCGTCACCTTCTGGCCCTTGGTGCCGGACTCCTCGATAAGCTGCTTGGCCTTCTCCATGTCGGGCGCCGACCACTTCTCGCCCGGGTTCTTCGTATAGGGACAATAAGGCTCATGCCCGGGGAAGCCAGGAGGCACCACCTGGCAAACCGGCGAAGCGAGCACCGGGCCGCCGAACAGGTTGACAAGCGCCTTGTGGTCGATCGCGTAATTGACCGCTTGTCTGGCCTTCTCATTGTCGAAGGGCGCAAGCCGCGTGTTCATCGGCGCGTACCACCAGGCGGTGAGCGTGTTGATGTGGACCTGCTCCTTGTACTTGGTGCCGAGCTCGTTCAGCCGGTCGGTCGGCGGCTGGTCGAACATCCAGTCGGCTTCGCCGTTTTGGACTGCGGTCACCTCCGCCTCGTCGGTGAGGTTGAAGTCGTATTGCACGGTATCGGGATAACCGTCGGGCTGGGCATCCTCGCTCCACACCTTGAAATTCGGATTGCGGGTGAGCGTCATGCCCTTGTTGGGGTCGTACACCGAAATCATGTAAGGGCCGGTCCCCGGAATGGGCACCGAGCCCGAATCCTGGGCCGGCGCATCGGCGGGCAGGATCGAGGCGTGCGGAACGCCCAGCTTCTGCATGATCTCGGGATCGGCCCGGGTGAGATTGAGCGTGACGGTGCCCGCCGCCTCATCACCGACAACCCCGCCTTCGAGAGTGCAATGCGCGGCATCGGCCAGGCATTTGTCGGCTCCAACGATCACCGAATAGAACGAGCCCGAGGTCGGACTCGATACTTTGAAGATACGCTGGAAGGAGGCGACGATGTCCTTCACTCCGAGGTCGCGGCCGTCGGAGAACTTGATCCCCTTCCTGATCTTGAACACATAGGTCTTGCCGTCGTTCGTGGGCGCGGGGATCGCCTCCGCGAGGTCGGGCACGACCACGAACCCTTCCGCGCCGTTGGCTTTCTTGAAGCCGACCAGGCCATCGTAGAGCGACTGGTAAATCTGCCAATATTGGAGTGTGTAGTTGATGTGCGGATCGACAGTACCCGCCGCCGAGCGCGCTACGAGCCGCATGGTTCCGCCGCGGTGTTCCGCTTTGTATTCGGCGTTCGCGGACTGAAGCCCCGCGCTGCCCAGAATGAGCGCGGCCGCGCCCGCCAACCAGTATCGCCTCATCGGTTCACTCCCTGTTTAATCGTTCTCGTCGAGAAAGGCGCCAACGGTTTCCATGCACGCCTCCTTTTCCTCGACATGCGGCATGTGGCTCGACTGCTCGAAGATCACCCAGCGGGCGCCCTTGATATTGTCTGCAAAGGGCTGCACGACCGCGGGCGTCGCCTCGTCGTAGCGGCCCGAGACGAGCAGCGTCGGCACGTTGATCGCTTTCACTTTGTCGATGACGCTCCAGTCCCTGAGGGTACCAATGACGTAGAACTCGTTGGGCCCGTTCATCGTATTGTAGACCGTCGGATTGCGGGCGATCTGGTCGAAGGTTTCGACGACCTCGGGTGGGAACGGCGTCACGCGGCAGACATGGCGCTCATAGAACTTCATCGTCGCCGCCTGATAATCGGGGTCATTCGTCGTAGCCGCGGATTCGTGCCGCTCGAGTGTGGTGCGGATGTCGTCCGGCAGCTCGCATCTGAGGCGGTTCGCTTCGCTGACCCAGAGCTCCATCGAGGCCGGCGAGTTGGCAATGACGAGCGACCTCAAACCGCTCGGACGGGTGATGCCGAATTCGGCGGCGAGCATCCCGCCCCAGGATTGTCCGAGGACATGATACCGCGAACGGATGCCGAGCGTGTCGATAAGGTTGTTGAGCTCGGTGATGAACAGCTCGGGCGTCCAGAAGTCCGCGCCCTTGTCGGGCAGGAGGGTCGAGTTGCCGCAGCCGAGCTGGTCGTAGTGGATGACGCCCCGGCCCTGATTGGCCAGGAGCTTGTAGGCGTCAACATAGTTGTGGGCGGCGCCTGGTCCGCCGTGCAGGATTACGACCGGAGCCTTGCGCGCCCCAAGGTCGCCAGTGACCCGATACCATGTCCGGTAATTACGGAAGGGAGCGAACCCTTCCTTCGTCTCGGCTGACCGCACTCTACGCGCCTCACCTCGCCCGCGGAGAAGCTATCCCGGGCGCTGGCGCATTGCAACCGTCAGCGGCTTCTGGTCTTGCGCCTGTAATATCGGCGGGAGCGGGTTCGGCTGCCGCAGACGTCCGGTATGCACCATCGCTTGCTGCCGTTGCGCGTACGGTCCAGGAACAGCCAGCCGCAATTCCCGCAGACTTTTACCCGCTGCGCTGATTGGGAGAAGGCAAGCTCGAGGGCCGAGTGGAGCAAAGCCCGGGAGAAACGGGCGTCCGGCTCGGCGAGGGCATCCGCATAACGCGCGACGAGTTCTGGCCACCGGGTTCGCGATCGGAAGTATGCGTCGATTGTCTCGCGGAGCTCGAGGGCTTTATTGATCCTGAGCCGCGGAGTAGGGAGCTTCGCGGTCTTTGCCCATAGTGCAAGATCGCTCCCGGTCCGAAGCCGGTCCTCGCGCCGCGCGGGCTCGCTCCGCCAAACGACGGTGTTCGCGAAATCGAGACAAGGAACGGCATTGAGGAAGTGGTGCGGTTGCGGCGAGTAGGCCATTTGACAGATCGTTCACCCTTC
>JBJMRA010000125.1:0-20032 GCA_045802365.1 Hyphomicrobiales bacterium | reverse complement strand
CAGCAATAGCGGCAGTAGACAAGCTAGCTCGCAGGGCCGCCCCTCACACAAAAGGGGGCGGCCCATGTCCGGCCCGAAATTCGCCAGTTGGTCGGCCAATTCTCGTGTGAGCGATGCTCCAGCGAAGGTCAGACGAATTCGTGATAATTGAGATTTTCAGGTGAGGGGCGAAGCTGGCCCTTCGGGCCTTCGCCCCGCCCAAACCGGCCGCTTTAAGACCATGGTGAGGAGGCCTAAAGTCGGCCCATGGTCACCTCTCTTCGCTGGCTCATCGGTTTGGCCCTCTTTGCTGCCGCGATCACCACCGCCCGGGCAAAAGACTTGGGTCCGTCGTTCGCGCAGTTTCAGCAGAGCGTGTTCCTTCGTTATCTCAACAGTGACGGACCTCAACTCAACGGCACACCTCAAATCGGCTTGTCTATCGGCGGTCCGCTACTGCGCGCGACACTCGATTCGGGCTCGACGGGCGTCGTTGTCGCGGCCACATCCATATCCAATCTGGATCAGCTCTCCTCGCTTGGTGAAGGACAGCTGACCTATACCAGTTCGGGGCGGATCATGCGCGGTCGCTGGGTGCTGGCCCCCGTCACTCTTACAGGTGCAGACGGCGCTCAATTGCAAACAGAACCAATGCCGGTGCTCGCGGTGCTAAAGGTCGAGTGCCTCGAACACGCCCGCGATTGCGAGCCCACCGATGAGCCACGCCATATCGCCATGGTCGGCATCGGCTTTGCGCGCGAACATGACCGTCAGCCGGACAGCACACCGGAGAAGAACCCGCTGCTCCGAATCTCCGGTGGAGGAACAGAATGGCGGCACGGCTATGTCGTGACCGCCACGGGCGTGCAGGTGGGGCTAACCTCGGCAAACAGCGGAGGCGAGTTCCAATTCGTGAAGTTGAAGCGACAGCCGGATCTGCCGGATTGGTCGGCCGTGCCGGCCTGCATTTCGCTTAATGGGACAATACCGGCCGCCTGCGGAACGATGCTGGTCGATACCGGTGTTACGGCGATGTATATGACAATCCCGGCGGCACAGGCCGGTGGAGCGACGAACTCGCTGCCACCTGGCACCCCTGTGTCTATTGCCGTAGGCACGCCGGCTGAAAGCTGGGAGCTCTACGATTTCGAGACCGGCGACGAGGCCTCGGCCGTCGCTCCGGATGCCGTCCATCTGCATGTCTCAGAGTCGCGCGTGTTCGTGAATACCAGCTATCATTTCCTGAACGGCTTCGACTTTTTATATGATGCCGATGGTGGCTATGCCGGCTTCCGTCGCCGCTGATCGCTTACGGCCGCCATTGTTCGGGATAGTGCTCGCTCACGAGCTGCCGCCAACGTCGCGGCCCTGGTGCGACCAACCGCGAAAGACGTTACGACCGGCCTTACCTAAGGTAAGTAGTTTTTTTCAAAAAAGCGGGAACCCAACTGGATCGTGTTGATTCGAAATTGAAGGGCGGGCAGGTAAGTAGGGTGAACAGTAATGGCATCGTCGGGCGAGGAGCTACAGAACATCGATTTGCAGGTGAAGGCTCTCGCGGAGCGGATCGCGGACAAACGCGAAACCGTTGAGAGCCTAGAGCGGCAGGGCAAACGCACAGGGCATCTGCAAGCCGCCCTTGCCGTCCTTACTGATCTGTTTCTTCGCCGCGTCCGTTATCGCGATCTGGTGGCCGAGGCATCGGCCGGTGATCAGCCGGGCGCGTCAGCATAGAACTAGATGACCCAAGCGAAAGCCCCGGGCTGATGTCCGGGGCTTCGGCATCTCCTACAACAACAGGGGGCCACTTGCCTCATCCTGTTGCCCTCTCGTGATTGGTGAACAGCCCGAACAGGCGAGAGGTTCCAGCGCAAAAAGGCCCGCCAACGTATCTGGGTGGCGGGCCTAAAGAGTCGAGAGAGGTGGGTAAGGGGCTTGGAAGGGACTCTCTCGCTTCCACAGGAATGTGGATGAAGTCAGTTCGGTTCCGTCTCATCCCAAAAGAAAGGCCGCCAGCTTTCGCCGGCGGCCCGTAACATCACACCAGATCAGGCGCAGACCCGGCGCACCACTTTGCGGTGATGATGCCAGTGGACGACCTTTCGGCAGCCGCCATAGCCCCCGTAGTACCCGGGACCCCACCAGATCGTCGGATACCACCATCCGCCATAGAAGTGCACAAAGCGCCCATGGCGATGCCGAAATCGCGCCCCGTGCCAATGACCATGCCAGCGGCCATGCCAATGCCCGCGGCCATGCCAATGCCCGCGGCGTATAATCCTCCGGGCGACAAGGTCGACGCCAGGAGTATACGTTGCCGCCTGAGGAAGCGCGGGGGCGACCGGCACGGCAAGGCTGGTTTCAGGGATGATCGCGGCCGATCCGAGCGTGGATAGCGCGACCAAGATGCTCAAAACGATCCTTTTGCTCATGTTCTTACCTATCCGATCAAAAGGGCCACTGCAGGTGCAGTGCGCCTGTTGGATAACCGAACACACCTTACATGAACGGGCCATGAACTATGTCTTGATGTCGTCAGCGCACCCGGCGCCCTGCGAAATTTTCGTCATTGCGCATTCGCTGCGAGCAACTTACTCCAGGGCCGCCCCTCCCACATTGATCGCAATCAACCAAGCGCCGGCCAGGGTCAGCATTGCAGTCCACAAGAAATCGAAATTTATCCAGGCGCTTTTGAGGATCGCAAGCCCAAGCCAATGATAGACCAGTATCGCGGTCAGGCCGGTCGCGAAGAGCATGGCAACCATGTGAAGCGCTACCGCCGCGAGTGCGATCGAAAGCCCGCCCGCCATGAGGCTCTGACCGGAGAGACCTCCTGTACAGAGCGGTAGAAGTGCGGGGATGAGCATGAGTCCGGCGCCGTGCGCAGTAGCCATGATGAAGGACCACACGCCAAGTCCGACGAGCCCGGTCTGCATCCCGATGCGAACGCGGTGGCGGTGGCCATAGAGGGCCTGCCACATCGCCCATGCGATGAGCGCAACGCCGGAGACGAAGCCGATCAGCCGGAAATCGATCAGAGTACCGAGCAGCAGAAAGAGAACCGCCACTGAGGCAATGGCGATCGCATGCCCGGCGGCGATCGGAAGGAGCGAAAGCAGCACTGCGCGTTCGCTCTTCCGGTAAAGGCCAAGCGCCACGGCAAAGAGCCAGCCCATCGCCGGATTGATGCCATGGAAGAAGCCGAGGCCGGCCAGCGCCAGCCACGGCCAAGCGCCGCTTACGGATAGCAATAGGAGTCCGAAGAGCAGTCGCCGCCTTCGAGTCGCACCTGATGCGGCAAATGCGGCGACGGCCAGTCTATGAAGAAATCGCGGTCGAAGGCGAAGCCGCCATTGGGATCGGCATCGAGCTTGACCATCCAGCCGTCGAGGCCGCCCGGATAGAATTGCGGGTCGATTGCGCCGTAGAGCGAGTTGGTGAAATAGACCCGCCTTCCATCTCGGCTGATCTCGACCATCTGCGGCCCGCCGGTGAGCGGCCCTTCGGCTTTGGGATGACCGGCGCGCGCCACGATACCGCCGATCCTGACCTTGCCGGTGAGCTTCGGGTTGAGCGGATCGGAGACGTCGTATTGCTGGAGATCGCCGGTGCCCCAGCACGAAACATAGAGAAAGCGATCGTCCATCGAGAGATCGATGTCGGTGACGAGCGGCGGCACCGCCTTGAACGGCTTGAGCGCAGGCGGCAACTGATCTTCTTCGGCAGGCTCCGCCGGAATCTCGATCACTTTCTTCACCACCCACTGGGCGCCCTCGCGATACCAGGTCCAGATCGAGGCCGACAGATCCTTCAGGCTGATGACGCAGTTCACAAAGCCGTAAGCCTTCGTCGGGTCATGGGCGGGCCGGAGCTCGAATACGAGCTGATGCTCGGCGCCGAAGTCGATCTCCTGCAAATGCTTGCGTTTGTGAAGATCCCAAAAATGCAGCTTGCGGCCATATCGGCTGTTGAGCAGCACCTCGGGAACGAGACCGTTCTCGAAAGTATCGGGCGTTCCCCACTCGCTGGTGACGAGAGTATCGTGACCGAGATGCCACCAGGCATCATAAGAAAGCTGCTGCGGTCCACGATCGAGCTCCCATTGTCCCAGCACCTCGAAGCTTTCGTGGTCCATCAAGAAGATGCCGCCGGGCGCCTTGCCCTCTCCGTTCGCGAGGCAAACGACGTAGATGCCTTCCGGCCCGCAGTGGATGGTGTGCGGACGCGAGTAGTTTGCTTTTTCGGCAATCTCCTCAGGCTCAATGATCTTAACGATCTTGGGCTTTCTGGGATTGGGCTTGGTATCGAAGATATGGATGCGCGACGAGCGCAGACCGGGCACGACAAGGTACCGCCGCTCGGCATGGGCATGAGGCGCGTTCGGACACAGACACGAGCTGCAGGCATTCCAGCCGAAATGATGGAGCTCATCGCCGGTATTGGGCAGGACTACAGTGCCGGCGATCTTGCCGTAAGCCTTCGATTTCGGATCGACATCGACGATGGCGAGGGCGTCCGGCACTTTGCGATTGGGATCGAAGGTGGCGACATAGGCAAACGTCTCGGCCGGCGCTTTCATCGCCATCCGCGGCGAGGGATAGAAGGTCGAGTCAGGTGTCCATTTCATCGCGCGATCCCGTTCCCATTCACGCCGTCCACGGCCCAAACTAAAGTGGGCGGAGCGAGAAGTATAGGCTTGTCCATTCCAGCCGGCGCAATTGGCGCAAGCTCAGCCGTCTGGGGGAAGCACCACGACGCGCGTCCCGATCTCAACCCGGTCATAGAGATGGATCACGTCGATGTTGAGCAGGCTGATGCAGCCGGCGGTACCGAAGCGCCCGATCAGAGACGGCTTGATGGCTCCGTGAATGCGATAGACCGTGTCGACCTCGCCTTGGTAAAGATAGAGGGCGCGGGCGCCCATCGGATTGCCGGGCCCTCCCGGCATGCCATGGAGATACTTCACGAACTGCGGGAAAGCGGCGAGCTGCTCGGGTGTGGGTACCCAGACCGGCCACTTCGCCATGCGCTTGATGACCGCCTCGCCGGACCATGATTTGCCCGACTTACCCACGCTGACGCCGTAGCGCGTCGCCCGCCCACTGCCGAGCACGTAATAGAGATAGCGGTGCCTGGCATCGACGACCACGCTTCCCGGCGGCTCGGAGGTCTCGTACTTCACCTCCCGCCGGCGGAACTCGTAAGGGACCTGTTCCGTGTCCGATGCGAACACCGGAAAGGGCTCCCCCGAGAGGGCGAGCGCTTGGCGGCCCGGCAAAAGGCCTGAGGCGAGCCCGGAGGTGAGCACCGCGCGGCGAGAAAGCGCAATCGGCATCTCATCTTGATACCGAAGCGCTTCACCGGTGTCACGCTCCCCGGAAACCTTGATCCGTAGACCTTCACCACGCCCCGTAGTATGTTTGTGCCGTGATACAGTCATGGCGCAATGCGGCTACTCACAAGGTTTGGAACGGCGAGAGGTCCAATCAATTTCGGAGTCTCGACTTTGATGCGGCAATCGACCTGTTGCTTGCGCTCAACGTCGCGAAGTCGCTTCATGATCTTAGCCCTCTCGCCAGCGTTGGGCTGCACAAGTTGAAAGGTGACCGGAAAGGCCAATGGGCCATGACGGTCAACGGACCCTGGCGGATCTGCTTCGAATTCCGCAAGGGCGATGCTCACAATGTCGAAATTGTCGACTATCATAGGGGATGATCGCTATGCCTCCTATTTCCCACCCCGGGCGCCTGCTCAGGCGCGAACTAGCAGCTCGGAAGCTGAGCGCGAACCGGTTCTCACTCGATATTGGCGTCCCTTCGGGCCGCATCACCGATATCCTGAACGGACGCCGCTCGATCACTCCCGAGACGGCGGTGCGGTTTGGTCGGTATTTCGGTAATCCCGCACAGTTCTGGCTCGACCTCCAAGGCCAGTATGACATTGCGATAATCGAGCGAGATCGAGGCGAAGAGATTGCAAGGCAGGTGCGGCGGCCGGCGAATGTGGCCTGAGCGCGACGTTTTTGCATTGCGCCAATCATGGGACTTCGGTCGCGATGCGAACAGTTTCCGCAGCCGCCGCTCGAAAGGCGGATTGGGCCTCCCGATCGAAGGCCTCGGGACGGTCGAGATAGCGCGGCGAATGGTGGAAGGTGGTGAGCCGGCGCGCGCCGGCGAGGCCCGCGAGTTCACCCGCCTCACGTGCGGTGAGGTGGCGGCGCGCGGTTGCGAGCGGCTCGTCCTCATCGAGGAAGGCGGCCTCGATGTAGAGGTGATGGCAATCCTTTGCGAGGGCGACGATCCGCCGGGCGTTCTCCGGGTGAAAGGCCGCGTCGGTGACGTAGGCGATGCGCTGGCCGCGGGCGATGCGGAGCGCGTGTTCCTCAAGGAGCGAGAGCGGGACCGCGTAGCCGCTGCCAACCGGGATCCGCGTTGCGCCGGGGGCGCCGCGGCGCACGGCGCTCTTGGCCTCGTTGAGCCATGGCCCGACCTGCAAACCCAGTCCTTCGAGTCCTTCGGGCCAGACGTTCACACGGCGGCGCTCTTGGAGAGCGAAAGCGAGACAGGGGGTGCCGTGATCGATGACACCGCATTCGATGCGCAGATCGTCTTCCTCGAGCACGAGGCCGGGTCCGAGGCCGGATGCCTCGCCTGCGGTCCTCCGGAAGCGATCGCGGGCGCGGAACAGCGTCCAAGCGCCGAGGCGATCATTCTCAAACTCGGCCGCCCGGATGACGAAGTCGGGGGCGCCCTGATCGAGGAGGTTCCAGAGGTAAGCCCTGAGCTTTGCATCGACGCCGTCGACGAACCCCGGTGGACCGACGAGCCGGAGCGTCTTCGGCCGGTGCAGATTGGCGCGCAACAGGTGGTCGAAGCCCGCGAAATGATCCATGTGCCTGTGGCTGACGAAGACATCGCTTGTCCGCAGGAGCTCGCGAGCCGAAAGCGAGGTGATGTCGCCGATATCGAACAGGATCGCACGGCTGCCGAACAGGAAATCGATGAAGAGGCCGGGATCGGAGAACGGCTCGTTCACGAGCCTCGTCTGGACGAGCCAGCTCATTCAGCCTCCGGCGAGCGCCGGCCCGGTCTCACCCGGGATTGGCGGCGGGCTGCTCGACTGGAGGGCTCCGGAAAGCGAAATGAGAGCCAGTCTTCATCATCTGCGTGACGACGAAGCTCGCGCCGACCGCAAGCGCGAAAACCACGACGATCATGGTCCAGAACACGAGCCGTCTGGGGGTGGGTCTGAGCTCCTCCGGGACCGGGTCCGAGAACCGGGGGTCAATCGGATGGTCAACCATCGGGTCACCTCCATTTTGATCTTCCGGAGAGTAAACGGAGAGCGACAGCAGAGGGTTCCTCGGAGAGCGAGCTTCTGGGGTCGGTTTTGACTAGTTGCCCTTTTGCGACTAGGCTTGAGGAGTAGGAGACCTACGCATACCCGGAGGTGCCAACGTGCCGGACAAGAAGTGGTCGCTCTTCGAGAACGGGATGCCCGGAGTGCATCTCATCCTCAATCCGCAGAAGCCGCCTCCGCCTGAAGCGCGCATCTACCGGCAGTTCGTCGATCACAACATCACGCTCAGCTCCCGCGAGCTCCAGACGCTGCTGGCCAGCCGCGGCGAGGGCGTCACCGCCATCAAGGGCGTCGTTGACAAGCTCCTGCCTGGCTTCGGCCCCGATCAGCGGCTGAGCTTCTCGGAGCAGATCGCCGACGCCCTGCTCGAGAAGAGCCTGTCGGCCCAGCTCTCCCGGGAAGCGCCGACGAGCGCCGACCGGTTGAAGGAGACCGAGGACAAGATGAACGCGATCCTGGCGCGCGGGCCGCCCGCCTCGCTCATCGAACGAGTGCCGATCGGCGTGTCCGTCACCGTTCACTTCTGAGGCTCGGCGCCGGTCAGATCGTGTAGCCGGCCATCGCTCAGCCGGTAAATCCAGCCGTGGACGGCGATCTCCTGGCCGCGTTCGAGAGCGTCGCGGAGGATGGGTGAATCGGCGAGTGACTGGACCTGGGCCATCACGTTGAGCTCGCAGAGGCGATCGATCCGCTCCTCCTCGCTCGCAAGCTCGGAAAGCTCGGCGCGGTGGTGGCGGGCGAGATTGCGGATGGGCGCCAGCCAATGCTCGATCAGCCCTTGCTGCGATCCTTCGATGATCGCCCTCACCCCGCCGCAGCCGTAGTGGCCGCACACGATGATGTGCCTGACCTTCAGGGTCTCGAGCGCGAACTGCAGGACCGCCATGCAGTTGAGGTCCGCCGGATAAACGATATTGGCGACGTTGCGGTGGACGAAGACTTCGCCGGGCTCGAGACCGGTGATGACGTTCGCCGGCACCCGGCTGTCGGAACAGCCGATCCACAGGAATTCCGGCGCCTGCAAGGCGGAGAGCCTGCGGAAATAGGCGGGATCGGCCGCCGTTCGCTCCCGCGCCCAGGCGAGATTGGCGGCGAGGAGATCGGCCGGAAATTTCCTGTGCATGTCCTCTACCCTACCGCGGCCGCGCGGAAAGCTGCAGAATACGCGCGATGCTGCGATTCGTACTGTCGCTCCGCCTTGCCATTCTCATCGCCGCTATAGGGGCGGCGTTGGGCGCGGTGCTCATGTTCATCGAAGGGGGACGCAAGCTCCTCGATGCGGCCTTGACCGTGTTCCGGGCGGAGCAGGGACCAAGCGTCATCGCCCCGGTGATGGCGGCGACCGATACGCTCTTCTTCGCGATCGTGCTCATCATCTTCGCCTACTCCATCACCTTCGGCTTCGCCATCCACGTGCCCCGTGACTCTGTGCGCAAGATTCCGCGGTGGATGCGCATAGATGACATCAACGAGCTGAAGCAGACCCTCGCCGGCGTGGTGCTCGTGTTCTTGATCGTCGATTTCGCCACCGATTGGTGGGCCAACGAGACTTCGCAGAACTGGCTCATCCTCGTGAAGCCGGCGTCGATCCTGATGATCGCGGCCGCCATGCGGCTCCTCGCGTCGAGCCACGATCGCGCCCCGGGCGACCCAGAAGACTCCTCCCGGATGAGGACCTCGTAGGGAAGCTGGCTTGCATCCTCCGCCGCTTCCGGTCAAGCTCGACTGCGCCGGTATTCCTCATGTCGATCCGCCCCCTCGATATCCTCAAAGCGCCGTTCTGGACGCTTGCTCTGGCGACGGGCGCCAAGTCGTTCCGCGACAATCGGGTCCTGGGCTCGCCTTCGCTCAACCGGCGAGGGCTCCATGCCGTACGCGTCAAGCTCGCCCACGATCTTGCCTGGCTCAGGCGCCGGCGGCTCGAGCATCTCGTCTCGGCGGAAGACCGGGAAGCGTTCATGCGCGACGGGTTCGTGCTGAAACCCGATTATCTCGAGCGGAACGAGTTCGAGGCGTTGAGAGCGGCGGTGTTCGCGCTCGAGGCGCCCGCCCGCGAGATGGTGCAAGGAGACACGATCACGCGCCGCATCGCGCTTGACTCCGATGCACTCGCGCGCCTGCCGATGGTGCGCTCGCTACTAAAGCGGCCAGATTGGCGCGGGCTCATGCGCTATGTCGGCTCCTATGACCAGGAGCCGCTTTATTATATCCAGACGATCTTATCTCATGTGCGAGAGGGGACGCCCGACCCCCAGACCAATCTCCATGCCGACACCTTCCATCCGAGCGTCAAAGCGTGGCTCTTCCTCACCGACGTCGCCGAAGACGAGGGACCTTTCGTGTTCGTGCCGGGCTCCCATCGGATGACGGAACAGCGGCTCGCCTGGGAGCGCGAGATGAGCATTCGCGCCGCCGAGAACAGCGACCGCTACTCGTCCCGCGGCTCCTTCCGGATCAGGCCGGACGAGCTCGCAACCCTTGGGCTCGGGCCGCCCAAAGCTTTCGCCGTTCCGGCGAACACGCTCGTCGTCGCCGATACGGTCGGCTTCCATGCCCGGGGCCTGAGCGTGCGCCCGTCCAAGCGCGTCGAGATCTGGGCCTATGGACGGCGCAATCCGTTCCTGCCGTGGACGGGTTTCGACCTTTTGAGCCTGCCCGGCATCGCTGAAGCACGCATCCCGGCCATGTGGAAAGCCCTCGATTTGGCCGAGCGGCTCAAGATAGGCCGCAACTCCTGGCGAGACGTCGGCCGCAAGACGCCGCTCGCGGACGTTTGAGCATGGCTTGTGCGAGAGCAGAACAAAAAGAACCACGTCACTCCGGCGAAAGCCGGAGCCTATCCCGACGCGCGACGGGTGCATGCAGAAGGTGCTGCCGTCGTGCGGAGAGATGGGTCGCGGCTTTCGCCGGGATGTCGATCAGAGATGGATGATGGCGGATTACGCGGGGCTGACTAGCCGCAAAGCGTCCAAAGATGTCCGCCGCCAGCAGCTCATCGAGGCGACGATCGATGTCATGGCTCGGAAAGGCTATGCCGGCACGACCATCGCTGATGTTGCTAAAGCCGCCGGGCTCTCCTCGGGAATCGTCAATTTCCATTTCGAGACCAAGGAGAACCTCCTCGTCGACACGCTCAAATATCTGGCCGAGGAGTACCGCGCCAACTGGCGGGGAGCTCTCGACGGCGCCGGCCCCGATCCCGCTGAAAGACTCGAGGCGCTGCTGTCGGCCGACTTCAATCCCGAGATCTGTTCTCCGCGGAAGCTCGCCGCGTGGTGTGCGTTCTGGGCGGAGGCAACGAGCCGGCCGACTTATCTCGAGCACTGCAGCTCCAACGACGCGGAATATTCCGCGATCGTTCTCGATCTGTGCACGGAGATTATCGCCGCCGGAAAATATCCGCATGATCCACGCCACATTGCCCGCGCGCTCGATGCCCTGCTCGAAGGCCTGTGGATCGATCTCATGACCATGACCGTGCCCTACAGCCTCGATGAGGCGAAGCTCACGATCCACGCGTGCCTCTATGCATTCTTCCCAGGCCACTACCCCCGCCAGCGCGCCATTCGCCCTCCCGCCTGAGGCGGTCGTCTGGCGCGACAGGGTGCGTGACTTCGTGGGGCGCGAGCTCATTCCCCTCGAGATCGAGGCGGAGATGAACGGCGGGCGCATAGCCCCAAGTCTTCGCGCTCGCCATGAACGCGCCGCGATCGAGATGGGGCTTACTCTCATGGACGTGCCCGAGGCCTGGGGCGGCCTGGCGCTCCCGGTCTTGACCCAGGTTGCGATCGTCGAACAATTCGGGCGGGCCACCAACGCGCTCGGCTGGTGCTATGGCGAGGCGCAGGCCTGGATGTTCGAGGCCTGCACCGCCGATCAGATCGAGCGCTACATCATGCCGGTGACCCGCGGCGCAATTCATCTCTGCTACGCCATTACCGAGGAGAACGCCGGCTCCGATCCGTCCGATATGCTCGCGACCGCCGAGCAGAGCGGAGACCATTACCTGATCAACGGCGAGAAATGGCACGTGACGAGCTACAACCATGCGAGTCATATCGTGGTGCAGGCGAGGCTCAAAGGCGGCGCACATGACGGGCGGCATGCCCTGTTCTTCTGCGCGAGCGGCGTGCCGGGCCTCTCCGTCAAGCGCTCGCCGGCCTACACCCACACCTACGATCATCACCATCCCGTGCTCACCTTCGAGAACGTGTCCATTCCGGCTTTCGACCGCATCGGCGGCGAAGGCGACGGCATGGACTTCACGCAAGCGTGGTTCCGGCGCGAACGGCTCTTGATCGCCGCGCGCTGCTGCGGCGCAATGGCGCGGCTCATTGAGGAGGCGACCGCTTTTGCGAAGACGCGGGTCGTTTCCGGCAAGCCGATCGCACATTATCAGCTAATCCAGGCGATGCTCGCCGACTCGGCGGTCGACCTCCATGCGGCGAGGCTCATGACCTACGAGGCTGCCGCCGCGCACGACCGTGGAGAGGATGTGAAGGCCCTTCATGCGCGATGCTCGGTTGCTAAGCTTTTTGCGTCGGAAGCCGCTTTTCGCGTGGCCGATCGCGCCGTGCAAATATTCGGCGGGCGCGGTTACATGCGCGAGAACGTCGCCGAACGGTTCCTCCGCGAGGTGAGGGTCGACCGAATCTGGGAGGGAACGAGCGAGATCCAGCGCCTGATTGTCGCCCGATCGTTGCTCAAGCGAGGGCTTGAGGGGACGATCGGCTGAATCTATCGTTACACGAGGTTGTCAACCGAACGGCCGCGAGAGCCGGAACACTGGGAGCAAACGCGATGAAGCTGACACGACGCTCGAGCCTCAAGCTTTTCGGCGCCGCCGCATTGGCGGTGCCGGCGATCCGCCGCGCCCGCGCGGAGGAGGCGGTCGTCCATGTCTACAACTGGACGGACTATATCGGCGAGACGACACTCGACGACTTCAAGGGGGCAACCGGCATCGATGCCGTCTACGACACCTACGACTCGACCGAGTCTATGGAAGCGAAGATGATGGCCGGCAAGACCGGCTACGATGTCGTCCTTCAGGCTGGCTCGACGCTGCAGCGCTTTCTCGAGGCCAAGGCTTACCAGAAGCTCGACAAATCGAAGCTGCCGAACTGGAAGAACCTCGATCCCGACATCCTCAAGATCATCGAGGGCTGGGACCCGGGCAACCAATATGGCGCGCCCTACATGTGGGGCACCGTCGGCATCACCTACAATCTCGACATGGTGAAGCAGCGGCTCCCGAATGCCGATCTGTCGAGCCTCGATACCCTCTTCAAGCCCGAGAACGCAGCCAAGCTTGCGGACTGCGGGATCTCGATTCTCGACAGCCCGGGGGACGTCATCCCGATGATGCTGCCCTATCTCGGCAAGCCGCGGAACACGACCAACCCGGCCGACTTCGAAGCGGTGGTCGAGGCGTTCAAGCCCGTGCGGCAGTATATCAGGACATTCGACAACGCCAACTATCTGAACGGCATCGCGAACAAGGAGCTTTGTGTCGTGAACGACTGGTCGGGCGACTACGCGACGGCGAAGTCGCGCGCTGCGGAGGCCGGTGTTCAGATGAACCTCGGCTATTTCGTGCCGGAAACGGGCTCACCCGCCTGGTTCGACCTTTGGTGCATCCCCGCCGACGCACCGCATCCGGACAATGCTCACAAGTTCCTGAATTTCCTGATGGAGCCGGAAGTCATCGCCAAGTGCACGAACTTCACCAACTATGCTCACGCCAACAAGGCAGCGATCCCCTTCACCGACAAGGCGGTGCTCGCCGACCCGGCCGTGTTCCCGACCCAGGAGATCAAGAAACGGCTGTGGACCGAGAAGACTCTCAACCAGGATCTCGAACGCGCGCGCACCGACGCCTGGAGCCGGATCAAGACCGGATCTTGATATTGCTCCCTTGTCCCTTCGCCCGCGCACTTCGCGCGGGAGAAGGGCATTCGCGAGCCGGCCCGCGGTGACCTCGATGCCACCGTGGCTCGATCCGGCTGCCGAGCCGTTCATCCGGATCGAGGGCGTCACCAAAAGGTTTGGCGAATTCGTCGCGGTCGATAACGTCAGCCTCGGCGTTTACCGGGGCGAACTCTTCGCGCTCCTGGGCGGATCGGGCTGCGGCAAGACCACGCTCCTGCGGATGCTGGCGGGCTTCGAGACGCCGAGCGCCGGGAGGATCGTCATCGACCGAGAGGACATGACCGGCATTCCGCCCTACGAGCGGCCGGTCAACATGATGTTCCAGTCCTACGCCCTCTTTCCGCATATGACGGTCGAAGGGAACGTGGGCTACGGCCTGAAGCATGAGGCGATGACGGGGGCTCAGCGGAAGGACCGGGTGCGCGAGATGCTCGATCTCGTCCAGCTGACCCCGCTCGCGTTGCGCAAGCCCCATCAGCTCTCGGGAGGCCAGCGTCAGCGCGTGGCGCTCGCGCGCGCGCTTGCCAAGCAGCCGAAGCTCCTCCTCCTCGACGAGCCCTTGGGCGCGCTCGACAAGAAGCTCCGCGAGCACACCCAGTTCGAGATCATGAACATCCAGGACAAGACCGGCATCACCTTTATCGTGGTTACCCACGACCAGGAGGAGGCGATGACGCTCGCCTCGCGGATCGCCGTCATGGACCGCGGCGTGATCCGCCAGACCGGCACCCCCGCCGAGGTTTATGAATTCCCGCAATCGCGCTTCGTCGCCGATTTCATCGGCTCGGCCAACCAGTTCGAAGGCAAAGTGACGGCCGTCGCCGAAGGCCGCACCGTGATCGAGTGCCGCGCCTGGGGGACTATTGCCGTCGCGGACAGCCGCGACGCCCGGATCGGGGCCGACGTCGCCGTCGCCGTCAGGCCCGAAAAGATCGTCATTGGACGGAGCAAACCGGCGGACGGGATCAACGCGGCGCCGGGCCGCGTCACAGATCTCGGTTATTTCGGCAAGGACTCGCTCTATCGCGTCAGGCTCGCCTCGGGCGAGCTCGTTCGCGTCAACCGCGTCAACGACAAGCGAATAAGGGAGACGGATCGGGTCGCGGACTGGGAGGACGAAGTGTGGCTTTCCTTCGACCCCTCCTCGGCGATCCTGCTGACCGGCTGATGGCGAGCGAAGCCGCATCTCCAGCTTTGCGCAGCGAACGCAAGTTCCGCGCTTGGTTCGATCGCAAGGCGTGGCGCGATGCGGCGATCGCCATCCCGTATCTCTGGCTCCTGCTTTTCTTCCTGCTCCCGTTCTTCATCGTCCTTGCCATCAGTCTCGCCACGTCGATCATCGCCATCCCGCCTTTCGAGTTCGCGAGCGACTGGCCCTATGCGACGTTCAAGAACTTCGCGCGGCTGTTCACGGTCAACACCTATTGGCGAGGCTATCTCAACTCCGTCTATTTCGCGCTCATCGCGACCGGTTTCTGCCTTCTCATCGGCTACCCGATGGCGCTCGCGATCGCCCGCACCGAAGGCGCCTGGAAGAACGTGCTCCTGCTCCTCGTGATCATGCCGTTCTGGACGTCGTTCCTCCTGCGCGTCTATGCATGGATCGGGCTTTTGTCGAACAACAGCTGGTTCAACCGCGGGCTCACCGGCATCGTCAACGCCCTCTTCCCATTCTGGGGAAGGCTCGACTTCATCCCCATCATGAACACGAACTATGCGGTGATCCTGGGGCTTACATATTCCTATCTGCCGTTCATGGTGCTGCCGCTCTATGCCAATCTCGAGCGGCTCGATTTCACGCTCGACGAGGCGGCAATGGATTTGGGCTCGCGGCCCTGGCAAGTCTTCCGGGATGTGACGCTGCCGTTGTCCGTTCCGGGCATCATCGCGGGCGCGCTCCTCGTCTTCATCCCCTGCACGGGCGAGCTCGTTATTCCCTCGATCATGGGGCGCGCCGATAGTCCGATGATCGGGCGCGTCATCGGCGACGAGTATGCGCTCAACCGCGATTGGCCGATGGCATCGGCGGTCGCGATCGCGCTCCTGGTGCTCCTCGTCGTGCCGATCATGATCTACAACCATCTCCAGTCGCGCGAGGGCGAGGCGACGCCGTGAAGAGGCGTTCGACATTCCTCCTCTCCTGTCTTCTATTCGGCTACGCGTTCTTTTACGTCCCGATCTTCTCGATGATCTTCTTTTCCTTCAATCGGGCGCGCCTCGCGACGGTGTGGGGCGGATTCTCGACCAAATGGTACGAGGCCCTGTTTCATAACCAGCAGATCCTTGCGGCATTCTGGCTGAGCCTCAGGATCGCAGCTCTGAGCGCGACCTTAGCGACCATTCTCGGGACGCTTGCCGGACTGACGCTCGCCCGATTCAGGCGCTTCAGGGGACGTACGCTCTTCTCCGGTCTCGTCACGGCGCCGCTGGTCATGCCCGAGGCAATCACCGGCATCTCGCTGCTTCTCCTCTTCGTGTTCATGGAGGCAACGATCGGCTGGCCTGCAGGCCGCGGCATGACCACCATAACCATCGCGCACACGACGTTCTCACTTTCCTATGTGGCGGTGATCGTCCAGGCGCGCCTCGCGGCGATGGATCAGTCGATCGAAGAGGCAGCGATGGATTTGGGCTCGAAGCCACTCCGGGTCCTGATCGATGTGACGTTGCCGATCATCTCGCCCGCCATCCTGTCGGGCTGGCTCCTGGCCTTCACACTGTCGCTCGACGATGTCGTGATCACGAGCTTCACCAACGGCCCGGGCACCACGACCTTGCCGCTCTACATCTGGGGCAAGATCAAGCTCGGCGTGACCCCCGACATCAACGCGCTCGCCACCATCATGATCCTCGTCGTCGGTATCGGCGTGGCGATCGCGGGTATTTTCATGTTTCGCGCCGAACGGAAGCGCGAGCGCGACACTCAGCTCGCGATCGCCGCCAACGAGTAGCGTTCCCCTTCTCCCGCTGCTCCCCTTTCCCGTTGGCGCAACTCGGTTATAAGGGCGCCGGAACCACGGATTTCACGAGAAGGAGATCGGGCTATGGCGGTTCGCGTCGCGATCAATGGGTTTGGCCGCATCGGCCGCAACGTGCTGAGGGCCATCGTCGAGTCGGGCCGCACGGACGTCGAGGTCGTGGCCGTAAACGATCTCGGACCGGTCGAGACCAATGCTCATCTCCTGCGTTTCGATTCGGTGCACGGCCGCTTTCCTCATGACGTGAAAGTCGAGGGCGACTCGATCAATGTCGGCAACGGCAAGATCAAGGTGACCGCCATCAAGGATCCGGCAACCCTGCCCTGGAAGGCGCTCGGGATCGATATCGCGATGGAATGCACCGGCATCTTCACCTCCAAGGACAAGGCCTCCGCGCACCTGACCGCCGGCGCCAAGCGGGTGCTCGTCTCCGCTCCCGCCGACGGCGCCGACCTTACCGTCGTCTACGGGGTCAACCACGACAAGCTGAAGCCCGAGCACACGGTCGTTTCGAACGCCTCGTGCACGACCAACTGCCTGGCGCCCGTCGCCAAGGTGCTCAACGACGCGATCGGCATCGACAAGGGCTTCATGACGACCATCCACGCCTATACCGGCGACCAGCCGACGCTCGACACGCTGCACAAGGATCTCTACCGCGGACGCGCCGCCGGCTTGTCGATGATCCCGACCTCGACCGGCGCCGCCAAGGCGGTGGGCCTCGTCCTTCCCGAGCTCAAGGGCAGGCTCGACGGCGTGTCGATCCGCGTGCCGACCCCCAACGTATCGGTCATCGACTTCAAGTTCGTGGCGAAGAGGCCCACTTCGGTCGACGAGGTGAACGGCGCGATCGAGCGCGCGTCGAGCCAGCAGCTCAAGGGCATCCTCACCTTCACCACGAGCCCGAACGTGTCCATCGACTTCAATCACGACCCGCACTCTTCCGTCTTCCACATGGACCAGACGAAGGTGATGGACGGGACATTCGTTCGCGTCATGAGCTGGTACGACAACGAGTGGGGCTTCTCGAACCGGATGGTCGACACCGCCGCCGCGATGGCCAAGGTGATCTGATTGGGCGTGCTGATCGGCGCCTCGATCCTCTCCGCGGATTTCGCGCGTCTCGGCGAGGAGGTGCGCGCCCTCGATGAGGCGGGCGCCGATTGGATTCATCTCGATGTGATGGACGGCCACTTCGTGCCCAATCTCACCTTCGGCGCCCCCGTAATCGCCGCGCTCAGGCCGGCGACCAGGAAGCATTTCGACGTCCACCTGATGATGACAGGCGTCGATCCTTTTCTCGAAAGCTTTGCGAAAGCGGGAGCGGACTCGATCACCGTCCATGCCGAAGGAAATCCTCATCTCGACCGCACGCTGCAGGCCATCCGGGCGCTCGGCGTCAAAGCCGGCGTGGCGCTCGCCCCGGCCACCCCGGCGATCGCCATCCGTCATGTCCTCGAACGCCTCGACCTCGTGCTGGTGATGACGGTCAATCCGGGTTTCGGCGGACAGTCCTTCATCCGGGCCATGCTCGAGAAGGTGCGCGAGGTCCGAGATATGGTGAGAGGCCGCCCGATCCACGTCGAGGTAGACGGCGGGATCGCACCCGATACCGCCGGCGATGCGGCGCGCGCGGGGGCCGACGTGCTGGTCGCGGGTTCCGCGATCTTCACCGGCAGGGTGCACGACTACCGCCGCAACATCGCCGCTCTGCGCGAGGCGGCTACGACGATCGCGGCGTAGTCTGCCGGGAACGGGCGTCCTTGAAGATGGGATGCGGATGCCGACGGTCGCCGCGCTCGTTGTGCTTTCGCACATAGGTGATCGTGGCGGCGGGATCGAGCTGCTTTACCTTGAGCGCTGCGATCAACGCGTCTTCGGCTTCGATGGCGACCCCCGCCGCCTTCGTGCCGGTCCTGGTCCCGACCATGTAGCGCGTCATCGCCATTCAACCCCGACGTCCGCCCCGGGTTCCCGTGCGGCATGGATTCCCGTCTTGCCCGGCGCTATGTTTCGGCAATGTCGCTTCCCCTCGTCGGCCTGCCGGCCGACACGTACGAGAATTCGAAGCTCGTCTTTCACTCGCTCGGCGACAAATATGCCCGCGCGGTCGCCGAAGTGTCGCGCTGCCTGCCGGTCATGGTCCCCGCCATCGCCGAGGCCATGGACCTCGACGCCCTCCTCGACCATTTCGACGGGATCGTCATGACCGGCGCGATTTCGAACGTGCATCCTCCGCACTATGGCGGCGAGCCCACGGCCGATCACGAGCCTTACGATCACCACCGGGACAGCCTCACGCTCAGGCTCATCAGGACCGTGCTCGATCGCGGCATTCCGCTCTTCTGCATCTGCCGGGGCTACCAGGAGCTCAATGTGGCACTCGGGGGAACGCTCGAAACCGAGATCCAGCGGCGCCAAGACCGGCTCGATCATCGCTCGCGCAAGGTCGACGACCTCGATGTGAAATACGGCCCCGCGCACGCCATCGCGATCACGCCGGGCGGCCTCCTCGAACAGGTCCTCGGAAAGCGCGAGACGATGGTGAACAGCCTCCATCGCCAGGCGATCGCCAGGCTCGCTCCGGGCCTCATCGCCGAGGCCAAAGCGCCAGACGGTGTCATAGAGGCGGTTTCGGTCAAGGGGGCGAAAGCCTTCGCCTTCGGTGCGCAATGGCATCCCGAATACAAGGCCGCGAACAATCCCGACTCGGTCAAGCTCTTCGGGGCATTCGGCGATGCGGCGAGGAGCTACGCCGCCCGCCGGCATGCCGCGGCCTTCGCGCGCGCCAGCTGATCAGACGAGACCCGGCAACGCTTCGAGAGAGGGGATGAGCGCCGCCGGCTTTCCCGGGATCACATCGTCCTTGAGGCCGAAGCGATCGATCCGGACCGACTGGAATCCGAATTGCGCCGCCCCTTGCGCGTCCCATGGATTGGCCGAAAGGAAGCAGATCGCGGGCGCATCGTGCAAGGCTAGCTTCTGCATCGCGAGCCGGTAGACGCGCCGGCTCGGCTTGTAGATGCCGACGTCCTCGACCGAGAGGACATGCTCGAAATGCTTGTCGAGCCCGGCATGGCGGACAGTCGAGTCGAGCATCGACGGGCTGCCGTTCGAGAGGATCGCCAGCCGCATGCCGCGCGACTTGAGCGCGGTGAGCGCCGGAAGAGCATCGGGATAGGGATCGAGCTTGAGATAGAGCACCATGAGCTCCTCCTTGAGCCCGGGCTCGTCGATCTCCTCTGAGGCGAGCGCGTAGGTGAGCGCATCGCCCGTAACCTTCCAGTAGTCGGCATGGACGCCCATGAGGCTCCGGAGCCAGGTGTATTCGAGCTGCTTCTGCCGCCACAATCTTGTGAGCGCATCCGCTTTGGGACCGATCTCGGCCGCGAGCTTCCTCACCGGCGTGTGGACGTCGAACAGCGTTCCGTAGGCGTCGAAGACGCAGGCTTTGATCCCCTCGAGCTTTGCCATCGCCGTCGCCCCCGCTCCCTCCTTCCGCTATGGTAGTGTCGGAACGAGGAAAGACAACATGGCCGACGATCACCACGATCACCATGAGGGCTCGGCCCTCTCTCCGATCGCCTTGCGCGTGAAAGCGCTCGAATCGCTTCTCATCGAGAAGGGCTATGTCGATCCCCAAGCGCTCGACGTCCTCATCGATACCTACGAAACGAAGGTGGGTCCGCGGAACGGGGCAAAGGTGATTGCGAAGGCCTGGACCGATCCCGCCTACCGCGCGTGGCTGCTCGAGGATGCGACTGCGGCGATCGCGAGCCTGGGAT
>JBJMRA010000124.1:0-13255 GCA_045802365.1 Hyphomicrobiales bacterium | reverse complement strand
GCGTACTCTTACTTCGAGGGGCAGGCTCACCTTCTCGCCGGAGGCTGCGATCGTGAGCCTTACGCCCGGGCGGAACGCCGTTGATAGCACGATCTCGCCCCGCTCTCGGGTCGTCTCGATTGCCTCGGCGGCGTTTTTGAGAAGGTTAAGGAAGGCCTGAACCAGTTGGTCACGGCTGCCCACCACTGGCGGCAGCGAAGGGTCGTACTCTTCGCGAATCGTCAACCCTTGGGCAGAGGCCGAAATGGTCACGGCCTTCACATGATCGAGCACTGCATGGATATTTACCGGCTTGCGCTCTGGCGGGCGCTCGTCCGAAAAGACTTCCATGCGGTCCACGAGATCGCGGATACGGTCGCTTTCGTCGCAGATAAGCCGCGCCAACGCTCGGTCCTCTCCCGACAGCGCAGGCTCGATGAGTTGAGCCGCCCCGCGAATTCCCGCGAGCGGGTTTTTAATCTCGTGGGCGAGCATCGCGGCGAGTCCGGTGACGGAACGCGCTGCGCCGCGGTGCGTGAGCTGCCGATCAATTTTGTGAGCCATGGAGCGCGAAAAAAGGATAATCGCGACGAATTCCGGCGCCTCATCGATGACGCTCACCTGGAGATCCACACGGCGCTCCCCGCCCCAGCGCGGCGTACCGACGCTGACCGCATGTTCGTTGAGGGTTCCGCCTGACCGGCGTACTTCCGCAATCGCGGTCAAGGCCGGGCTCGCAAACGGGACGAACTCCGAAAATTTGGAGCGCAGGAGCGCTGGCTTTCCGGTCTCGAAGAAGTCCTGAGCGGCAGCGTTGGCGAACCGAACGTGATCCTTTTCGTCGAGGACGAGAATAGGATTGGGCAGTCCTTCGAGCAGGGTCGTCGCGTCCGGGAAGGCGGAATCGACTGTCATGCGGCCTCTGCAAAACGAGGCTCAAGCTCCCGGAAAAAATCAGAGATGCCGGCCGTCACCTTGCGGTTATCGGCTTCCTTCATCAGGCGGTCGCGCCAGAAATGGGCGCGTCCCGTGCTGATGAGGCCCGATTCGAGCTTCCGGTCGATGATCCATCCGAGATGCTTGCGCGCGACCCTGTTTCCCTGCTCATGCCCGTAGACCTCGAGGACGCGATCATGATGGATAAGGGCGAGCGTGGCCTCCCCACTCAAAGTGGGCGCGGCGCGACCAGTGCCGGGGTCGAGCGCTTCGGCAAGCGCGCCCGGCCACCATGGCCGGCCGTATGCGCCGCGCCCAACCATGATCGCGTCGGCGTCGGAAGTTTCGAGCATGGCGGACGCCGTTGCCTTATCAGCGCAGTCGCCGTTGGCAACCACGGGGATTCGAACCCTCTCCTTGACACGCCTAATCGCCGTCCAGTCCGCGCGGCCCTTATAGAACTGGCATCGCGTGCGGCCGTGCACGGTCACCATCTGGATGCCCGCGTTTTCGGCTCGCTGCGCGAGCTCGGGAGCGATCATCGAGGTCTCGTCCCAGCCGAGCCGCATCTTGAGCGTCACCGGGACCCGAGAGGCTGCGACCGTCGCCTCGATCAGCCGCATAGCGTGGTCGAGATCGCGCATCAGCGCCGAACCGGAAAGCCCGCCGGTGACCTGCCGGGCCGGGCATCCCATGTTGATGTCGAGAATGTCGGCGCCGAGATCCTGCGCGAACCGCGCCCCTTCGCTCATCCAGTAAGCTTCGCGGCCGGCAAGCTGGATCACATGCGGCCGGATGCGCCCGCGGCCGAGCGCACGGCGGACGACGTCAGATCGCCACGCGGCAAGATCACGGCTCGCGACCATCTCGGAAACCACCAGCCCGGCGCCATAAGCATGGGCTACCTCCCGGAAGGGAGCGTCACTCACACCCGACATCGGGGCGAGCAATACGCGGTTGCGCAGCCTAACGGATCCGATTGATATGCTCATCGAGTGTGCAGCAGCTCAGGTTGGCTTCATTTTGGGCAGATGCATAGGCTTATGCTGCAGTGCGTCAAGACCCTATGTTGCCCCTGCCCCCACCGGCTGTTACAGCTCGTGCCGGTGCGCTGAAATGTGAGCCGCTCCGTGCTCAGCCTCAACGGCTATGACGTCTAATTCTCCCAACTCCCGTCACCCCGGCGTAAGCCGGGGCCCATGGTGATCCAATTACGCGCATCGATGAACATCCGTCACGTGGATGGGTGGTTCCCGGCTTTCACCGGGGTGACGGTCAAGAAGTGGGTTCGGAGGCCGCCGGATGACCATCGCCGCCGTGATCGTCGCCGCGGGATCGGGACTGCGGGCCGGTGGAAAGCGGCCGAAGCAGTATCAGCTTATCGGCGGCAGGCCCGTCCTGTGGTGGGCGTTGAAGGCCTTTTGCGATCATCCCCGCATCGGGCTCGTTCAGGCGGTCATCGCCGAAGCGCACAGGCAGTTCTTCGAGGAAGCCTCGGCGGGGTTGCCGGCGCGGGCCGTAGTGGGCGGCAGCTCCAGACAGGAGTCCTGCCGGGCCGGCATCGAGGCGCTCGAATCGAGCGATGTCGACCATGTCCTGGTTCATGATGCGGCGCGCCCCTTCGTCTCGAGCGATCTCATCGACCGCGTGGTCAGGGGCCTCGCGCAGCAACCGGCCGTCGTTCCCGGGCTTCCAATCACCGAGACGCTGAAGCGCGCCCCTGAAGGACGGGTCGGCGAAACAGTCGACCGGCGAAACATTTGGGTCGCCCAAACGCCCCAGGGGTTCGACTATCGAAAGATCCTCGAAGCTTACCGAAAGGCGCCGGCCGGCGCGGAGTTCACCGACGATGCCGCAGTCGCCTCCTTCGGCGGTCTTCCGGTCATAATGGTCATGGGGTCAGAGGCGAACCGCAAGATCACGACCGGCCGCGATATCGAGGACGCCGACCGCGCCATGAGGGCGCTCGAATATGCACGCCTCGGTGATATCCGGACCGGCCAGGGCTTCGACGTCCACCCCTTCGGGCCCGGCGCCCACGTCACGCTTGCGGGGGTACGCATTCCCCATACCAACTCACTCGCGGGACATTCGGATGCCGATGCGCCGCTTCACGCGCTGACCGATGCTCTTCTCGGCGCGATCGGGGAAAGCGACATCGGCACGCATTTCCCACCGTCCGACGCCCTATGGAAGAATGCCTCCTCGACCATCTTTCTCGAAAAAGCGGTCGAACTCATCAAGGAACGCCGCGGACTCATTGCCCATGTCGATCTCACCATCCTCTGCGAGGCGCCGCGGATTTCGCCTCACGTGGACGAAATGAGGTCGGTCCTCGGTCGATTGCTAGGGCTCGAAACCGACCGCATCGGCATCAAGGCGACCACCATGGAGGGGCTGGGTTTCATCGGCCGCAAGGAAGGGATCGCTGCTCTTGCCACAGCAACCGTGAGGTTGCCGGGATGAGCCCATTCCGTCTCGACCTGATCGGCAAAGCCGAAGCGCTGATCGCCATGTGCCGGGCGCGGCGGCTCATGATCTGTACCGCAGAAAGCTGCACGGGTGGGCTACTGAGCGGCCTCTTGACCGAGATACCCGGATCGTCCGACGTGGTCGAGCGCGGGTTTGTGACCTATTCCAACCAGGCAAAGCGCGAAGAGCTCGGCGTGCCCGCGCGCTTGCTCGACTGTTACGGGGCGGTGAGTATGGAGATCGCGAGAGCGATGGCAGAAGGAGCTCTGTCGCGGTCTTCCGCCGCTCTTGCCGTATCGGTCACCGGGATTGCCGGACCAGGCGGCGGGTCTGCCGAGAAACCCGTCGGCTTGGTGTTCCTCGGCTCGGCTCGCCGCAGGGGTTCGTTTCGAGGCGAGCGGCGACTCTTTACGGGCATGGATCGCAGCGAGGTGCGATTGGCTTCGGTCGAGACCGCACTCGCGCTCTTGAGAGCTCAGGCCGAGGAGGACGCCGTCGAAGGGGCCACCGGCGGACCGTAGAGCTTCTGCGCCCGTTCCGCGAAGGCGTTGTGGATCCGGCGCACCATCATGTCGAACATGCCCGAAATCAGGAACTGAATTGCACGACGCTTGAGCTTGTAGTCGATCGTCAGCTCGACCTCACAGCCGCCGTCCGGCCTATCGAAGAAACGCCATGTGCTCTCCATGTGCTCGACCGGACCTTCGTTCGACGTTGAAGTGACCGTCAGATGCCTCGGGTCCACCGACACATGGCTGACGAAACGCTCGTTTATGCCGAGCTTGGAATAGCGGATCACGAGCTCTCCCGTGAAGGATCTGGTGCCGTCTGTGCCGTTGCGCCGATCATATGTCCGCGATTGTTTCACTAACGGCACGAACTTGCGGTAGTTGTCGACATCGGCGGCGATCTCGAACAGCTGCTGGGCGGAATAGCCCATGGTACGCTGAATGGAGTGTTTCGGCATCGGCTAGGCCAAGCCCGCCCGCGCCGCTTTGAGGCGCGAGAAATCTTCGCCGGCGTGATGGGAGGAGCGCGTGAGCGGGCTCGCTGCCACCATCAGGAAGCCTTTCGAGTAAGCGATCGTTTCATAGGCGTTGAACTCCTCCGGCGTCACGAAACGGTCGATCGGAGCATGCTTTCGGGAGGGTTGAAGATACTGGCCGATGGTGATGAAATCGACCCCCGCCGAGCGCATGTCGTCCATCACTTGAAGCACTTCTTCGCGCGATTCGCCGAGTCCGACCATCATGCCAGATTTAGTGAAGAGACGCGGGTCCATCTCCTTGATGCTCTGGAGAAGTCTGAGGGAGTGGAAATAGCGGGCCCCCGGCCTGATCCTGAGGTAAAGCGAAGGGACCGTCTCGAGATTGTGGTTGAAGACATCCGGACGGGCATCGACGACCATTCGGGCGGCATCCTGCTTCCGGAGAAAGTCGGGGGTGAGCACTTCCACGGTCGTGGACGAAGAGCGCTCCCGAATGGCCCTGATCACGGCCGCGAAATGCGCCGCCCCGCCATCGTCGAGATCATCGCGGTCCACGGAGGTAATGACCGCATGCGATAGACCCATTCGGGCGACCGCATCCGCGACCTTGCCGGGCTCTCCCGGATCGAGCGGGCCTGGAAGCCCGGTCCGGACGTTGCAGAAGGCGCATGCGCGGGTGCACGTGTCGCCCATGATCATGAAGGTGGCGTGCTTCTTCGACCAGCATTCCCCGATGTTGGGGCAGCCGGCCTCCTCGCAGACCGTGACGAGTCCATTCTCCCGCACGATTGCGCGGGTCTCGTTATAAGCGGCTGAACCCGGCGCGCGGACCCTGATCCACTCCGGCTTTCGGAGAATCGGCGTATCCGGACGCTTCTGTTTTTCCGGGTGCCGAGGCCGCGAGTCTGGACGCTGAAGAACCGTGACCATTGTCCTGTCAGGCGCGCTGCACAGCCTTGACGATAGCGATCAGGATCACTGCGCCGATGATCGAAACCAGAAGGTTGCCCCAGAACCAGCCCTGAAAGAATTCGCCAAGCCTTATCCCAAGGAGGTTGGCGAGAAACGCGCCGATATAGGCGCCGATTATGCCCACGATGATGTTCACGATCACGCCCATCCTTGTATGGGTGATCATCCCGGCAATCCAACCGGCAAGTCCGCCGATAATCAGCGTTCCGAGCCAGCCGGCCCCGCCGCCCAAATCCATCAGTCCATGCGGTTCCATCCATCCCCCTCGCGCATGCTCTGCTGCGCCTTTGGACTACGTTTGTCATGCGCAGCATGATATGGACCAGGGTCGGGGTGCTCGCAAGAGGGCGGCACGGCGCGGTCGATTTGCAGAATCCTGCCCGGTTTTCTATGAGGCGCGCCGGCCCCATGACCCTTTCTCGATCGATACCGACCGTCGGCCTCGTGAGCCTCGGTTGTCCGAAGGCGCTCGTCGATTCCGAGCGGATCCTGACCCAGCTTCGCGCCGAGGGCTATCGCTTCGCCCCCGGTTACCGGGATGCCGACGTCGTCATCGTGAACACGTGCGGATTCCTCGATTCGGCGAAGGCCGAGTCGCTTGCCGCAATCGGGGAAGCCATCGAAGAGAACGGGCGTGTCATCGTGACCGGCTGCTTCGGACACGAAGCGGATCGGATCAGGGATGCGTATCCGGGCGTGCTCGCCGTAACCGGTCCGCAACAATACGAGGCGGTGGTTTCAGCCGTGCACGCGGCCGTCCCGCCGATGCACGATCCGAAGCTCGACCTCGTTCCTCCCCAGGGCCTCAAGCTCACGCCGCGCCACTACGCCTATCTGAAGATTTCCGAAGGGTGCAACAATCGCTGCTCCTTCTGCATCATTCCGAACCTGCGGGGCGACCTCGTCAGCCGTCCGGCCGCTTCGGTCCTCGGCGAGGCCGAGCGGCTCGTCAAGGCGGGCGTGAAGGAGCTTCTCGTCATCTCGCAGGATACGAGCGCCTACGGGGTCGACATCAAGTATGCGGCGAGCCGGTTTCGCGGGCGTGAGGTGCGCGCGCGCTTCGCCGACCTCGCACGGGAGCTCGGCTCCCTCGGAGCATGGGTGAGGCTGCACTACGTCTACCCTTATCCGCATGTCGATGAGATCATTCCGCTGATGGCGGAGGGAAAGATCCTTCCCTATCTCGACATCCCGCTCCAGCATGCTTCGCCGGGCGTACTCAAGGCCATGCGCCGGCCCGCCAACCAGGAGAAGATGCTCGCACGGCTCGAGTCCTGGCGGCGCATCTGTCCCGATCTCGCCATTCGCTCGAGCTTCATCGTGGGCTTCCCCGGCGAGACGGAAGAAGACTTTGCCTTCCTTCTCGACTGGCTCAAGGAGGCCCGTCTCGAACGGGTCGGCTGCTTCAAATACGAGGACGTCGCCGGCGCGAAATCGAACAACCTCGCGGGCCAAGTGCCAGAGGAGCTAAAGGCCGAGCGCTGGGCTCGTTTCATGGAGACACAGCAGCAGATCAGCGCCGAGATCATGACGGCCAAGATCGGTCGCGAGGTCGACGTCATTATCGATTCGATCGACATAGAGTCCGATGAAGCGATCGGCCGCTCTCCATGGGATGCTCCGGAAATCGACGGCTCCGTCTTCCTTCCCCGCGAGACGGCGTCGTTGCAGCCGGGCGCTATCGTTAGAACGCGGATCATCGACGCCGAGGAATACGACCTCATCGCGGAGCGGCTTTAGGTTCGCTTCGCACGTCCGGTTTCGCGAAAGCTATGGCCGCGCTCGCGTGCGGAGGCACCTCCTCACGCTGCCCTCTCCCCCGATGGGGGCGAGGGAAAATACCTACGATGTCAAAGAGCGGGAGAAGTTTGGGCGTGCGTCATCGGCTTTAGGCTCCGGTCACGCGCGGAACCCCGGGATACTTCCCCTCTCTTTCAGAAGAGAAGGGATGCGGGAGGCGTCGCCTCACGCATTCGCCGATCTTGAGCGATCGGCTCTAAGGCGCTCAGCGAGCGTCTCCCACGCAGTTGCTTGCCCTGTTCCGGTCCTCGCCCACCTCGGACCAACATAGTCGCCGAGGCGAGTTATGTGCTGACCATAGCCCGGTCGTATTGCTGGCCCGCCGGTAGCCCAGGGCCCCGAGTCGATGAGGGCACGTTTTCCTTCATCGCCGCAGGCACCGCACCTGTTCCGCCCGGATCACCGTCATGATCTAGACCCCTAGTGGAGCAGGATGATAGAACGAAGAGAGAACAACCTTCCGGCTGTCAAGAGTTATTTTCGGAAAAGAAAGGCACTCACCGGACGTAGCTTGCGCCATTGATGTCGAAGGTCGCGCCGGTCATGTGGCGGACGGCATCCGAGCACAGAAACGCGATGAGCGCGCCGCATTCGGCGGGAGTGGCCATCGCACCGAGCGGGATGTCGGAGAGCACGCGCCTCACGCCGGCCTCGTCGAGCCCCTCATAGGCCATGTCCGTATCGGTGAAGCCCGGGGCGATCGCGAACGCGAGAACATTGTCCTTGGCATAGCCGCGGGCGATCGTCTTCGTCATGGCAACGAGCCCGGCTTTGGACGCGGCATAGGGCCACTGGTCGGGAGCATCGCCGCGGTGCGCGGCGCGGCTCGCGACATTGATGATCTTGCCGTCGCCATGTTCGCGGAAGTGAGCGATCGCGAGCCGGGACAGCTCCGCCGGGGCATAGAGATTGACTTGCATGACGCGCGTCCATGCCGCCCGCCATTGCTCTGGAGAAGCGTCGATAGGCGCCGATTCATATGTGCCGGCATTGTTGACGAGCACGTCGATCCGCGGCGCGGCCGAAAGGGCGCCGCGCCAGAGCTCCCCCGCAGCATCCGAAAGAGCGAGGTCGGCGCCTAGAATGCGGCACCGCGGTCCGATCTCTTCGCCGATTGTCTGTGCAAGCTCACGGTTCTTGCCATAGTGCAGCAAGACCTCGCCGCCCGCCGCCGCGATTGCGCGAACCGCCGCCGCTCCGATCCCGCGCGAGCCGCCGGTCACGAGCACCGTCTTGCCGCTCAGATCGAACATGCCGGCCCCTGAACCGCTAGTGCAAGCAGGATCCTCTATGCACAGCAAGCGGGCGCGCGACCGCAACAGGGCGCGGCCTGGACTGCCGCACGATGACGCGGCTTGCAAATGGCTGGACGACCGCTTAACTGCAAAACGATACGATCGACGAGCTCGGTCACGGCGAATACATCGAACACGCTCATGGGCTCGCCGGGCGGGCTAATCTCGAAGGTGAGCCGCGACCCCTTGTCGATCGGCAAGGATGTCCCAACCTTCTCCAATATCGCCTTGAACTTCCGGACAGGCATGAAGCTATTGTCCTCCTCCGGTCCAACGTCTTCCACCTGCAGAATCGTCTCATTCCACTGATCGGGGTTGCCGCCGCAGTCCAGGGTGGCGAACGATCCCAGCTTGACTTCGGTTACATGGTAACCGGGCCGGATCGTCCGCCCGCCATATTCGATTACGAGCGCCTTGTTGTCGTGATCCGCCAATGCGGCCATCAGCGCTGCCAATGACGCATCGCCATGGAAGTCGGTTTGGGGTCTAGGGTGAATGTTCATGACGTGCTAGCTCAGTTCTACATTTGTTGAGATATTGAAACGATGATGGACGAAAAGCAAGCCCTAACTTCCTTCGCCGCGCTTTCTCAGGAGACGCGACTTGGGATCGTTCGGCTCTTGGTCAGGGCTGGTGCCGACGGACTGGCGGCGGGATCGGTGAGCGACGCGGTTGGACTGTCATCCTCGAATGTCTCTTTTCACCTTAGTCATCTGGAGCAGGCCGGCTTGATCCAGTCGCGAAGAGTGGCGCGGTCGATTATCTACACCGTTCGCTACGAGGCGCTTTCCGATCTTGTTCAATTCCTGATGCGCGATTGCTGCCAGGGGCGCCCCGAAGTTTGCGAGCCCGCGATGGCCGCTCTCGCCGCCCGCTCCAAATCACGCAAGAAGGCTGTGAATGCCTAAAGCGGGCCCCCTCAGGCGCGTTTTCAGCGCGACAGCTCCCCCGTGAAGAAGGGGAGCAGGTTTGCGGGTATATCGCCGGGTTCGGGTCGATGTCGGGCGGGCTCGATCTCGAACGTCCTTGGTCAACCGGAAATGAGGAGAGCCGATGCAGTACGCCATCCTTTGCTATCACGACGAGAAGGTGGTGACGTCCTGGTCGAAGGAGGAGGACGACGCCGTGCTGGCCCGCCTTGCGGTCGTCCACCAGCGGCTCGCCAAGGAGGGACGGCTCGGCCCGGTGGTCCGCCTCCTTCCGACCAGCGCTGCGACGACGCTCCGGAAGGATCGCGATCCGCCGCTCGTCATCGATGGTCCGTTCGCCGAGACCAAGGAGCAGCTCCTCGGATTCTATGTCGTCGACTGCTCATCGCTTGATGAGGCGCTCGATGTCGCCCGCGACCTCGCGCGCGCCAATCCGGGGGGCTCCTACGAGGTGCGCCCGGTCGGGCTCTTCTCCCCGGGGCGGACCCAATCGTGAGCGCGGAGGCGTCCGACTGGATCGGCGCCATGCTGGCGGGCGCGCGGCCGCAAGCCATGGCCGCGCTCCTGCGCTATTTCCGTAATCTCGACGAAGCGGAAGAAGCCTTTCAGGAATCCTGTCTAAGGGCGATCAGCAACTGGCCGAAGAATGGGCCGCCGCGCGATCCGGCAGCCTGGCTCATCATGGTCGGCCGGAACTCGGGCGTCGATGCCGCCCGCCGCAGGGCTCGCGAGCAGCCGCTTCCCGCCGAGGAGGTTCTCTCCGATCTGTCCGATGCGGAAGCGATCGAGGCCGAGCGGATCGATGAGTCCCACTATCGCGACGACATTCTGCGGCTCCTCTTCGTCTGCTGTCATCCGGCGCTTTCGCCAGCGCATCAGATCGCGCTCGCTCTGCGCATCGTGTCGGGATTGCCGGTTTCGCAAATCGCCCGCGCTTTCCTCGTGACCGACGCGGCGATGGAGCAGCGGATCACCCGGGCGAAGCGCCAGATCGCCCAATCGGACGTGCCGTTCGAAACACCGGGAGCGGTCGAGCGCAGCGAACGGATCGGCGCGGTCGCGGCGGTCGTCTATCTCATGTTCAACGAGGGTTACACGCGCGGTGTGGCCGAGGAAGGGGCGCGCGCCCGGCTCTGCGACGAAGCGATCCGGCTCGGGCGGCTCCTCTTGCGGCTTTTCCCGGCCGAGCCCGAGATCATGGCGCTTCTCGCTTTGATGCTGCTCCAGCATGCTCGCGTCGCGGCGCGCTTCGATGCCGAGGGAGGAGTGATCCTCCTCGAGGACCAGGATCGCGGCCGCTGGGACCGGCGCGCCATCATCGAGGGCCTGGCGCTCGTCGACAAGGCGGTGCGCCACAGGAGTCCCGGACCTTACCAGATACAAGCGGCGATCGCCGCCGTTCACGCGCGGGCGCCGAGCGCTGGCGAGGCGGACTGGAGCCAGATCGCCGCGCTCTATGCCGCGCTCGAGCACATGCAGCCGTCACCGGTCGTTACGCTCAATCGTGCCGTCGCGGTCTGGAAGGCCAAGGGCGCCGAACCCGCCTTGGCGATTGTCGATGCGCTCGGCAGTCGGCTCGATTCCTATTTCTATTTTCATGGAGCGCGAGGCGCTTTGCTGAAAGAGCTCGGCCGCTTCTCCGAAGCGCGCACCGCCTTCGATCGTGCCATTGCGCTTGCCAATACGCCCGCCGAAGCAGCGCATATTCGGATGGAGCTCGATAGGCTCATCTGCCCCTCTGCCGTTCGTGCGGAAGAGAGCGGAGCGGGTTCGGCCGGCGCAGAATGATAGACGCTGTCGAGAGTTGCCGTCTTGGCATCAACTGCCATCCAGGCTATCGGCAGACATGGCTGAACCACAACTTTCCGTTAGATCAGCTAAGGCCCGCGAGATTGCCCACAGGCTCGCTCACCGCAAGCGGCGCTCGATTGCTCACGTCGTCGAACGGGCACTCGAATTTTACGAGCAGCGAGAACACGGCCGTGAGATGCCTAAAGAATTTTGGAGCCGTTTCGCCCGTGACTTCCGGGTGGACGCAGATTTCGATGCGTTGATCGAGGATCACCACAAAGCTCACCCCGGAATCGATCTTTGATCTTTCTCGACACCAATGTGGTATCGGAATTTGCCAAACCCAAGCCAAGCGCAACGGTACTCGAATGGGTCGAACGGCATGACAGCGAACTTGCCCTGTCGAGCGTGGTAATCGGCGAGATCGGTTACGGCATTGAACAAATCCGCCCAGCGGAACGGCCGCCGCGCCTGCTAGAGGCCTTCGCCGGTCTTCGGCAGAGATTCGCCGGCCGCACTTACGCTTTTGACGAAGACGCCTCCCTGATCTATGGCCGCGTCATGGGTAACGCCAAGCGGCAAGGCCGTGCCATGACCATTCCAGACGGCATGATTGCGGCGATAGCGTTGCAGCACGCCGCGGCATTGGCGACCTGCAACAGCGATCATTTCGCTCTTCCCGAACTGCAGCTGATCGATCCTTGGCGGCGCCCGTGGTGAGGCGGACAACGCGCCCGGCTGGAGAGCTTCCGTCCCCCTGAAAGGGGAACTCGCGGAAAGAAGCTTCAGCTCTGTCCTCCCGCTTCCGGAGAGGAAGAAAAAAAGCGCGTGTCGGGAACAGCCTCGCCCGAACGTCCTCGGAGTAACGACAAGCGAGTTGCCTTCATGAAACTTTACGGCCATCCGTTCTCATCCTACTCGCAGAAGGCGCTCATCGCATTCTACGAGAACGGCACGCCATTCGAATTCAAGCTCTTGTCGCGCGAGGACGAACGCCTCGGCGCCGAGTTCGCGGCCTTGTGGCCGATCAAGCGCTTTCCCGTGCTCGTCGATCAAGGCCGCACCATTCTCGAGGCGAGCATCATCATCGAGTATCTCGATCTTCATCATCCTGGGCCGGTGCGGTTCGTGCCTGACGACCCTCGCCGCGCCCTCGAGGTGCGGATGCTGGACCGCTTTTTCGATAACTATATATCGACCCCGCAGCAGAAGATCGTGTTGGATAGCATCCGTGCACCGGGTGAGCGCGATGGGGCGGGAGTCGCTGAAGCGCGGAGCATGCTCGAAACCGCTTACGCCTGGCTCGATCACCGCATGGAAGGACGGATGTGGGCAACGGACGCCGGCTTCAGCCTTGCCGATTGCGGGGCGGCACCCTTCCTGTTCTACGCCGATTGGACGCATCCGATCCGCCAAAACTTCGCCAATGTGCGCTCGTACAGGGAACGGCTGCTCGGGCGGCCCTCCTTCGCGCGCGCCGTCGATGAGGCCCGGCCCTACCGGCCGCTCTTCCCGCTCGGCGCGCCCGACCGCGATTGATCAGCAACACACAAAGGAGAACGAGATGTCACGACAGAAGATCGCGCCATGCCTATGGTTCGACGGCCGCGCCGAGGAGGCAGCGCGGTTCTATACATCGCTGTTCGCGGATTCCCGCATCGATTACATTACGCGCAGCGGGATCGATACGCCCGGAGCCAAGGAGGGCGCGGTCATTTTCGTCGAGTTCACGCTGGCGGGCCTTCCTTATCAGGCGCTGAACGGGGGACCGCACGATCAGTTCAACGACGCGATCTCGCTGTCGGTCTCCTGCAAGGATCAGGCGGAGGTCGATCGGCTGTGGGGCGCGCTCACGGCCGACGGCGGGACGCCCGTGCAATGCGGCTGGCTCAAGGACAAGTTCGGCGTGCGGTGGCAGATCGTGCCCGAGGCAATGATCGAGATGATGCGCGAGGGCGATCCCAAGCGATCGAAGCGGGTGATGAGCGCCATGACGGAGATGGTCAAGCTCGACGTTGCCGCCCTCAAACGCGCCTATGACGAAGCAGCCTGAAGGAGAGAGAACATGACCTATGTTGATGGATTCGTGGCGC
>JBJMRA010000123.1:0-6362 GCA_045802365.1 Hyphomicrobiales bacterium | reverse complement strand
CCGACCGGACAGACGTTATTTCGAAAGAAAGAGAAAGGCAACCCGAAAATCACGAAGCGGCGAGCGCGATCCGGTCCACCCCTTCGGCGGGCGGCGCCGCGACTTCGATCTCCACCCCGGCATTGCGGCAGATATCGACGATCGCTTCCGGCGGATCCTGATCGGTCACGAAGGTATCGACATCGCTGATGTGGCCGATCCGGACGGGCGCCGAGCGCGTGAACTTCATCGAGTCGGATACCAGGATCACACGCCTCGCATTGGCAATGATGGCCTGCGCCGCCCGGACTTCGCGGTAATCGAAATCGAGGAGGGCCCCGTCATCGTCGATAGCCGATACGCCGATGACCGCGTAGTCCACCTTGAACTGGCGGATGAAGTCGACCGCACTTTCACCGACGATCCCGCCATCCGCCCGCCTGACGATGCCGCCCACGACGATGACGTCGATGGCGGATGATGAGGCGAGGCTGGCCGCGACGTGCAGGTTGTTGGTGATGACGAGGAGGCCCTCGCGCTTGGTGAGAGAACGCGCAACCTCCTCGGTGGTGGTGCCGATATTGATGAACAGGGAGGAGTTGTTGGGGATGAGCTGGGCGGCGCGTTGACCGATCAGCTGCTTCTCGGCGGCGGCGAGCTGCCGGCGGGCATCATAGGCCACATTCTCGACGCCCGAGGAGAGGAGCGCGCCGCCATGAGTGCGGGTCAGCAGCCGCTGCTCGCAGAGGTCGTTGAGGTCCTTGCGGATCGTCTGCGGTGTGACGTTGAAGCGTTCGGCGAGCTCCTCGACCGTCACCTTGCCGGTCTGGCGGGCGATCGCCAGGATCTCATGCTGCCTGAAATTGGTCGAGGCCACCCCGGGATAGAATTCCCAAGCGGACAGCTTGTCAATAAGCGGGCGCTTTCTCCTCGAGAAGCGATTCGAGGTCGAGTCGCTTCGTCACCATCGCGAGGCTTCCGTCCGCGTTGCGCGGCCATTCGGCCTGCGGACGGTCGCGATAGAGCTCGATGCCGTTGTCATCGGGGTCGCGCAGATAAAGCGCCTCGCTCACTCCATGATCCGACGCCCCGTCGAGCTTGATCCCGCCGGCGATGAGTCGCCGGAGCGCATCGGCGAGATCGGCGCGGGAGGGATAGAGGATCGCCAAATGATAGAGCCCGGTCGTGCCCGGCGGGGGAGGGGACCCGCCTTTGCTTTCCCAGGTGTTGAGGCCGATGTGGTGGTGATAGCCGCCGGCCGAGATGAACGCGGCCTGATCGCCATAGCGCTGCATCAGCTGAAAGCCGAGGACCCCGCAATAGAAGCCGAGTGCGCGCTCGATATCGGCGACCTTTAGATGGACATGCCCGATGCGGGTGCCGGCCGCGACCGGCTGCGAGGCGTGGGTCATTGGTTCTCCACAGTGTAACTGATATAGTTACGAAATAGCTTACCTCTATCGGCGGTGCAAGGCTTGAGTCGGGACCATGGATCGCGCATGAGGACGCTCGGGATATGAGAGGGGCCTCATGAATAAAGCGGATCTTCCGCATAATCTCGTGGTCGTCGAGCATCCGCTCGTCCTGCACAAGCTCACGCTGATGCGCGACAAGCATACGCCTTCGGCGGTGTTCCGCCAGCTTCTGCGCGAGATCAGCCTGCTGCTTGCCTATGAAGTGGCGCGCGACCTGCCGATGACCATGCAGACGATCGAGACGCCGCTCGCCGAAATGGAAGCGCCGATCCTCAAGGGCAAGAAGCTCGTCATCGTCTCGATCCTGCGCGCCGGGAACGGCCTCCTCGAGGGCATGCTCGATCTCATGCCGTCCGCCCGCGTCGGACACATCGGCATCTATCGGAACCCCGAGACGCTGCAGCCGGTCGAATACTACATGAAGGTTCCCGAAGACATCGCCGAGCGGAGGGTCATCGTCGTCGATCCGATGCTGGCGACCGGAAACTCGGTCTCGGCGGCGATCGCGCGGCTCAAGGAGCGCGGCGCCAAGGACATCAAGCTCGTCTGTCTCTTGTCGGCGCCCGAAGGCGTCCGGCATGTCGCGGGAGATCACCCCGACGTCCAAATCTTCACGGCGGCCATCGACAGCCACTTGAACGGCCACGGCTATATCGTGCCCGGTCTGGGCGATGCCGGCGACCGGATGTTCGGCACCAAATAGGGCTTACTTGCCGACGCTGTCGCCCTACGCCCGGTGTAGACGCAGGGACCGCCCGCCTTGGCGCAGATGAAGTCGACGATGAGCTGGCGGATCTTGACAGGGCTTCCCGTGCTGTGCCGCCGAGCTGCTTGTAAGCGCGTCTTCGGCAAAGGCAATTCACAATGCGTTAGCCATGGCCGCGTTCGTCGAGGTCAATGGACACGCTCGTACAGGCGGCGTTCACCGCCGGCCGGTATCGTCGGCCGGATGGTGAATCAAAGACTCTCCTCGCTCAGCGGTCCGTCCCCGGCGGAGCTTAGGCCATTGCGCCGTCCCGACGGCGCACGGCCCCGCGTGCTCTTCGCGGAGGACTCCGAGAATGCCCGCGTCCTCACGGCGGCCCTCCTCACCTGGATGGGCTGCGACGTCGATGCCGTCGAGGACGGCGAGCAAGCCCTCAACCAGGCATGCAGATCCGCTTATGACCTCATCCTGCTCGACATCGAGATGCCAGTCATGGATGGACTGATTGCGGCACGGTCCATCCGCGCGCTCGGCGGGTCCGCGGCCTCAACACCGCTCATGGCGCTCTCAGCTTTTCTGGCCGACACCAGCAAGTGCGCCCGCTGGCACGAGATCTTCGACCTCGCTCTCGCCAAGCCCGCCGGCCGCGACGAGCTTCGCCGCGCTGTCGCGCGCATGCTCGCTCCTTCATCAGGAGCGAGAGGTGTTGGAGCCGCCGAACTCACGTGATCGACTCTCGTTGCAAAGCCACCAGTAAAGCGCGCCCGAAGCGAACGTGAGCGCCGCGATCGCGCCGATCGCAGCGGAGAATCCAGATGGATCCGCGATGACTTCGGACACCGCGGCGATAAGGCTCGGATAGACCATCGCCGTGCCAAGGCCCAGCAGAACGTTTCCGGCGAACCAGGCCCCGGCACGCCAAACAGCCACCCAGCACGAGAACCCGTTTGCGACCCCAGCTGTCCGCGAGCTGCCCAGAAACCAGGTTGGCAAGAGCTTTGACGATTCCGAAGCTTACGATGAAGGCGACGACGAATGTCGTCGAGGTGAGCCCAAATTCCTCTGCGCCGATCAGCGGCACGACGGTGCGTTCGATGCCGACCATGCCGCCGACGAACGCATTGACGAGCACCAGCAGTGCGAACTGCCGCCAATTCTCCTTGAGCCCAAGTCTCACCCGGGGAGTTGACCTTCTCCTGGGGTCCTTTCACGACGTCGGGCCAGCGGCCTTCCAATCTCGCCAGGAGCGGCGGGCGGCCCGGCGGGCGTCAGCCTTCGTCGCGTTCCGATGAGGCCTGATCTTCGAGAGAGGCCAACATATGCATGAGCTCCCGGAGCTCCGGGCTCAATCGCATATTCCGGGGCTCGTGGGGGCCCGCGGTCCGTTCTCTCGCAATGCTTGCTGCGTTTTCCATTTTCCCCTGCTCCACGCCACTCACACGTCTACTCCCCGATATTCATCCACCATCGGCGTGCATAAATTCCGAATCCTGCGGGCCAAGGCTTGGCGGCTCATAGGCAATTTCGTGTCATGCCTAACCAAAACACAAAACCGTGATGAAATCGCCAACGGGCCTTGAGCGTAGGACGCATTGCTTGCAACATGCTCATATCAACAGCGGAGGGCATTGATGTTCGAACTCAGAGCGATCTTGAAAGGCGTGGCCGTCGCGGTGGTGCTCGCAGGAGCGGGCGCAGCCGTGGCCGCGGGGCCGATCGAGGAACGCCAGCAACTCATGAAGATGAACGGGAAGGCGATCGGCGTGCTCGCCAAGATTCTCAAGGGCGAGGAGAAGTTCGATCCTAAGGCGGTCAAGGAGAATGCCCAGACGATCGCCTCGGACATCCAGAAGTTCGTGACGCTGTTCCCGGAGAACAGTAAACAGGGGCCGCCCGAAACCTACGCTAAGGCGGAAATTTGGACCGACAAGGACGGCTTCAACGCCGCCGCGGACAATGCGATCAAGCAGGCCCAGAAGGTCGCTGCGGCCACCGATGAGGCCTCCTTCAAGGCGGCCATGCCCGATCTCGGGAATGCCTGCGGGGCCTGCCACAAGAACTATCGGCGGCCCAAGGACTGAAGCTGAGCGCGAAGCTGGTGCGCCGGCTGCTCCTTCTGGTTGCGGTCCTCGCGGCCGGCGCGGCCATATTTTGGATTCTGAGCAAGCCGGAGCGCCTCTCACCCGAGGCGCTGCCGGCCCATGTTGCCGATCTCGCCAACGGCAAGCTCATGTACACGGCAGGGGGATGCATCAATTGCCACCGGCCAGGCAAAGACCAAGCGGGAGCCAATCCCGACCTGCCTTCGGGCGGTTCCCCGCTCAGGACCCCGATCGGAATACTCTACCCGCCGAACCTCACTCCTGATCCCGACACCGGGCTCGGCCGCTGGACGCATTTCGACTTCCTCGACGCGACCATGCGGGGAGTTTCTCCCGCCGGCGCCAACTACATCCCGGCGTTCCCCTATACCTCCTACGCCGCGATGAAACCCGAGGATCTTCTCGATATCGAGGCCTATCTCAAGAGCCTGCCGCCGGTTAAGGCGCCCCATAAGCCGCACGATATCTGGCTGACGCCGCTCGTGCGCCGCGGCGTAGGTTTATGGAAGCGGTTCGGCCTCGACACGAAACCATGGCAGCCGGACCCGACGCGCTCGGAAAGTTGGAACCGTGGGTCCTATCTCGTCAACGGGCCAGGGCACTGCGGCGAGTGCCACACGCCCCGCAATATCTTCATGGTGAAGCGGGAGGATCGGATCTTCGCGGGCGGTCCTCATCCGGAGGGCGAGGGAAGGGTGCCGTCGCTTCGCAATCTCATCGGAAGGGGCCGGTACAAGGACGCCAAGGACCTCGCGAGCGCGCTCCAATACGGCGAAACGCTCGGCTATGACAAGCTGTCGTCAGGCGGAATGGGCGATGTCCAGGCCGAGCTCGCGAAACTTCCTGAAAGCGACATTCAGGCGATCGCCGAATATCTCGTCAGCCTCGACTAGGATTCAGCGCGCCGGGGCAAAGATCCTGCCCATCAGGCGAATTGGCCAGGGCACACACCGTTTCAGGTTCGGGCCCCACCTTTGAAAGGCCCGGCATCGATGCTGAGCCTCAACCCTCGCCGGAGCTGAGCGCTTTCGAACGGCCGGCTTCTGGTCGAGCGCGGCGGTCCGGCGGGGCGCTGCGTTCGGCGCGCGGGATTCAACGCTCGCAGATGCCGCCAAATGAGGCGGCGTAGCGTTCGTCTCCGCCGTGACGGGGGGTTTTGCAGCGGGTTTCGGCTGTTCCGGGCTCTCGAGGTTAACGGATCTAGTAGAGACCTCAGTCGGCCCTACCGCTGAGCATGCCTTCAGGTCGGCATTGAAAACGGGCTTATCCGGCGGACAACGGCAGAAGTTCGACGGATCGGCGCCGCTTGCGCAGGCGAGATGAACCGATGCGGCTTCGCACCGGCCCGCGTCGAAGTTCCACTGAGATAGCGCTGCCGGGCAGGAGCAGCGGCCGGCGGCCTGTTCGCGATTGGACGGGCACCATCGCGCCAGCGCGACGCAGGCCCCGTTCTGCCACACTGCCCCTGACGTACAGGAGGGTTCTGCCGCATGACGCACGATCCCGAATGCGGCGCAGGCATTGTCGTTCGCGGCGAACGCGTCCCCCTCGCCCCAACGGCCGACGAGCGCTGCAAGCAGTTTGGAGCGGTCTTGGTCGCCGGACCCCAATCCCGCGGCGTGCGCAAGCTCAGTCGAGCTGTGTCCGGATGCTGCAATAGCGTCCTCGAGCAGCGCATCGCGCGTGAGGAGGGTGCGGGAGGCCCATCTTAGCGACGCACACGCATTCGACGATTGGTACGCCGTGGCGGTGAACAGAAACTCGGGCTCGACAACGATATAATCACCCGGTGCGAGCTTCGCCTTCGGAAGATCGCAACGGAACTTGCCGTAATCCTCGCGCGTGCAAGGAGCGCTCCCCGGACGGACGGGCGCCGCCACCGCCGGCGCATGCAGGTCGAGAGAGAGCGAGATGAAGCCGTCGTAGGGCGCATTCCCGGCATTCATGATGTGGACTGCCACCGAGCACAGCGCCGCCGGCGCGCAGGAACCGCTCTTGGGCAGGACCTGCAACGAGAGATCCGGTAGCCCCGGGGCCGCGGCGGAGCTTGATTCCGCTGCAGCGGCTCCGGCCATGAGGCCCGTCGCTATCAACGCCAAT
>JBJMRA010000122.1:0-5506 GCA_045802365.1 Hyphomicrobiales bacterium | reverse complement strand
TTGTGGCTGTCGAGACGCTCGGGCGTGACTACCCGTTCAATCAGGCCGTGCGCGTCGAGGATGAGCTTGCGTTCGGGAAGGTCAAGCTCGAGCGGCTCGCGTTTGGCCCGGCCTTTCCACAATATGGCGTAAGCCTGCCAGAGCGGCTCGAGCACCGGCGCAAGCAGGGGGCGTGTCTTGTCGTTGGGCCTGCCATCGATTGCCGCTTGCGCCTCGTCATAGGAGAGCTTGGCCGCCGAGCGCATGATCGCCCGTGCAAACCGATGGACCTTCTTGCGGCCAGACTCGTCGAACCGCATCGTGCAAGCGATGCACGGGCGGTCCTCGCCCTCGCGGAGAGAGCACAAATCGTTGGAAATGCGCTCGGGCAACATCGGCACGACACGGTCGGGAAAGTAGACCGAATTGCCGCGGATCCGCGCCTCGCGATCGAGCGCTGTCCCGGGGCGCACATAGGCGGCGACGTCGGCGATGGCGACGATGACTTTGATTTCGCCCGCCTCGCCCGGCCCGGCCCACACGGCGTCGTCGTGATCGCGCGCGTCCGCGGGATCGATTGTGATGAGAGGCAGGTCGCGCAGATCGAGACGCCCCGCGGCAGAGAAGGATCGGAGCGCCCCGGCTTCCGAGACGACGCGGTCGGGAAATACGTCGGGAATCCCGTGCTGCCGGATCGCGATGAGCGAGATGTTACGCTGATCCTTGAGGTCGCCGAGACGCTTTCTCACGCGCGCCGTCGGACGGCCGAGCCCGCGTCCGTTCACGATCGCGGCCTCGACGAGTTCGCCCGCCGCAGCACCGCCGTCATCCCCCGCGCGGACTTCGATCTCGCGCCGGGTCTTCTTGTCGACGGGAACGATCCGGGCCCCGTGACCCTGGGCGACCCGAAATACGCCGAGCACGCGGTTGCCGCGGCCCTCGAGCTCACGGATGATTCTTGCGCGGTACCTGACCTTCTCTCCGCCTCCCGGTTCTATGTTGGCGAGAACGCGATCGCCGACCCCGGGCGGGCGTAATGGTCCTCCGGGCTTGACCGCGGCAATGCGAACGCGGGGAGGCGGACCGGCCCCGTCCCACTCGACTGGGACGGCCGTCATCTCGCCGTCGTCATCGACTTCGGCGATCTCCAAGGCGGCGACCGGCGGCAGCCGGGCTTTATCGGCGAGCTTGCGCGACTTGCGGGCGAGCTTCCCGTCCGACTCGAGATCCTTCAGGAGCTGCTTGAGCGCGATCCGGTCATTGCCCTTGATGTTGAAGGCCCGCGCGATCTCGCGCTTGCCCACCCGTCCTTCCGCCTCGCCGAGGAATTCGAGGATTTGGGCTTCGGTGGGCAGGCCCTGGGGCTTTGCTCCCGCTTTCCTGGCCACGGCTCAGGCGTCCACTTCCTCTGGAACCATTTTGCGCTTTCGGGATGCTTTCTTGGCGGGTTTCTTGGCACCCGGTTTCTTCGACTTGGCATCGAGGAGAGCGAGCGCCTGCTCGCGCGAAACCGTCTCGGGCGAAAACCCGTCGGGAAGCGTGGCGTTGACCTTGCCCCATTTGATATAGGGCCCGTACCGGCCGGACATCACCTGGATCGGCCCTCCGGAGGGATGCTCGCCGAGCTCGCGCAATGCTCCCGGCCGGCCGCGCTGGCGTCCCTTGGCCTTCTTCTCGGCGAGGAGATCGACGGCCCGGTTGAGCCCCACGGTGAACACCTCGTCGGGCGAGTCGAGCGTGGCGTAGGCGTTCTCATGCTGGACGAAGGGACCGTATCGCCCGAAGCCCGCGGTTATCGGCTTGCCGGTTTCGGGATGGAGCCCGACCTCGCGGGGAAGCGACAGGAGCTTGAGCGCGGCTTCGAGATCGATCGATGCGGGATCCTGGCCCTTGGGGATCGAGGATCGCCTCGGCTTCGCCTCGTCCGATCCTTTGCCGAGCTGAACATAAGGCCCGAAACGGCCTTCGTGACGGGTGACCGTCTCGCCCGATTCGGGATCGATGCCGAGGGGAATGCCTTCTGCCGGCACCGCCTCCTTCTCCCCCCCCTCGCTGGCCGAGATCGGCCGCGTGTAGCGGCATTCGGGGTAGTTGGAGCAGCCGATGAAGGCGCCGAACTTCCCGATCTTGAGCGATAGCCGGCCGCCGCCGCAGGAGGGGCACTGCCGCGCGTCGCCGCCCTCGGGCTTCTCCGGAAAGATGTGCGGGGCAAGGAGGTCATTGAGCGCATCGAGAACCTCGGTGATCCTCAGCTCCTTGATGTCGGCCACGGCCTGGACGAAGTCGCGCCAGAAATCGCGGAGCACCTCTTTCCAGTTCACGTCCCCGTTCGAGATGCGATCGAGCTGCTCCTCGAGATTGGCGGTGAAGTCGTATTCGACGTAACGGCGGAAGAAGACTTCGAGGAACGCCGTGACGAGCCGGCCCTTGTCCTCGGGCACGAGCCGCTTCTTGTCCATCTTCACATAGCCGCGCTCGCGAAGGACTGACAGGATCGCGGTATAGGTTGATGGACGGCCGATCCCCAGCTCCTCCAAGCGCTTGATCAGCGAGGCTTCCGAATAGCGCGGCGGCGGCTCGGTGAAGTGCTGCTCGGCCCATATCCGCTCGACTCCGAGACGGTCTCCACGGGCCATGCCGGGCAGCCGCTTGGCGTCCTCGTCTTCCCCATCGTCGATGCCCTCCTGATAGACCCTGAGGAACCCATCGAACTTGATCACGGAGCCGCTCGCCCGGAACACGTAACGCTTGCCGTCCCGTCCGTTTGCGCCGAGGTCGATCGTCGTCCGTTCGAGCTCGGCACTTTCCATCTGGCTTGCGATCGTGCGTTTCCAGATGAGATCGTAGAGCGCGAACTGGTCGTGATCGAGCGCGCGGCGGACGTGTTCCGGGAGACGGCCGGGATCGGTTGGCCGGATCGCCTCATGCGCCTCCTGGGCATTCTTGGCCTTTGAGGTGTACTGCCGGGGCGAGGATGGGAGATAGGGTTCGCCGAAGCTCTTGAGAATGGCATCGCGGGTCGCAGCGATCGCCTCGCCCGCCATCTGCACGCCATCGGTCCGCATGTAGGTGATGAGCCCCACCGTCTCGCCGCCGATGTCGACGCCCTCATAGAGGCGCTGGGCGATCTGCATGGTGCGGGATGATGTGAAACCGAGTTTCCGGGATGCTTCCTGCTGAAGGGTGGCGGTGCGGAAGGGCGGGTAGGGGTGGCGCTTGACGGGCTTGCTCTCGACTGCCTCGACCGAGAAGGGGACTGCGCCGAGCGCCGCCTCGACCGCACGCGCCGAGCCCTCGTTCTTGATGTCGAGCTTGCCCAGCCGCTTGCCGTCGACGGCGCTGAGGCGCGCCGGGAAGCGCTCGCCGGACGGCGTCACGAACGTTCCTTCGAGGGTCCAGTATTCCTGCGTTTTGAACGCTTCGATCTCGAGCTCGCGGTCGCATACGAGCCGGAGCGCCACCGACTGGACCCGGCCCGCGGAACGGGCGCCCGGCAGCTTCCGCCACAGTACCGGGGAGAGGTTGAAGCCGACGAGATAGTCGAGCGCGCGGCGAGCGAGATAGGCGTCGACCAAGGCGGGGTCGATCGTGCGGGGACTCCGCATGGCGTTGAGGACGGAATTTCGGGTGATCGCGTTGAACACCACTCTCTCGACGTCCTTGCCTTTTACAGCACCCTTCCTCTTGAGCATCTCAAGGACATGCCAGGAGATTGCCTCTCCCTCACGGTCCGGGTCGGTGGCGAGAACAAGCCGATCCGTTTCCTTCAGTGCCGCCGCGATGTCATTGATGCGCTTGGCGGATTTGCTGTCGGCCTCCCAGGACATGGCGAAATCCTCATCGGGTCGCACGGACCCGTCCTTGGCCGGCAGGTCCCGGACATGCCCAAAGGAGGCGAGGACCGTGAAATCCTTTCCGAGATATTTGTTGATGGTCTTGGCTTTCGCCGGAGATTCGACGACGACGACGGTCATGAGATGTCCGTGATGATGGGGGCCTCATATAGGCATCGATTACCTACCGCAAGCCAAGCGTCCGGCGCAATCAAGCGATGCAAAGGCGGAAAACGTGCAACTACGCAAAGAGTGTTGCTATTTTTGGACGTATGCGAGAGATATGTTCCTGCCTGGATTGTAGTGGGGAGCGAATGCGAAATAGATGGTGCGGTCTGCTGGAAGGGAAACACGAACCTACTCTGAGGCGCAACGTGAGAGCGCCGACTACATTGCCGACTTGCTGCTCGGATTGCGGAAGGCCGCGAAGCTCAACGACCTGCCTTTCCTCGTTCATCTGATCGAGATGGCGTTCTACGAGGCCTATACCGTTGCCAAGCAGAGAGAGCCCGACATGTCGGTCATCGAGAGCGAAACGAGGTGACCGCCCTGGCGGGCGGCCCGGCCGGCGAGCTCGAGCTCCAGCACGACGCCGATCACCGCGGATGGACTCACGCCGGTCTCGCGGATCAGATCGTCGATCTCGACGGGGGAATGGCTGAGCATTGCCAGGATGTGTTGGCGTTCGCTCGCGCTTGCATCGAGCGCCTCGGTCTCCGGCTCCGAAAGGTTCGCTCCTTTTTGACGTAACGGCACTATGTTCAAGGCCTGGATCACGTCGGCGGAAGAGGTCAGCAACGCCGCGCCGTTTTTGATCAAGCCATTCGTCCCCTCGGAGCGCGGATCGAGCGGCGATCCCGGAACGGCGAATACTTCGCGACCCTGTTCGGCGGCCATTCTCGCGGTTATAAGCGAGCCCGAGCGGGCGGCGGCCTCGACAACTATCACGGCCCGGCTCGTTCCCGAGATGATGCGATTGCGTCGAGGGAAGTGCTCCGCCCGCGGGATGGCGCCCGGAGTCATTTCGGTCATGAGCAGGCCCTTCGAGCCGATCGCGTCCTGCAATTTGCCGTTCTCGGGAGGGTAGACCACATCGATGCCTCCGGCGAGGACGGCCGCGGTTCCCCGGTCGAGGGCTGCTTCATGCGCGGCGGTATCGATGCCGCGTGCGAGTCCGGAAACGATCACGAAGCCTGCGGCTGCGAGATCTCCGGCAAGCACGCGCGCAAACTTCCGCCCGCCGGCGGAAGCGTTGCGTGACCCGACGATCGCAACCGCCTCCTTGAGGGCGATCGCAGGATCGCCCTTCACGCAAAGGAGCGGAGGCGCGCCCTCGATGAAGCCTAGGAGTGGCGGGTAACCCGGCTCGCCCGGCGCGACAAATGCCGCTCCCAACTCCCGCGCCCGCTCGATATCGCGTTCGGCGGCCTCACGCGAGCTGATGGCGGGCGGCCTCCTCAGACCGCCTCGCCGCGAGAGTTCAGGCATAGCCGCAATCGCGGCTGTCGCAGTGCCGAACCTTTCGAGAAGAGCCTGGAATGTGGCGGGACCGACATTCTCTGATTTGATCAGCCGAAGCTGGTCGCGGCGCTCGTCCTCGGTCAGGGGCATCATGCGCGCCGCCCGAAGCTGATCCGCGGCTCCTCGCCTTTGAGCAAGCGCTTGATGTTGGCCCGATGGGTGAACCAGATAGC
>JBJMRA010000121.1:0-4954 GCA_045802365.1 Hyphomicrobiales bacterium | reverse complement strand
TGGCAAGCCGACACGACCTCATGGCCCGCTTCGAGGCGCTGGGGATCAAGACCGAGACTCGCGAACATGCGCCCGTGTTCACCGTCGAGGAAGCGCGGGCACTCCGCGGAGCAATCGCGGGCGGCCATTGTAAGAACCTCTTCCTCAAGGACGACAAGAGCGCGCTCTACCTGGTTGTCTCGCTCGAAGATGCGCAAATCGACCTCAAGACGCTGCCCGCCCGGATCGGATCGCGCCGCCTGAGCTTCGGAAAGCCCGACCTGCTCAAGGAGGTGCTGGGCGTCGAAGCGGGCTCGGTCACGCCCTTCGCGCTCATCAACGCGCCTCCCGGACGCATCGCCGTCATTCTCGATCAAGCGATGATGCGCGTGCCCGTCCTCAACTATCATCCGCTGAAGAACGACGCCACCACCACCATTCGTTCGGAAGACCTGCTGGCCTTCATCAGAAGCTGCGGGCATGAACCCCGCATCCTTCCCTTGGGCGAGCCCCCGTTGCAAACGGCGGGGCGATTCGCCATCTAATCCGGAGTTTCCGCCCTCGAAAGCGAGCCAATCGCATGGACACTCCGATTTTCGGCCAGCCGAACCGCAAGAACGGCGGCCCCGCGCCGGCCCCGATGCCGGGCACGGCCGACCTCATCAAGGACTCCGACACGAAGCGCTTCATGGCCGACGTGATCGAAGCTTCGCGGCGGCAACCGGTGATCGTCGACTTCTGGGCGCCGTGGTGCGGGCCGTGCAAGCAGCTGACCCCGCTTCTCGAGAAGCTGGTGCGTCAGGCCAACGGCAAGGTGAAGCTCGTCAAGATCAATATCGACGAGAACCAGCAGCTCGCGGCGCAAATGCGCATCCAGTCGATCCCGGCGGTATTCGCATTCGTGGAGGGCCAGCCCGTGGATGCGTTCATGGGCGCTTTGCCCGAGAGCCAGATCAAGCAATTCATCGACCGGCTCGGAAGCCAGGGCAGCCTTGCCGAAGAGCTTGATGCCGCGGTCGAGGAAGGCCGCGCGCTTCTGGCCGCCAAAGACTCTGCAGGCGCCGCTCAGGTCTTCGCCCAGGTCCTCCAGGTCGATCGCGAGCATGCGGGCGCGATCGCCGGGCTTGCCAAGGCGCAGATCGAGTCGGGCGAGCTTGCCCGGGCCAAGGCGACGCTGGCCCTCGTTCCGCCCGCGCGGGCCAACGATCCCGAAGTCGTGTCGGCCAAAGCCGCGCTCGAGCTGGCGGAGACGCCGGTCGACGAAGGCGAGATCGACACCCACATGCGAACCGTCGAGACCGATCCCGACAACAATCAAGCCCGCTTCGACCTCGCTGTCGCGCTCAATGCCGCCGGGCGGCGGGCCGAAGCGCTCGATCATCTCCTTCATATCGTCAGGCTGAAGCGGGACTGGAACGAAGAGGCGGCGCGCAAGCAGCTCGTCAAGTTCTTCGAGGCGTGGGGCCCTAAGGACGAGCTGACGATCCAGGGCCGCCGTAAGCTCTCGTCGATCCTGTTTGCCTGAGGCGCCATGGGCTGGCTCGACCGGTATCGAACTCCGAAGGATCTGCCGACCGCGCTCAAGGTGTTCCCACTGCCTGGAGCGCTTCTCCTCCCTCGCTCCGAGTTGCCGCTCAACATCTTCGAGCCCCGTTATCTGGCGATGATCTCGGACGCCCTGGCGGGCGATCGGCTGATCGGGATGATTCAGCCCGAGGAGGAAACCAGCGATCTGTCGGGCAACCCGGCCCTGTTCCGGATCGGGTGCGCGGGGAGGATCACGTCATATGCGGAAACGCCGGACGACCGCATTTTGGTCAATCTCGCGGGCATCTCGCGCTTCGCGATCCTCGAGGAGATTGCGGCCGATACGCCTTACCGGCAAATGCAGGTGAGCTTCGAGCCCTTTGCGGACGATCTCTTCCCGGGACATCGCGAGGACGAGGTCGACCGGCGAGGGCTGCTCAAGGCCTTTCGGGACTACCTCGATGCGAACGATCTCTCGACCGACTGGAAAGAGGTCGAGCGCGCCTCCACCGAGGCCTTAGTCAACACGCTCTCGGTGCTCGCCCCTTACGAAGCGCGCGACAAGCAGGCCCTGCTCGAGGCGGCGAGCCTCAAGGCGCGTGCGGACATTCTGGTGGCGCTCACCGAAGTCAATCTCGCCCGCGCCGGGGCGCGTTCGCATTCGCATCTCCAATGAGAGGCCGGCATGGCGCGTGAAACCGATCCGAAGCTTCTCGAAATCCTGGTCTGCCCGCTCACCAAGGCCAGGCTCGAATACGATCGCGATAAGCAGGAGCTGATCTCGCGCGCGGCGCGACTCGCCTATCCGATCCGCGACGGGATCCCGATCATGCTCGCCGATGAAGCGCGCGAGCTCGGTCCCGATGAATGAACTGCCCGAGGAGCTGAGGCTCAAGGATCAGGGCCGCACCCTCGTGATCAGTTATGCGGGCGGCCAATTCTTCGCCCTTTCCGCCGAGCAGCTCAGAGTGGAGAGCCCGAGCGCCGAGGTCAAGGGCCACGGTCCGGGCCAAGAGGTAACGGTCGCGGGCAAGCGCAACGTCCGCATCGGCAGGCTCGAGCCCGTAGGCAATTACGCGGTGCGGATCGTCTTCGATGACGGCCACTCGACCGGCCTCTACACTTGGTCCTACCTGCGCGAGCTGGGCGAAGAGCGCGACGCGCGCTGGAGCGGCTATCTCGCCAGGCTCGCCGCGCAAGGCCTTGCCCGCGAGGCCAAGGGACAGAAATGACCGACTATCGCACCGCATTGATCGTCGGCGCGGGAGAGGGGTTGAGCGCCTCGCTTGCACGTCTCTTCGCGCGGGAAGGAATCAAAGTCGCGCTGGCGGCCAGGAACACGGGCAAGCTCGAGGCGCTGAGGAATGAGGTCGGCGGCCTGAGCTTCGCCTGCGACGCGTCCGATCCTTCCAATGTGAGCCGGCTCTTTCGCGAGCACGAGAGCGTAGCCGGAGATCCCGAGATTGTCGTCTACAATGCGAGTGCCAGAGCAAGAGGGCCGCTCGTGTCGCTAGCACCCGCGGATGTGGAGCGCGCCTTGATGGTGAGCGCGTTCGGCGGCTTTCTGGTCGGCCAGGAGGCGGCCCGCCGCATGCTGGCCCGCCAACACGGTGCGATCCTCTTCACCGGCGCGTCGGCGAGCGTGAAGGGCTATCCCCAATCGGCCCCCTTCGCGATGGGCAAGTTCGCCCTTCGCGGACTTGCCCAGAGCATGGCGCGCGAGCTTGCGCCGCAAGGCATCCATGTCGCCCACTTCGTCATTGACGGGGCCATCCGCAATCCGGGCCGCACCGAGCCCGCCGATCGGCTCGATTCCATGCTCGACCCGGATGCGATCGCCGCGACCTATCTGCACGTCCTTCGACAACCGCGCAACGCCTGGACCTGGGAAGTCGAGCTCAGGCCCTGGCTCGAGACCTTCTAGAAATTTGACCAATTGATCAAAATCCGTTTGACCCCTCCTGGGATCGGATTCATAGTTTGACGGGAGGACAATCGATGGCCGAACCGGATATCGCGACGAAGCGCCTGCCCGAGGAAGCCTATGCGCTTGCTTTCGCCGACCTCAATCCGCCGCTCAGCACGCACGAGGCGCTCGTCGAGAGTGACCGGTGCTACTTCTGTTACGACGCGCCATGCATGGAGGCGTGCCCGACCTCGATCGACGTTCCGCTCTTCATTCGCCAGATCATGGCGGGCAATCCCCTGGGCGCGGCCAAGACGATTTTGTCCGAGAACATCTTCGGCGGCATGTGCGCGCGGGTCTGCCCCACCGAGACGCTCTGTGAGGAAGCTTGCGTAAGGACGCTCGCCGAGGGCAAGCCCGTCCGTATCGGCAGACTTCAGCGCTATGCGACGGACGCCATGATGATCGTGGGCGAGCAGCCCTTCCGGCGCGCCGAGCCGACCGGCAAGTGCATCGCCGTCGTGGGCGCCGGCCCAGCAGGACTCTCCTGCGCGCATCGGCTCGCGATGCTCGGCCACGACGTGACCGTCTACGAGACGAAGCCCAAGCCCGGCGGCCTCAACGAATACGGCATCGCCGCCTACAAGACGGTCGACGGCTTCGCCCAGGCCGAAGTCGAGTTCATCCTTGGGATCGGCGGCATCACCGTCGAGCATGGGCGGGCTCTTGGCCGCGACATCACGCTCGACTGTCTCCGGCAAGCCTACGATGCGGTTTTCCTCGGGATGGGGCTTCAGGGCGTCAATGCGCTCAACGCCGATGGCGAAGCGGCGCCCGGTGTTGCCAATGCCATCGACTATATCGCCGAGCTTCGCCAAGTGGCAGACGTGAGCAAGCTCGCGGTCGGCCGCCGCATTGTGGTGATCGGCGGCGGCATGACGGCAATCGACATCGCTGTTCAGACCAAGCTCTTGGGCGCCGAGGACGTCACCATCCTCTATCGCCGCGGGCCCGCGCAGATGAAATCGTCGGGCTACGAACAGGACCTCGCCCAGACCAAGGGCGTCAAGATCAAGCATTGGGTTCAGCCGACGCGAGTCATCGCCGAGAATGGCCAGGCCGCGGCGCTCGAATGCGAATATACGCGCGATGTCGAGGGCAGGATGGTCGGCACCGGCGAGACCTTCCGGATTCCCGCCGACATGATCTTCAAGGCGATCGGCCAGACGTTCGTGCCGCTGCCGATCGCCGGCGCGGTCGCGCTCGAGGGCGGGCGCATCAGGATCGACGCGGAACGCCGGACGAGCCTTCCCGACGTCTGGGCCGGCGGCGACTGCGCGGCGGGCGGCGAGGACCTCACCGTCGCAGCCGTCGAGGACGGCAAGCGCGCCGCGCTTTCAATCCATAAGATGCTCCTCACTTTGTCGTAGACGGAGGAATGACATGGCCGACCTTCGCACCGAGTTCCTCGGAATCAAGTCCCCCAATCCGTTCTGGCTCGCTTCCGCTCCTCCGACCGACAAGGAATACAACGTCGTGCGC
>JBJMRA010000120.1:0-9817 GCA_045802365.1 Hyphomicrobiales bacterium | reverse complement strand
CGTGCGCGAATCAATAGCGACGACCGTGCTCGCGGCATGCGCGATCTCCTGCAGCAGCTGCTTTTTGTTCCGAACCTTGAGGCTCGGCAGAACCGAACGGGAATCAACTATGTCGGCAACCTGCATTGATGTGATCTGTCCTTCTGGAGGCTCCCCGCCGGGTCAGCGGGAGTGATTGGGCCGCGGATCGATCCAGCCGATACCGCCCGGGTGCCGGTAGATCACGTTGAGACCGCCATCCCGGATGTTCCGGAAGAGGAGCACGGGACCGCTCGAAATGTCGAACTGCATGATGGCTTCGCCGACCGAGAGTTCGGGGACGGTCCTAGGAGGTTCGGCAATAATAACCGGATTGAGGTCGCCCGGTTCCTCGCCTTCCCCGAGTTCGCCCGAAATCATGTGGCTCGTTGCCTCGATGGTCCGCACGGGCTCGGCGCGGCTCTTGTGATGACCCTTGAGGCGGCGCTCGTAGCGCCTCAGTTGCCGCTCGAGGTGGGCCGCAGCCCGTTCGAAGCTTGCCGGCGCATCGGCCGCCCTTCCGTGTGCCTGGCGGACGAGCCCGGTCGCGAGGTGGAGCGCGCAATCGATAAGGAACGTCGAGCGCTGTTTGTCGACGGTGACATGCGCCGACACCGCTCCTTCGAAGTCGCGTTCCGCGAGCTGCGTCAGCCGAGCCTCGATCGTCGTGCGGAGCGCAATGCCCACGTCGAGATTTTTGCCTGTGACCTTGACCAGCATTTCTTTCCTGACGATGTCTTTGGCCCATCCCGTGGGCCTGCCCCACTCGTCCACGATGCGCTGAGCGACGCTGAAGGCGTTCGGGCTTGGCTTCGACGCGCCCCAACCCTGAGCCGGGCTCCCGAAACGGCGCGGAACCTAGTCGCGCGATTGGCCGAAGTCAACTTCGCGGGGCGGAGGGCTTCGCTGCCCGCCGAATGCGCGGGCCTCCCGGCGCCGCTGGACCGAGGAGGGGATGTTGAGCAATTCCCTGTATTTGGCAACGGTGCGCCGGGCGATCTCGATGCCATCCCGGCGGAGCACCTCGACAATGGTATCATCGGAAAGGATGTTCTCGCCGTTCTCTTGCGCAATCAGCTCCTTGATGCGGTGACGCACCGCCTCCGCGGAGTGTGCCTCTCCGCCTTCCGCCGAAGCGAGCGCCGTCGTGAAGAAAAACTTGAGCTCGAAGATGCCGCGCGGGGTGGCCATGTATTTGTTCGAGGTCACCCGACTCACCGTCGACTCGTGCATCTCGATCGCGTCGGCAATGGTCTTGAGATTGAGCGGCCTCAAGTGCTGGATGCCGTTGATGAGAAAGCGATCCTGCTGCCGCACGATCTCGCGCGCTACTTTCAGGATCGTCTTCGCCCGCTGGTCGAGGCTGCGCACCAGCCAGGTGGCGTTCGAATGACACTCGGTGAGATAGGTCTTGTCCTCCTCGCGGGCGGATCTGCTCACCTGGGAATGGTACCGATTGTTGATGAGCACGCGCGGGAGGGTCTCGCTGTTCAGTTCGACGAGCCACGTTCCGTCCGGCGCTGCCCGCACGAAAACGTCCGGCAATACCGGCTGCACGGGCTCCGATCCGAAGAGGTGGCCCGGCTTAGGATTGAGCCGCCGCAGCTCGGCTACCATGTCCCGCAGGTCCTCCGCATCTGTTTTGCAGATCGCCCGCAGTTCGTCGAAGTCGCGCTTGGCGACGAGTTCCAGGTTCGCGACGAGCCGCGACATCGCCGGATCGAGCCGGTCGTGGTCCTCGAGCTGGAGCGACAGACATTCCTTCAGATCGCGCGCGAAGACGCCGGCCGGATCGAAGCCTTGCAGTACCCGAAGCACCCGCTCCACATGCGCGGCGCTCGTGCCGAGCAGCTCCGCCGCCGTGGCGCAGTCGCCCACAAGGTAGCCCGCTTCGTTGAGCATCCCGATCAAATGGTGGGCGATGAGGTTGTCAGCGGCGGACAGCACCGATATTGCGAGCTGCTCGGTCAGATGTTCCTGAAGCGTCCTTTCTCGCGCCAGCGTCGCTCCGAACTCGGGCTCGCCGTCAAGAGAAACGCCCCGCGAGGGGCGCAACGATGCCCAGCCCGAATCGGTCGCTCCGGGTACGGCTGAAGCCGAATTTTCGGACCTCCCGGAAGTTTCGTTCGCCTGCTCCGGGGCGGGCGCGTCGGTCTCGCCTGCGGCATGATCGCCAACGTCTTCTCGCTCGAGCAGAGGATTGCGCTCAAGCTCGCTTTCGACGAACTCCTGGAGCTCGAGATTGGACATCTGCAACAGCTTGATCGCTTGCTGGAGCTGCGGGGTCATCACCAGGGACTGCCCCTGGCGCAGCTCGAGCCTCTGTGTCAGCGCCATGCGAGTCCGCCCTTGGAAGCGCGCGGCGCCTCACCTGCTGAAGCCTTCGCCCAAATAGAAGCGCCGCACATCGGGATTTTCCACGATCTCATCGGGTGAGCCTTCCGTCAGGACCGCGCCCTCATGAATGATGAGCGCACGGTCGATGAGCTCGAGCGTCTCGCGGACGTTGTGATCCGTAACAAGCACCCCGATTCCCCGATCGGTAAGCTGTCGCACCAGCTGGCGTATATCGCCGATCGCAATCGGATCAATTCCGGCGAAGGGTTCATCGAGCAGCATGAATTGCGGACGGGTCGCGAGCGCCCGGGCGATCTCCACGCGGCGGCGCTCGCCGCCAGACAGCGCCACAGCCGGCGAATGCCGGAGATGGAGAATGGAAAATTCATCGAGCAGGTCACGCAACTCACCTTCGCGCCGCGACCGGTCGGGCTCGATGAGTTCGAGCACGGCGCGGACATTGTCCTCGACCGTGAGCCCTCGGAAAATCGAGCTCTCCTGGGGTAGATATCCGATGCCGAGCCGCGCGCGCTGGTAGATCGGCAGCCTGGTGATATCCTCCCCGTCGAGGCTTATCGTTCCCTGGTCGGCGGCGACTAGACCGGTGATCATGTAGAACACGGTCGTCTTACCGGCTCCGTTGGGCCCGAGAAGTCCCACGGCTTCACCGCGCCTTACCGCGAGGCTCACCCCTTTGACGACTGGCCTGCGTCCATAGCTCTTCCGCAGGTCTGTGGCGATCAGGCCGTCCTGCGGCGGCCGAGGCGCTGACGCTCCTTCTCCGCGCGCCATTTGCCGTTGATCGCCGGAATCGCGTGGTCGCATTCTCGCCGTGCGACTCATCCGCGCTACCGTTGCTGCCTCACCGTTCTGCGCCACGGGATTACCGCCCATTTCTCCTAAAATTCGGTGAATCCTACTGCCCGGGAACGAAGCTGCCCTTGACCCGGCCGCCGGTCATCTCGCTGCGATTGGTGTTAAGATTAGCAAAAAGCCGCTGTCCGGTGACGACGGTCTTGCCCTGCACGACCTTCACATTGCCCTCAACCGTCACCGTGTTCGCCTTGACGTCCATGTGCGCTTTCTCTCCGGTAATCGTCTGGGTGCCGGTAACTATCGTGGTGTTCCCGCTCGCATCGAGGAAGGTGACCTCGGTCCGCTTTTCTCCAGTGGCTTGTCCTCCGGTTGTCTGACTTCCGGTCGTCTGACTTCCGGCGGTCTGCGGCACCTGCCGATAGGTGACGACCAAGTTCTGGCATTTGACCGTCGTTCCGCCGCGGGTGGCAACGACGTTTCCCCTGAAAATGGCGCGCTGCTCTTTGTCGAGTACTTCCATCTGGTCCGCCTCGACGTCGACGTCTTTCGGTCTATTGGCATCCTTGGACGCCGCCTTGGTGTCGACCACCTGCCCCGAGCCGGTTTGCGCCATCGGTTGAGCGGGAGAAAGCGCAATGAGAGCAAGCACGGCAATGATCCTCAAAGGCCGTTCCTTGGTCATAGGGTGCCGTTTCCTTTCGTCGGACTGCTCTTGAACTTGGCGCGAACGCCGCCTGAAAAAAGAACGTTGTCGCCGTTGTTGGTGATCTTCAGAGTCTTCGCGGTAATCTTGCCGCCTCCGGGGAGCTCGACTTCTACGGGCGACTGGCTCTCGAGCTCTTTCTTGTTGACGTCGACGCGGGCGCTATCCATCCGCGCGGTGAAGCGGTCTCTAGAGGCGATCATCACGCTTCCCGAGAGGCTCAGGTTCTTGGCTTCGGTGTCGTAGAGGCCCCTTTCGGCGCGCATGTCGATCGTGTCGCCGTTGGCGCGATGGCTCTCGCCGCTTAGGGCTTCGAGATGCACATGACTCGGGACGTCCTTGTCCTGGACAGCCGAACGCGCCGTCATGGAATAGGGTTGGTGCTCTTCATCGAACCCCGTAATCGTCGAAGGTCCGACAGTGATCTTTTCGACCTGCTCGGCGGCGGGCGGCGGCTTCGGGGGCGTAGCCGCAAATTGCTCGAACAAGCCTGCCTGATAGGCGAAAAGGGCCAGGATCGCCGCGACGAGAAGAGCGAAGGCTCCGCTGAGGTAAGGCGCCAGTCTTGCGCGACTGGACGCGCGACTCGCGAGCGGGGATGGGGATCGGCGCCGGCCCTCAGTGAGCGAAGACATCTTCTTCGGTCCATCCGGCGAGATCGAGATCGGCTCGAACGCTGACGAAATCGAAACAGGATCTCGCAAATCCTTGCCGGCTTTCGCGATCGAGCATCTGATCGAGCCTAGCCTTGATCTCGTGAAGATAAAGAACGTCCTGCGCCGCATACTGCTTCTGCGCATCGCTCAGCACGTGGACGCCCCAGTCCGAGCTTTGCTGCTGCTTGTTGATCTCGATCCCGAGCAGCTCCTTCACGAGATCCTTCAAACCATGCCGGTCGCTGTAAGTGCGGGTCAGCTTGGAGGCGATCTTGGTGCAATAGAGCGGACGCGTGTCGACGCCCAGATGGTGCTTCATCGTCGCGACGTCGAACCGGGCATAGTGGAAGATCTTGAGCACGTCGGCATTGGTCAGAAGCGCCTTGAGACGGGGCGCCTCATAACTTGTCCGATCGAGCTGCACGAGATGAGCATTACCGTCTCCCGACGACAGTTGGACGAGACAAAGTTTGTCTCGGCGCGGGTTGAGGCCCATGGCTTCGGTGTCGATGGCGACAGCTGGGCCGAGATCGAGTGCCGAAGGCAGGTCGCCTTTATAGAGCTTGATGGCCATGGACGATCGATACGCCCGCTCCCGCGGGGAACAACCGGCGCTCTATGGCGGGAATAGGGAGGCGGCGCAAGGCGGCCGAAACCCGCCTCCTCGCCAGTTGAGGGGTGGTGCCCAGAAGAGGACTCGAACCTCCACGCCTTTCGGCGCTAGTACCTGAAACTAGTGCGTCTACCAATTCCGCCATCTGGGCAGGACGGCGAAGCGTTCATAGATGAGCGCCCGCCTCCAAGTCAACGAAGCGGTGCGTTTCGAGGAACCTTCCGGGGTTTGCAACCCGATGCCGCGCGGCTAGAACAGCCGAAGGGACATTGGGGTTAGACATAATCCGTGACGGCGCTCTTTTCCGACAAGCTCATCACAGTCATTGGAGGTTCGGGGTTCATCGGACGCCATCTCGTGAGAGCGCTCACCCGGATGGGCTACCGGGTGAGAGTCGCGGTGCGCCGGCCTGAGCTTGCGGTTCACATCAAGCCGCTCGGACGGCCGGGGCAGATCTCGCTCGCTCGTGCGAACGTTCGCTATCCGGCGACGCTGGTCCCGGTCTGCGAGGGGGCCGAAGCGGTCATCAATCTCGTCGGTGTGCTCTATAGCGCGGGCGCGCAGACATTCGATGCCATCCATGTGTTCGGGGCCGAAGCCTCCGCCAAGGCGGCGAGAACAGCCAAGGCGCGGGTCTTCATTCAAATGTCGGCTCTCGGCGCCGATCCTCATTCGGCGAGCCAGTACGCCCGCAGCAAGGCCTTGGGCGAAGCTCGCGCCCGGGCCGCCTTTCCCAGCGCGATCATGGTTCGCCCTTCGATCGTGTTCGGCCCGGAGGACGATTTCTTCAACCGATTTGCCGCGATGGCGCGCTTTTCGCCCGTAATCCCGCTGGTCGGCGGGCGAACGAATTTCCAGCCGGTCTATGTCGGCGATGTCGCCAAAGCTCTCGCCCGGATGATCGAGATGACCGATCCGGGAAACGGTCCCTATGAGCTCGGTGGCCCGGAAGTCTTCAGCCTCAGGCAACTCGTAGAATACACCCTCGCAACGACTGAACGGCGGCGCGTTTTGCTTCCAATCCCGTGGTGGGCGGCGCGAACGCTCGGGACCGTGCTCGGCATGCTGCCCAAACCCATGCTTACCGCCGACCAGGTAGAGCTCCTCAAATCGGATAACGTCGTGAGCGCCGAAGCCGAAGCTGCGGGCAGGACCTTGCGCGGCCTCGGCATTACCCCGGAGGGCATCGAGGCGATCGTTCCGGCTTATCTCTATCGTTATCGCAAGGCCGGCCAATTCACGCAGCCGAGCGGCGTCTGAAATTACTGAACGGATCCGAGCGGCACGCCTGCGTAGATGACCGCGAGGAGGGCGATGCCGAGGATCACCCGGTAAATGGCGAATGGCAGGAAGCTCATATATTTCACGATACGCATGAGAACTGCGATCGTCGCGAGGGCAACGAGGAAGGTGAGGAAGGCGGTTAGAAGCTGATCGCCGGAAATATGAGCGCCGCTCCGGACGGCTTCCCCCAGCTTGAGGATGCCCGCCCCTGCAATCGCGGGAATTCCGAGCAGGAATGAAAACCGCGCCGCCTCCGGCCGTTCGAAGCCGAGCGCCCGGGCGGCTGTCATGGTTATGCCGGACCGGCTGGTTCCTGGGACAATGGCGATCGCTTGGGCGACCCCGATGATGAGCGCCTGCCCCAGAGTCATGTCCTCGATCGTCTTGATCCATAGGCCGAAGCGATCGCACCCATAAAGGAGAATGCCGAATACGATCGCGTTCCACGCCACGATCTCAGGCATTCCGCGCACGGCGTCCATGAACCCGATCTTATCGAGAACGATGCCCATCGCGACGGCCGGGATGGTTCCTGCGACGATGTAGAGGGCAAGCCTCCCCCAGGGGTTCGCGTGCCGCGCCAGCAACTCGAAAAGGCCGGTGATCAGCCGCAGAATGTCCCGCCAGAAATAGACGACAACGGCGAGAAACGAGCCCATATGGACCATGACGTCGGTCATCACGCCCTGATCGGCCCAGCCGGTCAGGAGCGGCACGAGAATGAGGTGCCCAGAAGACGAAATTGGAAGAAATTCGGTAATGCCCTGGATGAGGGCGAGCACGATGATTTGCTCGATGAACATGAAAGGAGAGGCCTTGCCCGACCACGCGAATCGCTTGCCGACCCGCGACTCGGGCTCTATATGCCGCTTCTCCATGGGCCGGCAATGGCGGCACGCCGGGCCATTCCGTCGCTCCCTTTCTCCTGCAGAATTCCCGCCGGTTTCCTGATGTCGAAGCTCCATCATTTCGCGCTCGACCCCTTCTCGCGCCGCATGCGGCTGGCGCTTGCCGAATACGGAGCAGCGACAGAACTCATTGATGAGGAGCCGTGGGCGCCCGGCCCTGCGGTCTTCGCTCTCAATCCTGCCGGCATGCTTCCGATCTTCGTCGCAGATGACGGAACTGTCGTTTGCGGCGTCGAGGCGATCACCGAATACCTCGAGGAGACGCTCGGTCGCTCGATGTCGCTCATTCCGGGGGATTCTCGCGCCCGCGCCGAGGTCCGACGGCTGGTCGGCTGGTTCGATACGAAATTCTACGCCGAAGTCTCCGAGCCGGCGCTCACCGAGAAGGCGGTCCGCCGCTTCATGCCGCGCGAGTCGGGCGGCGGGTCTCCCGACACCGCGCGCGTGCGCAAAGCCTCGGAGCGGCTGAAGGAGCACCTTGCCTATCTGGGCTCGCTCGCGGAGCGCCGAAACTGGCTCGCAGGCGACCACCTGTCGATCGCCGACCTCGCGGCGGCAGCCCACCTCTCCGCGATCGACTACCTGGGCGACGTGCCGTGGTCGAGCTTCCCCTCGGCGAAGCACTGGTTTCAGCGGTTGAAATCGCGGCCCTCGTTCCGGCCCTTGCTCGCCGACACTGTCCGCGGCATGCCGGCCCACGCGGTTTATGCCGACCTCGACTTCTGAACAGGACCCCGAGTCGATCCTATATTCAGGACCATGGAGCAGCTGATACGAGAGCTGCGCGACCGAGCGCGCCAGGAAGGCCTTTCGTCCCTTGGCATTACCTCGCCGGATGCGATCCCCGAGGCCGGAGCCCATCTCCGCCGGTTCCTCGAAGCGGGCCGGCAGGGCGACATGCACTGGATGGAGAGTGAACGACGACAGTCTGTCTCCGCGCTCTGGCCCGAGGCGCGGTCCGCAATCATGCTTGCCCAGAATTATGCGCAGGAGCTCGATTCGTTCGCGCGCCTTCGCGACAGGAGGACCGGAGTCATATCGGTCTACGCCCTCGGCCGCGACTATCACGACGTGGTCAAGGGCAAGCTCAAGCGCGTCGCTTCTTGGTTCGCGGGGCAGACGGGCGGAGCAGTCAAGGTGTTCGTCGATACTGCGCCCCTGATGGAGAAGCCGCTCGCAGAGGCGGCCGGGCTGGGCTGGCAGGGAAAGCATACGAACCTCGTCTCCCGCGAGCTCGGATCATGGTTCTTCGTGGGGAGCATCCTCACCGATGTCGCCCTGCCGCTCGACCGGCCGGAAGCACGGCATTGCGGCACTTGCCGCGCCTGCCTCGACGTCTGTCCGACCCGAGCCTTCCCTCAGCCCTACCAGCTCGATGCCCGGCGTTGCATCTCGTATCTGACCATCGAGCATCAAGGTCACATCGACAGCGAATTCCGTGTGGCGATGGGCAATCGCATCTATGGTTGCGACGATTGCCTGGCGATCTGTCCGTGGAACAAATTCGCGGCTGCGGCGCGCGAGGCGAAGCTCGAGGCCCGCGACGATTTGGTGTCGCCCTCTCTCGCGGAACTCGCCCGGCTCGATGATGCGGGTTTCCGCGCCCGCTTTTCCAGATCGCCGGTAAAGCGCATCGGGCGTGATCGCTTCGTCCGGAACGTGCTCATTGCGATCGGCAATTCGGACGAGGCGGGCCTTGCTTCGGAAGCCGAGCGCCTCATTACCGATGCTTCGCCGCTGGTGCGCGCAATGGCGGTGTGGGCGCTTGCACGGCTTTCTCCCGAACGCGCAAGTGCACTGCGCAAGGCGCATCTCTCGGGCGAGGCCGACGACGCGGTCATCGCCGAGTGGCAGCGCACCTGAATGCCGCACCTCTTCTGTTTCGGCCTCGGCTATTCCGCGCTGGTTCTGGCGAACAGGCTATTGCCTCGAGGCTGGACCGTTTCGGGGACGACCCGATCGGGGGAGGACATTGTTTGGGCATCCCGCCTCTGGCGGTTTGATGGCACCTCGGCGATCGCGGAAACGGCGCTCGACGGCGCTACACATCTTCTGAGCTCGGTCCCGCCGGACGATGAAGGCGATCCGGTTCTGCGGCACCACGAACGTGAAATCGCGACGAGGGCCGGTCAATTCGAATGGGTCGGCTATCTGTCGACGACTGGAGTTTACGGCGACCGCGCAGGCGAGTGGGTGAATGAGGATTCGGCTCTGTCGCCTTCCACCGAACGGGGTCATCGCCGCCTTGCTGCCGAGAATGCCTGGCTCGATCTCTACCGGAAAAGCCGCCTGCCGGTTCATATCTTCAGGCTTGCCGGCATCTACGGGCCTGGAGGAAATCAGCTCCTGTCGCTCGTCGAAGGCAAGGCGCGAGCGATCATCAAACCCGGCCAGATCTTCAGCCGTGTCCATGTCGATGACATCGCAGGCGTGCTCGAGGCATCGATCGCCGCCCCCCACCCCGGACGGGTCTATAATGTTT
>JBJMRA010000119.1:0-26949 GCA_045802365.1 Hyphomicrobiales bacterium | reverse complement strand
GGGGTGAGCCGTTACGGACCGGCCCATCACGAGGCGGCCTCTCCACCGCTCCTCCCGGCAGGACCGGGAGCGCCACGAAAGTGGCAGGCGCTATCGCCGAACGCGGTGGGGATGCGCGGAGGGCGCCCGATAGCCGGGAGGTCTCCGGAAGCCGTAAAGCCCGTCAGGCGCGAGGCCCGGAAGGACCACGTTTCTTCTGTGCCTTTTTCGAGTGGTGAACGGCGCCTCGCGCCCTCCCCTCACTTTTCCCGGCCCGGGAGCGACCCGCGGCCATCAGCGATCTCCTGTTGCCTGGAGAAACCCGGCGGCTCCGGAAGGTCATTGCGGATGATGATTTCGCGAACGTCCAGCCCCCGATCCTTCCTCCCCCTGAAAGGAGGAGGATAAAGTGTGCGGCTAAGAGATTGCTGCTTGATGGTTCGGCTTGAGAGCGAGCCAGGTCATCAGGACCAACGTGAGGATGAGGGGCGGGAACACCGCGATGTTCACGCTCGCCCAGCCGAGCCGATCGAGCAACTGGCCCGACAAGAGCGACCCGCAGGCCACGGTCGCGAACACGGCGAAGTCGTTGAAGGCCTGGACCTTGCCCGCCTCGGCGGGCTCGTAACAATAGGTGAGAAGCGTGGTCCCGCCAATGAAGCCGAAATTCCACCCGAGTCCCAAAAGAATCAAGCAGATCGCAAAGTTTGCGAATGCGATGCCTGAGATCGCCACGGCCGCACCGAGCCCAAGAAGGATGAGCCCCGCTCCGCAGACACGCTCGGCTCCGAACCGGGCGATGAGATGGCCCGTGAAGAAGCTCGGGACGAACATGGCGAGCACATGCCACTGGATCGCCCAGGACGCGTCGGCGTAGCCAAAACCGCAATTGCCCATCGCAATAGGGCTCGCCGTCATCACGAGGTTCATGAGGCCGTAGGAAACGGTCGCCGCGACGACCGCAACCACGAAGCGCCGCTGCTGGAGAATGGCGGTGAGCGGGCGCCCTTCCCTTGTTCTCGAGCGATTGCGCAGGTGGGGAATATCGAGGAAGCCCAACACGCCCATGGCGGCGGCACAGAGCACGGCCATGGCGGCAAAGCAGCCGGCAAAGGTGACGGGCGCCAGAAGGTCGGTCGTGGCGATCACCAAAAGAGTGCCGAAGATCGCGGCGGCGACGCCACCCGCCATTACCCACGAGATCGCCTTCGGACGGAAGGCCGGGCTCGACATGTCCGCGGCAGCGAAGCGCGAATGAAGAGAAAACGCCTGAAAGACGCCCTGAAGCACGGTTGCGAGGACGAAGAGGACAAAGTTGCGATGGTAGATTGCGTAGACTCCCACGAGCCCGCCGATGCACCCGGTTAGCGCGCCAAGCATAAAGCCCGGCCGCCGCCCGATCACCCGCATCAGCAGGGATGCGGGAACGGTGGACAGGGCGGTTCCGATCACGAAAGCGGAGATCGGCAGGGTGGCCCAGGCCTTGGAGGGCGCGATCTGAACGCCGACGAGCCCCGCCGTCGTGAACATGATCACGGTCGCTGAGGAATAGAGGGCCTGGCTCAGGGCGAGAATGAGCGCATTGCGGCGTGCCCGCCCGTCATCGTAGCGAGCCTCCCGGGCAATGGCGGTCATGCCGTTCCGAACTCTTCCGGGCGGCGATGGCGAGCGAGCCGATCAAGAACGCCGTTCACGAAGCGGGGCTCTTCGTCACCGAAGAAGGCATGCGCAACGTCGACATACTCGCTGATCGCGACCTTGGCCGGTATGGTGTCCATGAACATGAGCTCATAGGCGGCGGCGCGCAGAATGGCGCGTACGGTCGAATCGAGCCTGGTCAAGGGCCACTTGGGGTCGAGCACCGCGTTTACCGTCGGGTCGATCGTACGCTGCTCGCGCACCACGCCGTCGACGATCGTCTTGAGGAGCCGGTAATCGGCCTCGCCGCACTGGCCCTCCTCGAAGGCTTCTCCCGAAGCGCGGGAAGAGAACTGGGCAAGAACTTCGCCCACATCGGTTCCCGCCAAGTCCATTTGATAGAGGGCCTGAACGGCCCCGAGCCGCGCCGCCGAGCGGGCGACCGGCCGGGCACGGCGCGGTGCGGCAGTGATCATGATTCATCCTTGGGAGAAAGCTCCCGCTTCAAGCGGATCATCGCGAGCGCCGCCTCGGCTGCGAAGCCGCCCTTGTTCATCTCGGAAACCTTGGCGCGGGCAATGGCCTGCGCTTCGTTCTCGCAAGTCAGAATGGCGTTTCCGATGCAAAGACCGGTGAGGGTCAGGTCGAGGAGTCCGCGCGCCGATTCGTTCGCCACGATATCGTAGTGGGAGGTTTCGCCGCGGATCACGCAACCGAGAGCGACATAGCCGTCGAACCGGCCGGTTGCTGCGGCGATCGCAACCGCCCCTGGTATCTCGAGCGCGCCCGGCACGCTCACCCGCTCATAGGCCGCTCCGGCGGCGTCGATGGCCGCAATTGCCCCCGACGCGAGCTCATCGGAAATTTCGGCGTAAAAGCGCGACTCGACGATGAGCAGGTGAGCCGATGTTTTCACCGCCGCGGCAGATTGACTCGTCTTCATAGGGAGGCGCTTTCCGCGAGCCGGGCGACATAGCGCGCCAACGTATCGATCTCGACATTGACGGCATCGCCGGGTTTTGCATCACCCCAAGTCGTCACCGCCAAAGTGTGCGGGATGACGTTGACGCCGAACACCGGGCCCTGGACCTCGTTCACCGTCAGCGAAGTCCCGTCGAGCGCCACTGAGCCCTTGGGGGCGATGAACTTCGCCAGCCCCCCAGGAACCGTGAACGTGATTCGGCGCGAGTCTCCTTCCGGAAGGATGGAAAGGATTTGGCCCACCCCATCGACATGCCCGGACATGAGATGGCCACCGAGCTCGTCGCCCACCTTGAGCGCACGCTCGAGATTCACGCGGGTGCCAACCCTCCAGCGGCCGAGTGTCGTTTTCGAGAGGGTCTCGGCCGAGGCCTGAACCTGAAAAGAGCCGCTCGGATCTGTCTCGACGACCGTCAGGCAGCAGCCGGCACAGGCAATCGATGCCCCGATCGCGATCGTCGTCGGGTCGAAATGGGTCGCTATCGTGAAGCGCACATCGCCCAGCGGTTCTCGCGCGATGACCTCCCCCACGTCCGTGACGATGCCCGTGAACATGGCGAAGCTATAGAAGAGCGGGCTTACGGGCGTCCATAGAGGCTCAGCGCATCGCTCCCCAGCGTATCCCGCGCGAGCAATGTCAAGCCGCGGGTAAGCTCCGCGATGCTGATCCCGGCAACAGCATCGACTCCATCTGCGCCGATTGTCATCGGCGCTTGAAAAAGAGCAATTTCGTCGAGGAAGCCGCCTTCGTGGAATGAACGCGCCACCTCAGCTCCGCCTTCGACCATCAGGCGATTGATTCCGCGGGCCGCCAGCCGTTCCAGCGCGTCTGCGAGAACGACTTTGCCGTCCGGATCAGCAGCGCAGGCAATCACGTCGACTTTCTCGCCGATCTCGCCTCGAGACGTGCTCAAGATCCAGGTGGGCGTGCCATTGGCCGTCCTCACGAGTGCCGCTTGCGGGGGAATGCGAAGATGACTGTCGAGCACGACTCTTACGGGTGACCGCTGGCCGAGGCAGGGAAGCTCGCAGCGAAGCGTCGGATCGTCGATTTTTACTGTCCCCAGGCCGACAAGAACGGCATCCGATTGGGCCCTCATCATATGCACGCGAGCGCGGGCGGCTTCGGCGGTGATTGGCGTGCGCTCGCCCCGTTTGGCGATTTTTCCGTCTTCCGAAACTGCAAGCTTCAGAGTCACATGGGGGCGTTTCTTCTCGATCCGGCTGAAGAAGCCCGCGAGTTCAGGGGGCCGGGGAACGAGACCGGTGACAGTCTCGATGCCCGCGGCACGAAGGCCTGCGTGGCCCCTGCCCTTCACCCGCGGATCGGGATCTTGTGCCCCAGTAACGACGCGCCGGATGCCCGCTGAAACCAGGGCCTCGACGCAGGGGCCTGTGCGGCCGTGATGGACACAGGGCTCGAGCGTCACATACGCAGTCGCGCCTAAAGCCTCCCGCCCAGCCATGCGGAGGGCTTCTGTCTCGGCATGGGGCCTCCCTCCTGCCCGCGTCCACCCGAGGCCCACGATGCGCGCGTCCTTCACGATCACGCATCCGACGGGGGGGTTTTCAGCAGTGTTTCCGAGCGCCCGCCGGCCCAGCCGCCACGCCAGCTCCATGAACCGGCTATCAGCGTTCAGGGCGCTCCCCTTCGCCGGTCAGTTCGCCGAGGAGTTCCTCGAAATCCTTGGCCTCGCGGAAGTTCTTGTAAACGGATGCGAATCGAACATAGGCCACGTCGTCGAGGACACGCAGCGCCTCCATCACCATCTTGCCGATGGTTTCGGATTTGATGTCGCTCTCGCCGAGGCCCTCCAGGCGCCGAACGATGCCGGACACGAGCCTCTCGACGCGCTCGGGATCGACCGGTCGCTTGCGCAGCGCGACCTGGACCGAACGCATGAGCTTGTCGCGATCGAAGGGCACACGCCGGCCCGAGCGCTTCACGACTGCCAGTTCCCGGAGTTGAACGCGCTCGAAAGTGGTAAAGCGGCCGCCGCAGTCCGGGCAGTAGCGCCGTCGCCTGATTGCTGCTCCGTCCTCGGTCGGACGGCTGTCCTTCACCTGCGTCTCTTCGTTGCTGCAAAAAGGACAGCGCATGCCCCTGCTTTCGTCAGGAATAGATGGGGAATTCGGCCGTCAGCGACTCGACCTTTCGCCTCACCGCCGTCTCGACTCTACCATTCCCCTCTTCACCGTTCTTCGCAAGCCCATCCAGGACCTCGATGATGAGCCGGCCGACGGTTTCGAATTCCGCCGTGCCGAAGCCCCGGGTGGTGCAGGCCGGTGTCCCGAGCCTGATGCCCGACGTCACCATCGGCTTCTCGGGATCAAACGGGATGCCGTTCTTGTTGCAGGTGATCCAAGCCCGCCCCAGCGCCACTTCGGCCGCCTTGCCGGTCAGCCTCTTGCGGCGAAGGTCGACGAGCATCAGGTGGGTGTCGGTCCCGCCCGAGACGAGATCGCAGCCGCCGTCCTGCATGGAACGCGCGAGCGCTTTGGCATTCGCGACGACGGCCGCCGTATATTTGCGGAACGCGGGCTTGAGCGCCTCGCCGAAGGCGACGGCCTTGGCGGCGATAACGTGCATGAGAGGACCGCCTTGCAACCCGGGGAAGACGGCCGAGTTGAGCTTCTTCCCGAGCTCCTCGTCGTTGGAGAGGATCATTCCCCCGCGAGGGCCGCGGAGCGTCTTGTGAGTGGTCGTCGTTACCACATGAGCGTGCTCGAGGGGGCTGGGATGAACCCCGCCCGCCACGAGCCCCGCGAAATGCGCCATGTCGACCATGAAATAGGCCCCGACCGAATCGGCGATCTTCCGGAACCGTGCGAAGTCGATGACCCGCGGATAGGCCGAGCCCCCGGCCAGGATGAGTTTGGGCCTGTTTTCAGAGGCAAGTTTCTGGACCCAATCGTAGTCGATGAGGTCGTCGGCTTGGCTCACGCCGTAAGGGACGACATTGAACCACTTGCCTGACTGGTTCACCGGAGATCCGTGGGTCAGATGTCCTCCGGCCCTGAGATCGAGGCCCATATAGGTGTCGCCCGGCTGCATGAGGGCGAAGAACACCGCCTGATTGGCCTGCGCTCCCGAATGCGGCTGCACATTCGCGAATGCGCAGTTGAAAAGCTTTTTGGCGCGCTCGATCGCGAGCGTCTCGGCCTCGTCCACGTACTGGCAGCCGCCATAGTACCGACGGCCTGGATAGCCCTCGGCGTACTTGTTGGTCAGCACCGACCCTTGCGCTTCGAGCACCGCCCGGGACACGATGTTTTCGGACGCGATCAGCTCGATCTCGTGCTGCTGGCGGCCGAGCTCCTTGGCGATCGCCGAGGCGACGGGGCGATCCCGGCTCGCCAACTCCTCCCGAAAGAACCCATCCGATCTCGCCATTATCGCCCCTTGACTTGAGCGACAGCGCCATGGCCGGAAAGCGCCTTCAGGTCAAGCTGCCAGCAGGACGCGCAGGAACGCCGCTATTGCTGCGTGAAAACGGGTTTGTCTGCTGAAGCAGCCGCTTCAGATGCCGCGGTCGTGATCTTCCTCTTTTTCTTCCTCTGGTCCACCGGAGCCTCTGGCGATTCGGCCGGAGCGGTGGCCTTCGCGGGCTTCTTCACCGCAGCTGCAGTTTTGCCGGCAGCGGGCTTTTTCTTCGCGACAGCCGAAACTTCGGTGGCCGATCCTGCCTTCGTTCTGGTCTTTGCAGTCTTCGCTGTCTTGGCAGATGCGCCACCGGGTTGAAGCGTCTGGAACAGCTTTCTCTTTTGCTTCTGCTTGGCATTGTCGGCCTTGCCCTTGGCGGGCTTGGCAGCGGGCTGGTCGACGGTCTGGTTCCCGCTGAAGAAGTTGGTAAGGACCATCGATTCGCGCTCGCGGGCGCCCGGAATGAGCTTGGAAGAACCAGCCGAGACCGAGGGAGCAGCCGAGGAGTCGCGCTCCCGCCGGGTTGAGAAGAAGCTGAAGCTTGCGGATCTCCGCCGTGGCTTGAAGTAATCGCCATCATCGGGCGCGGCTGAGGCCTCGCGCACCGCTGGCTTCAGGATGAAGCGTTGGCCATCATCGCTCGTCTCGCCCGGAGGCAGCGGTTGGCCGACGACGAATGCCGTGCGATCGAGATCGTAGATGTCGTCTCGGAAATTGACGAGCCCGTTCCCGCTCGGCCAAGCGGTCAGATAGACCGTGCGCAGCTGCGGGCCATCGATCACCTTGACGTCCTCTCGATCGCGCGAGCCTGCAACTTGCTCGATGCGCGCAGCGTTCCAGCCGTCCTGGCCATTCAGAATCCAGTTCACGAGCGTGTGGATCTGCTCCACCCGGATGCAGCCCGAGCTGAGATAACGGGCGCCGGTCGTAAAAAGGTTCTTGGTGGGCGTATCATGGAGATAAATACCGAATGGGCTCGGAAAATTGATCTTCACCGTAGCCATGGCGTTTTCCTCGCCCGGGTCTTGCCGGAAGAAGAACCGGTCCGGAGGAACGCTATCCCAATCGATGTCGTCGGGATTGACCTCGGGCCCGTTATAGCCGTCGTAGATGCGCATGCCCATGTCGCGCAGCACCCGCGTTCCTTCCTTCTGCACGCGAGGGATGATGTCCTTTTCGACGATGGAAACAGGCGCGTTCCAATAGGGGTTGAAGTTGATATCGGAAACCTGCGTGATCGTCACCGGAGTCGGCCGAGAAGGCTGGCCCGCAATGATGTTGTGACGGGAGAACACCGAGTTGAAATTGACGGCCTCGAGCTGCAGCGCCGGAACGTTGACGATGATGTATCGGGGGCCAAGACCCTTCGAGTACTCGCGGAGCCGAGGAGCGTTCGCCCTCAGCGCGGCGAGCCGCTCGGAGGCGGAGACGTTCATCGCGGCCGCAGTTGCCTTGTCGACCTTGCCGGTAAGCGCGATGCCGTGATTGGCCTGGAACTGACCGACCGCGTTCAACACCGCGTCGGAGTATTCTTGCGGGTTGGATGCACTCAAACTCTCGGGCGGCAGATAACCTTCGGCCGCGAGGCGTTGTCTGAGTGTCACGACTTCCGGACCTGAGTTTCCGCGCGCCAGCCGGCTTCCCGACACCTCGGGCCAACCGCCTCGAGAAACGACCGTCTCGTAACGGGCTATGGCATCGTCCATCCATTTGTCGCTCGAGGGCGAAACCATTGGAAGGACGCTCTTGCCGGCGAACACTTCGGTTTTAGTGACCGCCTTACCGCCCTTGCTGCCGGCGATATTGGAGATCGTTCCGAACCCTGAGTTCGAGGAATCCTGCCTCTGCCACCACGAATTCTCGCCGCGCTCGCCGGCCATGGCTGCGCCAGTCCACCCCACCATCGTCGCCAGCGCGACGCACGCAGTCATCAACGTCAAGGATTTCATGAACTTCCCCAACAAGTCCCTCGGTTGTACCCGTATTAAAATAGTCTCACATGCGGCCTGATCCGCCAAGCCCAAAGCTCAACTGATCATGCAAGTGGGTCATTCCGCTTGCGGCGATCCCGGACTTAACCGGTACGCGATAACAAGGAAATCGGGCGCGAATGCGCAGGCCGCCCAAATTTCCTCACCAGTATGGCAAAAAGGCCACGCTTCCGGGCTGGGCGGGCCGATGCCTCTCAGAGCCGGTAGAGGATCTGATCCGTCCAGAATCGCTCGAGGCGGGTCAGAGCCTTGTTCAGCCGTTCGAACTCTTCGGTCGTTAGGCCGACGACTTCTTCGACCGCATGCAATTGGCGGCTGTAGAGCTGATCGACGCGATGGCGTATCCGTTGGCCTTTGGCGGTGAGCTTCACGCGGACCGACCGCTTGTCGGAGCTCGACCGCTCGTGATTGACGTAGCCCGCCTTGACAAGCTTCTTGAGATTGTAAGAGACGTTGGAGCCCTGATAGTGGCCGCGCGTCTTGAGCTCGCCCGCGGTCAGCTCGGAATCGCCGATATTGAACAGGAGGAGCGCCTGAACCGGGTTGACCTCGGGCTCGCCCGTCCGCTCGAAATCGTCCTTGATGACATCGAGAAGGCGCCGATGCAGCCGCTCGATCAGCATAAGCGCTTCGAGATATTTGTGCTTGATATGCTCTCGTTGGGAGGTGCCCGATTGCGGACGTACTCCCCCCATGACATGCGTGTTCATGTTGACCACCTACCCTGTGTTGCCCGGGAAGGCGCTACACTGGCCCCTTCCTCTGCGTGCGACAGTAACCCGTGCGCTGTTAAGATCGGCTCAAGGGAGTGGGTAAATTAGTGCTTATTTTTCGGGGTTTTGCGCGGAATTGGAGTAGAGTTTCGAAAGGCTTATCCAAGTGAGCCGGCGCCTCATCGAAAACCGTTCGCGCGGGGCCGCCCTACCCTCGGCCCCGCGCGACACCCCTCCCCTCGAGAGGTCAACCCGTCAGTCGCGCGGCGCCTCGCGGTAGGATGCCCCGGAGCTGAGGATCCGGCACTTGGCATCAAGCTTTTCCGCCTGGGACAGAGACTCGAGCGTCTCCATGGGCGTCTCAATTCCGGCCGCGGCGAGTCTCAGTCCCGACGCGGACATCGGCGCCACTATGATTGGCAAAGTGATCAAGAGATGCTTCAACCTGGCCGCTGGCCTTACCTTGTTTCAGCCATGGTTTAAGCGTGGCGGGTAAATTCAATTCAAAAGCGGCGGGGTTCTTCAAGGCGTGGTTAACGAGTGACGGCAAGAGCAGCCCTCGTGCTTTTTCTGGCGGCTCCGCTCCTTGCGGTTCCTGCGCAGGCAGCGGTGCCGCTGCCCCGGCCGAAGCCGCCGCGGGCCGGGATCACGACCATCGCGGCTCCGGTCGCTGTTCCAATTCCGCGAGCCAAGCCGGGGTCCGTCACCAAGCCGGGCATAGTCCGCGCGAAACCTTGGCCTATCAAGTTCGGATCCTGGCCCGTATCCGAGGTTCGCGAGGCGCGCGCCCACTGCATGGCCCTCCTCGCCACCCGCAATCTGATCTGGCGGCCCGACAACCCGATCGGCGAGCCCGGTGGATGCGGGACGCCCGCTCCGATTGCCGTCGCCGAGATTTCAGGCGTTCGCATCAATCCTCCGGCAACCATCAATTGCGACTTCGCCGCGGCGCTCGGGGGCTGGATCGATGGGACTGTGCAGCCTCTCGCGCGAAAGGCGTTGCGCTTGCAGGTGACCGAAATCCGGAATGCCTCCGCCTATGCCTGCCGGCGGCGCAACAATGTAAGCCGCGGCAAGTTGTCGGAGCATGCGAAGGCCAACGCCCTCGATATCGCGAGCTTCCGGTTCGCGGACGGCAGCGAGGTCACCGTGAAGGGCCAAGCGAGTGGACTTCTGCAGGCGATCGGTTTTTCCCGACGGGGCGATTTTATAAAGGGAGTGCGCAAGGAGGCTTGCCCCTACTTCAACACAGTGCTCGGGCCGGGCAGCGATCCCTTCCATAAGGACCACATGCATCTCGATCTCATGCAACTGAGGCCCGGCCGCTTCAAAATGTGTCGCTGAGGGCCATTCCCATGGGACTCCGGCCCGTCTATTTTTCCGCTGCGATGATAGAAGCCCGCTACCCTGGAACCCGGCTCAGACGGAACCGCCGCACGGCGTGGTCGAGACGGCTCAACGCCGAAAACACCCTCTCGCCCGCCGATTTCATCTGGCCGATCTTCGTGATCGAAGGAGAGAACCGGCGTGTTCCGGTCGAGGCCATGCCGGGGGTGGAACGGCTCAGCGTCGATCTCGCGGTCAAGGCGGCCGAGGAGGCGGCCTCGCTCGGCATACCGGCCATTGCCCTCTTCCCTTACACCGATCCCTGCCTGCGCGATGAGACCGGGCAGGAAGCGCTCAACCCCACAAACCTCGTCTGCCGTACGGTGCGGTCGATCAAGCAGGCCTTCCCCGAGATCGGCGTGATGTGCGATGTGGCGCTCGATCCCTATACGAGCCACGGCCATGACGGGCTTCTGAGGAACGGTGAGATCCTCAACGACGACACGATCGCGGTGCTGATCAAGCAGGCACTCGTGCAGGCGGAAGCCGGCTGCGACATCATCGCTCCATCCGACATGATGGATGGCCGGATCGGCGCAATACGCTCGGCGCTCGAGACAAGCGGGCTCCACCACCTCCAGATCATGGCATACAGCGCGAAATTTGCGTCGGGCTTCTACGGGCCGTTCCGGGACGCGGTCGGCTCGGGCACGATGCTCAAAGGCGACAAGCGAAGCTATCAAATGGATCCCGCCAACAGCGACGAGGCCCTCCGGGAGGCCGCTCTCGACGTCGCCGAAGGCGCCGACATGATTATGGTGAAGCCGGGGCTTCCCTATCTTGACGTGATCTCGCGGATCAGCCGCGAGCTTTCCGTTCCGACATTCGCCTACCAGGTGTCTGGCGAGTACGCGATGATCAAGGGGGCATGCGAAAGAGGCTGGCTCGATCCCGACGCCGTCATTCTCGAAAGCCTCATTGCGTTCAAGAGGGCGGGGGCGCGCGGCGTTCTCACCTATTTCGCGCTCGATGCCGCGCGCCGGCTCAGGGCCGCGAAATGACTTCGTCGCATGTTCCCTGATGGGTTATGCTCGGTCATGCAGCAGGAGCCTCAGGTCCAGCGCAAACTCGTGGCGATCCTGGCGAGCGACATGGTCGGGTACAGCCGGCTCATGGAGCTCGACGAGGCGGGCACGCTCGCGCGGCTCAAAGCGCATAGGCTCGAGCTCATCGATCCGGCGATCGCCAAGAACAAGGGGCGGATCATCAAGACAACCGGCGACGGCATGCTGGTCGAATTCGCGAGCGCGGTCGATGCCGCTCGGTGCGCCCTCGAATTCCAGCGAGGAATGGCAAGGCGCAATGCGGACATCGCCCCCGACCGGCGGATCGAGTTCCGGATGGGCATCAACATTGGGGATGTCATCGTCGAAGGGACGGATATCTTTGGCGATGGCGTAAACCTCGCGGCGCGGCTCGAGCAGTCGGCCGAGCCCGGCGGCATTCTCGTCAGCCAAGCGGTGCGAGACCAGCTTACAAATCGCATCGATGCCGATTTCGAGGATGCGGGCGAGCGAGTCATGAAAAACATCTCGCGGCCGATCCGCTGCTACAGGCTGAGCCTGGCTCCCGCCATCGACACGATCAAGATCGTGCCCTCGGCCCCGGAGTCCGGCCCCGACCATCCCTCGATCGCGGTGCTGCCCCTCGCGAACATGAGCGGCGATCCCGAACAAGAGTTCTTCGCCGACGGGCTCACCGAGGACATCATCACGGCGCTCTCCCGCTTCCGCGACCTCTTGGTGATCTCGCGGAACTCCACCTTCGTCTACAAGGGCAAGGCGGTGAACGTACAAGAGGTCGCGAAAGCGTTCGGCGTGCAGTATATCCTCGAAGGCAGCGTCCGAAAGGCCGGAAATCGCGTCAGGATCACGGTCCAGCTCATCGATGCGAGGACCGACCGCCACATCTGGGCCGAGCGCTACGACCGCGAGCTTTCCGATATTTTTGCCACGCAGGACGAGCTGACCGCGACGATCGTCGCCACGTTGCCGGGGCGCGTGGAAGCGGCTGCGCACGAACGCGTACAGCGTAACCCCACCAGCAACATGCGCGCCTACGAATGCGTTCTCGCTGCCAAGGTACTTCACCATCGCTCCCGTCACGAGGACAACCTCGAGGCCCAGCGACTGATCGAGCGGGCGATCGAGCTCGACCCCAACTACGCTCACGCGCATGCCTGGAAAGCCTGCATCACCGGGCAGGCCTGGATGTACAACTGGTGCGCGGACCGCGACAAAGCCGCGGACACGATCGTGTCGGAGCTCAATGTGGCCTTGTCGCTCGACGAGAACGACAGCGACGTGCACCGCATCCTCGCCGCAGTCAACATCAACTACAACGACCACGAAGCCGCCTGGTATCATCAGCAGCGCGCCCTGACGCTCAATCCGAACAACGACCTCATCGTCGTCCAGAACGGCGAAGTCTTGACCTGGATGGGCGATCCCGAACAAGGAATCGACTGGATCAAGAAAGCGATGCGCCTCAACCCGCATCACCCGGAGCGCTTCTGGAACCACCTCGGCCGCGCCTATTTCGTCGCCCGCCGGTATGCGGAAGCGATCGACTCCTTCCGCCGGATCACCAAGCCCGATCAATTCCACCAGGCATTTCTCGCGGCCTCCTCCGCCATGCTCGGGGAAAAGAACGCTGCGAATGCTCATGCGCGCTCGGTCCTTTCGATGGATCCCTCCTTCAGCGTCCTCAACTACATGCAGACGCTGCACTACAAGCGGCCGGAGGATGCCGAGCACCACCGGCAGGCCCTCGTCATGGCCGGGCTCCCCGAATAGGGCGAAGCGTCTCACCGCGCGGCGCTCGAGTGGCGCAAGTCTTGCAAAACGTCATCATCATCACCCCAGATGAGGGCAGACGTGATCGAGAATGTATCGAGTGAGTCGCGGCCTTCGGGGCAATTGCAGATCAACAACGGTTCCAAGGCTCGAGAGCCACGGAGGACACCAAGAGCACCAAGCCGACAGGCCCTTCGTGGTTGATCTTCAAGCGAGCCCTGCGTTACCGGGGCGAGCGTTCGAAGCGAGCGATCAGGCTCGAAGTATCCCAGCGGCGGCCGCCCATCTCCTGCACTTCGCCGTAGAACTGATCGACGAGTGCGGTCACGGGAAGATGAGCCCCATTGGTTCTCGCCTCCGCAATGCACATGCCCAGATCCTTACGCATCCAATCGACCGCGAAGCCGAAGTCGAACTTCCCAGCGATCATGGTCTTGTAGCGGTTGTCCATCTGCCAGGAGCCCGCCGCACCCTTCGAGATGACCTCGATTACCTGCTCCATGGGAAGGTCTGCGCGCATTCCGAAGTGAATGGCTTCGGCAAGCCCCTGCACCAGTCCGGCGATGGCGATCTGGTTGACCATCTTGGCGAGCTGACCCGATCCTGCAGGCCCAAGAAGCTTCCGCATGCGCGAGTAGTGGACGATGAGCGGCTCGACGCGCTCATAATCCTCGGCATCGCCGCCGCACATGACGGTGAGGACGCCATTCTCGGCTCCCGCCTGGCCGCCCGAGACCGGGGCATCGACGAAACCGAGGCCGCGCGATTTCGCCGCTTCGTACAGCTCCCTGGCGATGTTGGCGGAGGCGGTGGTGTGGTCGACGAAAACCGCGCCCTTGCTCATGCCGGCGAAGGCTCCCTCAGGCCCAAGCGTCACCTGCCGCAAGTCATCGTCGTTGCCGACACAGGCGAAGACGAAATCGGCGCCGGCGGCAGCTTCATGGGGCGTTGCAGCGCGTCTGCCGCCGTGCTTCGCGATCCAGTCCGCGGCCTTTGCGGCGGTGCGGTTGTAGACGGTCACGTCGACCTTGCCGCGCTCGGCAAGATGCCCGGCCATCGGAAAGCCCATCACGCCCAATCCGATCCACGCTGCGCGAACCGCCATGCTTCTGCTCCCAACGAGAGGTGCGCCCGGGCCGCTGTTGACGCGGCCCGGGCGAATGATGAAGGTGTCCCCGCCGGATGACTATTGGAAACTCCGCTCGAAGACAACGCCGGGAGGGGCCCATCGTGGGCGTCACGTTCCAAGATATCGAAAGGGCGGGTGAAACGCTCCGCGGCAATGTGGTCCGTACCCCGCTCCTCCACTCGCCAAAGCTTTCCGATCTCACCGCCGCCTCGGTCTTCGTGAAGCTCGAGAACCTTCAGGTCACGAACTCCTTCAAGGATCGGGGCGCCTGTAACCGGATGACGAGCCTCACGAGAGAGGAGCGCGGCCGCGGCGTCATCGCCATGTCGGCCGGCAATCACGCGCAGGCGGTCGCGTACCACGCCAAGCGTCTGGGCATACCCGCCATTATCGTGATGCCGGAGACGACGCCCTCGACGAAGATCGAGCGCACCCGGACGCATGGGGCGCAGGTCATTCTCTCCGGCGAGACCCTCGCCGATTCGCAGGTGACCGCCGAGGCGCTTATGCGGGACAAAGGGCTCGTGCTGATCCATCCTTATGACGACGACCGCATCATCGCCGGACAGGGCACGATCGGGCTCGAGATGCTCGAAGACGAGCCCGGACTCGATTGCATCGTCGTGCCGATCGGCGGCGGCGGTGTCATCTCGGGAATCGCGATCGCCGCCAAGCACATCAAACCGGAGATCGAGATGCTGGGAGTCGAGGTCAAGCTCTATCCCTCGATGTACCACGCGCTCCGCGGGCAGCCGGCGCGCTGCGGGGGATCGACGCTTGCGGAAGGCATCGCGGTCAAGAACGTCACCGAGCGTACGATCGCGATCTGCAAGCGGTATGTGGACGATGTGCGGCTCGTCGGGGAGTCCGATATCGAGCGGGCCGTCATGGCCTATCTCGCGCATCAGAAAACGCTCGCGGAAGGAGCGGGCGCGGCCGGCCTTGCTGCCGTTCTCGCCGACCCTGCACATTTCCGCGGACGCAAGGTCGGGCTGGTGCTCTGCGGGGGCAATATCGACCCGCGCATCCTCGCGTCCGTCATCTATCGCGAGCTCGAGCGCGAGTATCGGATCGTCAACCTGCGCATCCAGATCGACGACCGGCCGGGTGTCCTCGGCCGTATTGCGACCACGCTCGGCCGCCTCGGGGCCAATATTCTGGAGGTGTCGCACCGCCGCATGTTCCTCGACGTTCCGGCCAAGGGGGCCGAGCTCGAAATCATGCTGGAAACGAGAGATGCCCGTCACGCGGAGGACATTGTCGCGACAATCGAATCGGAAGGGTTCTCGGCCCGGGTGCTCGATGCGCCGGGCGGCCGCGAAACGCTCCGCGGCACGTAAATGGAGGGTTGCGCCGGCCGCGAGCTTCGTCACAATATCGGGTGCGAATCCACCACTGGAGCTTTCACCCGTTGAGTATCGAGCGGCGCAACTTTCCGCAGTTCTTCATAACCGCACCGGCCCCCTGCCCCTATCTGTCCGGTCGAATCGAACGGAAGGTGTTCACCCATCTCATCGGCTCCGATGCGCGCCAGCTCAACAGCCAGCTGTCGCAATCGGGTTTCCGCCGTAGCCAGAACATCGCCTACCGGCCGGCCTGCGACGGCTGCTCGTCTTGCGTTTCGGTCCGCGCGTGCGTTCCGCAATTCGAATGGACGGCGGCCTTCCGCCGGATCATGCGGCGGAACGAGGACGTCGCGTCGAACATCGTGCAGGCAAAGGCCACGAGCGAACAGTACTCGCTCTTCCGCAGCTATATCGATAGCCGGCATGCCGACGGCGGCATGGCCGATATGTCGGTGCTCGACTTTGCGGCCATGGTCGACGACAGCTTCGTGGACTCGAAGCTCGTCGAATACCGCATTGCAACGGGACTTGGCCGGGCCGGTCCGCTGATCGCCTGCGTGCTCATGGACACGCTCCACGACGGATTGTCCCTCATCTACAGCTTCTACGAGCCCGAGCTCTCGTTCCGCAGTCTCGGCACGTTCATGATCCTCGACAATATTCGCAGAGCCGAGCGCCTAGGGATGTCGTATCTCTATCTGGGCTATTGGGTGCAGGGCTCGCGCAAGATGGACTATAAATCCCGCTTCCTTCCCCAGGAGCGGCTCACCTTCGAGGGCTGGGTCAAGGCGCGCAGCTGAATGGCTCGAATCGGTCCTGTTGCTGGCGATGAACGGGCGTGGCGCAAGGAGATTGATCGACGTCCGTCTATTTCGCGCGGGAAACATTGGGTTAAGCATCAGCAAAGTTACGGCTTCGCAGCGCCCTCGGGACGGCCGAATCGATTGGACCTCGGGAATCCCTTGGGCGGGAGGCGTCCGGCCTGTCCGCGCTGACCGAGCCAATCCCGAAGATCGGTTACCCTCCAGGTCCGGCCGGACGAATCGACCCACTCGAGACCATCGGCGAGCTTGAGAGCGGCCACGTCGGAGAGGCCGCCTTCCTTGTATCTCTGGAACCGAACCCCCCGCCCGCGTGACATCTCGGGAACGTCGGAGAGCGGGAATATCAGGAGCTTGCGGTTCTCCCCAACGACCGCCAGGTGATCGGCGCCCTCCGCCACAAAGGCGCACGTTTGAGCTTCGGCGGGAGCCTTCAGGTTCAGGACCTGCTTGCCTTTCCTGGTCGTCGCCACGCATTCCGCTTCGGGAACGATGAAGCCATTGCCATCGGTCGCCGCGATGAGGAGCCTGCGCCCCGGCTTGTGCACGAAGAGCGACACGATCGCGTCGGACGCCTCGAGATCGGCCATGAGCCGGACGGGCTCGCCGTTACCGCGGCCGCCGGGTAGCTTATCGACGTCGAGGGTGAAGAATTTGCCCGAGGAGGCGAAGATCATGAGCTTACCCGTCGTCTCGGCCCTGAGGACAAACCTGCCGCGGTCGCCTTCCTTGTAGGCGAGGCCCGAGACGTCCTCGAGATGACCGCGGAGTGCCCTGATCCATCCTTTCTCCGAGCACACGACCGTGACCGGCTCGCGTTCGATCATCGCCTGGTCGATGTCCGCATCGAGCACCGGCGCTTCGGCCAAATCGGTCCTCCTCTGGCCGAGCTCGGTTCTCTTCCCGTATTTCTCCCTGATCTCGCGAATTTGAGCGGCGATGCTTTCCCATTGATCCTTGTCGGACTTGAGGAGCCTGTTCAGGTCGCGCTGCTCCTTTTCGAGGCCGATGTGCTCGCGCTTGATCTCCATTTCCTCGAGCCTGCGCAGGGCGCGCAACCTCATGTTCAGGATGGCTTCGGCCTGAGCATCGACGAGCTCGAAGCGCCGGATGAGAGCGGGCTTGGGCTCCTCCTCCTCGCGGATGATGCGGATCACCTCGTCGAGATTGAGGTACGCAATGAGATAGCCCGCGAGTATCTCGAGCCGGCGTGCGATCTCGCCGAGGCGGAACCGGGTCCGCCGGACGAATACCTCCTTGCGGTGATCGAGCCACTCTCGGAGGGCATCCGCGAGCGACAGGACCTTCGGCACCCGCCCTCTCGAGAGGACGTTCATGTTGAGCGGAATGCGCGCCTCGAGCTCCGTCGTCCTGAACATGCGCTCCATGAGCATGGTCGCATCTGCGGTGCGGCTTTTCGGCTCGATGACGATGCGGATATCCTCGGCCGACTCGTCGCGTACGTCCGCGACCAGCGGGAGCGCCTTCTCGGCGAGGAGCTCGGCAATTTTCTCGACCAGGCGGCCCTTCTGGACCTGATAAGGGATCTCGGTGACGACGATCTGCCAAGTGCCGCGACCGAGATCCTCGGTCGTCCATCGCGACCGAACGCGAAACGAGCCCCTGCCCGTCTTATAACTCGCGAGGATCGAGGCGCGGTCATCCACGATGATGCCGCCAGTCGGGAAATCGGGTCCGGGAACGAACTGCACGAGCTTGTCGACAGAAGCGTTCGGATGCTTGATGAGGTGGAGTGCGGCCTCGCAGAGTTCCGCCGCGTTGTGGGGAGGGATCGACGTCGCCATGCCGACGGCAATGCCAGACGCGCCGTTGGCGAGCAGGTTCGGAAAGGCGCCGGGCAGCACCACCGGCTCCTGAAGCGTGCCGTCGTAATTGGGACGAAAGTCGACGGTGTCCTCATCGATGCCGTCGAGGAGCTGACGCGCGACGTCGGTCATGCGTGCTTCGGTATACCGATATGCGGCGGCCGAATCGCCGTCGACGTTTCCGAAGTTGCCCTGACCGTCGACGAGTGGATAGCGCGAGGCGAAGTCCTGGGCCAGGCGGACGAGCGCATCGTAGATCGCCTGATCGCCGTGCGGGTGATAGGATCCCATGACGTCGCCGACGATCTTGGCCGATTTCTTGAAGGCGGCGTTGGGATCAAGGCGAAGCGTATTCATGACGTGAAGCAGTCGGCGGTGTACGGGCTTCAATCCATCGCGCACATCGGGGAGCGCGCGATGCATAATGGTCGAGAGCGCGTAGGCGAGGTAGCGCTCCTCAAGAGCGTCTCGAAGATTGACGGATTCGATCTCTCTGGGCGGCGGCGGAGCGTGCTTATTCATGATTCGCCGATTTTATACGAGTTCGACCGGGTCATACCCGGTGAATGACGACCCGGCAGACGGGCTTTTTGCCGAGCGCCTCGTTCGCCGTACGCCTGAGGGCGACGCGGAGTGCCTCGCTCAAGGCCGCGACATCCCTGCGGCGAGGACGCGGAGTGGACTCAAACGCCTCGGCCGCGACGTCGGCGAGCATTGGCGCGAATTCCCGCCCCTCGCCATCGAAATGCGAGAGGCCTTCGACCGTGATCTGCGGGTCGCCCAGCAGATTGTCCTTGCGATCGATTACGAGGCTCGCGACGATGATGCCCGCGAAGGAGAGCCGGCGGCGATGCCGCGCGGGGCCGTCCTCGGCTGGTACGATCAAGCGCCCGTCGACATGGAGCCGTCCGGCCGGGGCCTCATCGATGATCGTCACCGGTCCGGGCGCCAGCCGGATCATCGATCCGTTGTCGGCGATCACGGCATCGGGAACCCCGCAAGAGCGCGCAAACAGCGCCTGGGCGCGCAAGTGCCGCGGCTCGCCGTGCACGGGAACGACGGCGCGAGGCTTAAGCCATCCGTAAAGGTCGCGCAGTTCGCCGCGCCGCGGGTGGCCGGAGGTGTGAACGAGCGCGTCATCGGAGGTGATGGCGTCCACCCCGAGCTTGGCCAGGTTGTTGAGGATGGTCGAGACCGCCTTCTCGTTGCCGGGAATGGTGCGTGACGAGAAAATCACGATGTCGCCTTCCTCGAGCGCCACATTGGGATGTGTATCCTCGGCAATGCGTGCGAGCGCGGCGCGCGGCTCGCCCTGGCTGCCGGTGCAGAGCAGCATGACCCGTTCGGGCGGCAGATAGCCGAACGCCTCCTCATCCAGGAATTCGCCGGCCATACGCAGGTAGCCCGTGGCGCGCGCGGCCTCGATCACCGTCCGCATCGCGCGTCCGGCGACCACGATGTCGCGCCCGGCGCGGCGCGCGGATAATACCGCCGAAGTGATCCGCCCGACGTGGGAGGCGAAGGTGGTGATGGCGACCCGGCGCGGCGCGCGCGCGACGATATCATCGAGCGTGGCCGCCACATCGGCCTCGGACGGCGAATGGCCCTCGCGCAGCACGTTGGTCGAATCGCAGACGAAAGCGTCGATGCCCGTCTCGCCGAGAGCCCGGAATCTCGCTTCGTCGATATCGGGGCCGATCGACGGCCGGCGGTCGATCTTCCAGTCTCCCGAGTGGAGCGCCGATCCTTCCTTCGTGCGGATAAGGAGCGCCGTCGGTTCGGGGATCGAGTGGGTCACGCCGATGAACTCGACCTCGAATGGCCCGACGGAGAAGCGCGACCCGACTGGTCTCACCTCAATCGGCACTTCCTCGGCGAGCCCGAACTCCTCGAGCTTGTTGCGAAGGAGAGCCGCGGCGAACGGCGTGCAGTGAACGGGAACGCCGAGCCTGCGCCAGAGCCAGGGCAGCGCGCCCAGGTGATCCTCATGCGCATGGGTCAGAACGATACCGGCGAGTGACCGCCGCTCAGCCTCGATGAACGAGAGGTCGGGAAGGACGATGTCGATCCCGGGCTCGCTCTCTTCCCCGAACTTCACACCGAGATCGACCATCAGCCATTCACGGTCATCCGGGTCGCCGGTCCCGTACAGGTAACAATTCATCCCAATCTCGGAGGCGCCGCCGAGCGGAAGCAACACGAGCCCTGCCCGCCGCGAGACCATCGGTTCGGCCCTCATTGGGTCGGAGTGCGCCATCGTTCGATATTGGCCAACCTGACCTCGCCGCCATGAATACTGCGCTGCTCGCCATCATCGAGCCTAAGGATCAAGGCGCCGTCAGCAGCAATGTTGATGAATGTTCCCTCGAGGCGCTCGTGCCCCAGTTCAACCGCGGCTCGGCCGCCGAGGCCCGCGGCTTGGGCGAGCCAGCATTGGCGGATGACGTCGAATCCCTCGCCGGCCGACCAGGCCGTAAGCTGCGCCGCCATTGCGGCGGCCAAACACGAGAACACCTCGTCCCGCTTTGCGGCCGACCCTTCATCGGCAAGGCAGGTGGAGGGGTAACGCGTGGCGGCGGGCACGTGGGCCACGTTGAGGCCGCATCCGATCGCGACGGCGGCTTCTTCATTGCCCGAAGGCGAGAGGCTCTCCGGAAGAATCCCAGCGACCTTCCTCCCTCCGATCAGCACATCGTTCGGCCACTTGAGGGAAAGGTCCCGCACGCTCTTTTCGGGAACGAGCGGGCGGACCGCATCGGCGGCGGCAAGCGAGGCGACGAAGCTCAGTTGCGCGGCAACGGCAGGGCCGACCGCGAGCGTGAGAAGGAGGGTCGCGAAGAGGTTGCCTTCCTCGGACACCCAGAGTCGGCCGTGCCGGCCTCTCCCTTGCGTCTGGCGGTCGGCGAGGACCCACAAGGGCCCGCGTTCGCCTGCGAGCGCCTGCCGCTGGGCTTCGGCGTTGGTCGAATCGATCTCGCGAAAATGCAGAAGCTTCGCGCCCGGAGAAAGGAGGGTCACGAGAAGGTCAGAAGAGAGAATGGGCCGCGGCGCCTGCAAGCGCCACGAGAGGCTGCGCGAAGATCACGAAGAACAGCATGAAGAGACCGGAGAGGACGATGACGGCCCGGACCTCAGGCGCGGCTCTTTCGAAAGGGGCGGCCGGCTCGTCGAAGTACATGATCTTTACGATGCGAAGATAATAATAGGCGCCCACGACACTCGCGATGACGCCGATCACCGCCAGGGTGACGAGGTTCGCCTTGATGGCCGCGACGAACACGAAATACTTGGCGAAGAAGCCGGCAAGCGGTGGAATACCGGCCAGCGAGAACATCAGAAGCGCGAGGACCAGGGCAAGCGTCCGATCAGTCCGCGCGAGCCCGGTGAGGTCGTCGATGTCCTCGAGCTGACGGCCCTTGCGGCGCATCGCGATGACGCAGGCGAAGGAGCCGAGCGTCATGATGAGATAGATCATCATGTAGAGCACGACGCCTTGGACGCCCTCCGGATTACCAGCCGCGAGGCCCACGAGCGCGTAGCCCATATTGGCAATCGAGGAATAAGCGAGGAGACGCTTGATGTTCGTCTGTCCGATCGCGGCGAAGGCGCCGAGCACCATCGAGGCGATCGAGATGAAGACGAGAATCTGCTGCCAGTCGGGAGCGATCGCGGGAAAGCACGTCAGGATGGTGCGGACGAAGAGCGCGGTCGCCGCGACCTTGGGCGCGGCGGAGAAGAACGCGGTGACCGGAGTGGGGGCGCCCTCGTAGACATCGGGCGTCCACATGTGGAAGGGCACGGCTGAGACCTTGAAGGCCAGTCCGGCCATCAGAAAGACGAGGCCGAAAACGAGTCCGAGGCCGGCATGCCCCCCGCCGAGCGCCGCCGCGATCTGAGGGAAGCCGGTCGTTCCGGTGAAGCCATAGATCAGGGACGCGCCATAAAGGAGCATGCCCGAGGAGAGTGCGCCCAGAACGAAGTATTTGAGGCCGGCCTCTGAGGAGCGTGCGCTGTCCCGGTCGATGGCGGCGGTGACATAGAGGGCAAGCGACTGCAGCTCGAACCCCATATAGAGCGCGACCAGATCGTTGGCCGAGATCATCATCAGCATGCCGACGGTCGCAAGCATCACCAGGATCGGATACTCGAATCGCCTCACGTCGGCCGCGCGCATGTAGTTGACCGACAGGACGATCGCGACGGCCGAGCCGAATAGCGCGAGCACTTTCATAACCCGCGCGAAATCGTCGACTACGAAGGCGCCGGCGAAGGCCTGTTTCGTACCTGCAGGCATCCAGATCACCAACACCGCTGCAACGGCGATTGCGATCACCGAAAGAATCTCGATGAGCTCACCGGAACGGCTCCGGAAGACGCCGATCATCAGGAAAGCCATCGCGGCGACCGCGAGAAAGATCTCGGGAAGGAGCACGGCCGCTCCGGTCTCAGCGAGCATTGCCATCAGGGCAATCCAGCGGCCATGACCGCGCCATGGCTCTCAAGCGAGGCCTGGAGCCCGCTCATGAGGTTCTCGACCGAGGGACCGAAAACATCGAGCAGCGGGCCCGGATAGACGCCGAAGAAAATCGTAAGGATCACGAGGGGGAGAAGCGTCAACGCCTCGCGCGGAGTCATGTCGGCGATGTGCCGCAGACTTTCTTTGTCGAGCACGCCGAAGATCACCCGGCGGTAAAGCCAGAGCGCATAAGCAGCAGAGAGGATCACGCCGAAGGTGGCGAAGAAGGCGAGCCAGCTCCCCCATCTGAACGCACCGAGAAGAGTAAGGAACTCGCCGATGAACCCGCTCGTGCCCGGGAGCCCGACATTGGCGAGGGTGAATGCCATTAAGCAGAAGGCGTAGAGCGGCATCCTGTGGACGAGTCCGCCATAGGCAGCGATCTCGCGCGTGTGCATGCGATCGTAGACCACCCCCACGCAGAGGAAGAGCGCTCCCGATACGAGACCATGCGAGATCATCTGGAAGAGCGCTCCGTCTATCCCCTGCCTCGTCATCGTGAAGATGCCCATCGTGACAAAGCCCATATGCGCCACCGACGAATAGGCGACGAGCTTTTTCATATCCTCCTGCATCAGGGCGACGAGGGAGGTATAGATGATCGCCACGATCGACAGCGCGAAGATGAGGGGCGCGTAAACATCGGACGCGACCGGGAACATCGGCAGCGAAAAGCGCAGGAAACCGTAGCCGCCCATCTTGAGAAGGATCGCCGCGAGGATGACGGAACCCGCCGTCGGGGCCTCGACATGGGCATCCGGAAGCCACGTGTGCACCGGCCACATCGGCATCTTGACCGCGAACGAGGCGAGGAACGCGAACCACAGCCACGTCTGCATCTCAGGCGGGAAGTTGGCGTTCTTGACGAGGACGGCGATGTCCGGCGTGCCCGAATGCCAGTACATCGCGATGATCGCGAGCAGCATCAGTACGCTGCCGAGCAGTGTGTAGAGGAAGAACTTGAAGCTCGCATAGACACGGCGCGGGCCGCCCCAGATACCGATGATCAAAAACATCGGGATGAGCCCGCCCTCGAAGAAGAGGTAGAACAGCACGAGATCGAGCGAACAGAAGACGCCGATCATCAGCGTCTCGAGGACGAGAAAAGCAATCATGTATTCGCGAAGGCGGCTTGTCACCCGCCAGCTCGCGATGATGCAGATCGGCATCAGGAATGTCGTCAGGATCACGAACAGCATCGAGATGCCGTCGACCCCGACGTGGTAGTTCGCGAAATCACCGAGCCACCGGTAACGCTCGACGAACTGGAAGTCCGGGTTGGTTGGGTCGAAATAAACCCATACAAGAAGCGACAACAGGAAGGTCGCGACCGTCGTCCAGAGCGCTCCCCAGCGCATGTTACGGAGGGCGACGTCGTCATCGCCGCGCAGCGCGAGCATAAAGGCCGCCCCGACAAGCGGAAGGAACGTGACGACGGAAAGGATGGGCCAACTCGACATCAGCGCCCGCCTCCGAACATGAACCAGGTCACGAGCGCGGCCACCCCGATGAGCATCGCGAAGGCGTAGTGGAAGACATAGCCGGTCTGAAGCCGCACCACCCCGCGGGTCACGTCGATGACGCGCGCCGACACGCCGTCGGGGCCGAGCCCATCGATGAACCAGCCGTCGCCTTTGCGCCAGAGAAAGCGTCCGAGCCACATCGCCGGCCTCACGAACAGGAAATCGTAGATCTCGTCGAAGTACCACTTGTTGAGCAGGAATTTATAGAGCGGCTCGTTCTGTGCGGCGAGCTTGGCGGGGAGGTCTGTCCGCCTAATGTAGAACCAGTAGGAAAGCGCAAACCCGAGGATCATGGCAATGGTCGGGGCCAAGCCGATGAGCTCGGGTACGCGGTGCATCTCCTCGACGATCCTGTTCTCGGGCGCCCGGTAGAGCGATGTTCCCCAGAACAGCGCCTCGTCATGGCCAATGAAGAAGCCTCGGAAAGCAAACCCCGCCACGAGTGCCCCCAAAGCCAGTAGATATAGCGGGATGAGCATCACGTTCGGGCTCTCGTGGACATGCTCCATCGTCTCGCGCGAGACGCGCGGCGCACCATGGAAAGTCAAGAACATCAGCCGCCACGAGTAGAAGCTCGTGAAGAAGGCCGAGATCACGAGAAGGATGAAGGCGAAATAGGCGACACCGGCTTCGGACACGAACGAGGACTCGATGATCGCATCCTTGGAATAGTAGCCGGCCGTCAGCGGGAAGCCGGTCAGCGATAGGGTGCCGATCAACATCATAAGCCAGGTGATGCGGATGTGCGACGCAAGGCCTCCCATCTTACGGATATCCTGCTCGCCCGACATCGCATGGATGACCGAACCCGAGCCGAGAAACAGGAGCGCCTTGAAGGAGGCGTGCGTGAAGAGATGGAAGATGCCCACGCCATAGGCGCCCACACCCAGGGCCACGAACATGTAGCCGAGCTGCGAGCAGGTCGAATAGGCGATGATACGCTTGATGTCGTTCTGAACGAGGCCGACGCTCGCGGCGAAGAATGCGGTGATCGCGCCGATGACAATGACCACCTCGCGCGCGGCGGGCGCTGCCTCGTAGAGCGGCGACAGGCGAGCGACCATGAATACGCCTGCCGTCACCATGGTCGCCGCATGGATCAGGGCCGACACGGGCGTCGGGCCTTCCATCGCGTCCGGAAGCCAGGTGTGGAGCAGGAACTGGGCCGATTTGCCCATGGCGCCCATGAACAGGAGCAGGCAGACGACCGTCAGAGCATCGGCATTCATGCCGAGGAACTCCATGGTCTTGCCGACCTCGCCGCCAACCGCCTGGAAAATCTGGTCGAACTCGACCGAGCCGAAGAGGACGAAGGTCGCGAAGATGCCAAGCGCGAAGCCGAAGTCGCCCACCCGGTTGACGATGAAGGCCTTGATCGCCGCCGCATTGGCGGATGGCCGGTCGTACCAGAATCCGATCAGCAGGTAGGAGGCGAGCCCTACCCCTTCCCAGCCGAAGAACAGCTGAAGCAGGTTATCGGCGGTAACGAGCATCAGCATCGCGAAAGTAAAAAGCGAAAGGTAGGAGAAGAACCGCGGCTGATAAGGGTCGTGACCCATGTAGCCGATGGAGTAGATGTGGACGAGCGCCGAGACGGTGTTGACGACGACAAGCATCACAGCAGTCAGCGTGTCGATCCTGAGACTCCAGTTCGCGGTCAGCGCTCCGGAATTAACCCACCGGAACAGCTCTACCTTGAAGGGCGTGCCGTCCGATAGGAATTGGACGAACACGATCCAGGACAGGATCGCGCAGACGACCAGCAGGAGCGAAGTCAGATACCCAGGCCATGCGGGCGGATGTTCGTGATCCTCGCCGTGGTCATGGACGGCCCCGTGGGCTCCGTCATGGCTGAAGGCCGTCGCCTCCGATCCCATCATGCGAAAGAGCTTGGTGCCGGCGAGCCCCGCGATCAGCGAACCGAGGAGCGGCAGAAAAACGATGAGCTCGTACATGCGGCCGCTTCAGCCCTTCATCAGATTGATGTCTTCGACCGCGATCGATCCGCGGTTGCGGAAATAGATGACGAGGATGGCCAGACCGATCGCCGCCTCGCCGGCGGCGACCGTCAGGACGAACAAGGCGAAGACCTGACCGACGAGATTGCCGAGGAAAGCCGAGAACGCGACGAAGTTGATGTTGACCGCGAGCAACATGAGCTCGATCGACATCAAGATGACGATGACGTTCTTGCGGTTCAGAAAGATGCCGAAGATGCCGATCGTGAACAGGATGGCGGCCACTGTCAGATAATGCGGGAGCCCGATGATCATGCGCGCCGGCTCCCGATCAAGCTCAGACTCATAACCCCTGCCCCGGGCTGACCTTGCGGATTTCGATCGACGCCGCGGTCGTGCGTGCGACTTGGGCTGAGATGTTCTGCCGCTTTACCCCGTGCTTGTGACGAAGCGTGAGCACGATCGCGCCGATCATTGCGACGAGCAGGATGAGGCCCGCCGCCTGGAAGTAATAGGCGTACTGCGTATAGAGCACCTGCCCGAGGGCTTGGGTGTTGGTCGGGGCCGTCGCGGCGGGTGCGCTGACCGTCCTCACGGCTCCCGGAGAGACACTCCAGGTCCCGAGCACGAGCGCCAGTTCGACGAGCAGGATGAGGCCGATCGTCCCGCCGACCGGGAGATAGGCGGCCATGCCCTGGCGAAGCTCAGCGAAGTCGACGTCGAGCATCATCACCACGAACAGGAACAGCACCGCGACCGCGCCGACATAGACGACGACTAGGATCATTGCGAGGAACTCGGCTCCCATGAGGATGAAGAGCCCGGCCGCGTTGAAGAAGGCGAGGATCAGGAAGAGCACGGAATGCACGGGATTGCGCGACGCGATCACCATGACGCCCGAGGCCACCGCCACGGCGGAGAGC
>JBJMRA010000118.1:0-5213 GCA_045802365.1 Hyphomicrobiales bacterium | reverse complement strand
CTCGTTATCGGCGGGAGAGAGCTCAGGGACAGGCCGTCCCTCGGGGTGGCCCTTTGGGATGAAGATGCCTGACAGCCGGTGGTCGAGCGAGATATCGCGTCCATCAAGGGTCAGCGCTTCGATGGTCGTGTGCATGACTTGAATCGAAGCGCCGCGAGCCGCTTCCAGGAGCCGAATCTGATTGGGAATGACCGTGTCCGAGAGCCGCCGATGGAAATAGTGATCCGGATCGCGATCCGGATGCGCCGGGTCGCGGCCGGGGGTACAGAAGATCACCTGCATGTCGACGAAAAGGAGGGCCGTTTCCTCGCGCCGGTAGGGCGCATCCCGGTGTATGATCCTGTTCGCCACTGAAGCCTCAGTGTACCGCCGCGTACATGATCTTTTCCTCGGTCGCGTCGGAGGGCGAGAGCTCCTCGACCACTCGGCCCTGCCGGCAGACCAATATCCGGTCGGATAGGTTCATGATTTCGGGAAGGTAGGATGAGATCACCACCACGGCCAACCCTGCGTCCGCGAAGCGGTTGATGAGCTGATGGATTTCAGCGATCGCGCCGACATCGACGCCGCGCGTCGGCTCGTCGAAGATGATGATGCGGGGCTTCTGGATGAGCCCCTTTCCGATCACCACCTTCTGCTGGTTGCCGCCCGACAGCTCGACGACGCGAGCATTGTCGTTTATCGCGCGGATGTTGAGCGTTCCGCGCCACTTCTCGGCAAGGCCATGCATCTCGCGAAGGCTCACATAAGGCAGGCGCTCGAGCCCGGCTGCGAGGAGCGCCGAATAGAGGTTCTCGGCGATCGACATCGTCTCGAAGAAGCCCTCGAGCTTGCGGTCCTCCGTGACGTAGACGATTCCATCTTTCACCGCCTCGCGGGGCACGTTGTAGCGCACCCGCCGCCCGTCGAGTTCGATCTCCCCACCATGAAGGAAATCCCGCTTGTAAATGCCGGCGAGGATCTTCAGCGTCTCCGTGCGTCCCGAACCCACGAGACCGAAAAACCCGGTGATCTGTCCTTCGTAGATCGAGAAGGAGTTGTTGCGCACGACGTTCGACATCGAGATGTCCTCGACCGAGAGGACTCTCTTGCCCGCTTTGCGCACCTCCTCGGCACTCCGGCGTTTGCGATAGAGCTCGCCCGAGAGGGTTCGGCCCACCATGGCGCGGATGACTTTCTCGCGGTCGAAGCTCGACGTCGGTCCGCTTATGACGTGCTCCCCGTCGCGCAGGATGGTGATGCGGTCGGAGTGAAGAAGCGCCTCTTCGATGGCATGGCTGATGAACACGATGGCGACGCCGCGCGCCTTGAGCCTTCGCATGAGGGCGAAGAAATGGCGCTTTTCTTCGGGGGTGAGAGTGGCGGTCGGCTCATCGAAGATGATGACGGCGGCGCGGTGATGCACGGCGCGTGCGATCTCCACCATCTGCCGCTTGGCCGCGCCGAGGCTCGCGACCGTGGCCGCCGGGTCGACGGTGAAGTTGAGCGATTGCAGAAACTGTTGGGCCGCGATGTAGATGCCGCGCAGCCGGTTGGCGAACTTCTCGCTCCCCAGGTAGATATTCTGCGCAACCGTCATCGACGGCACGAGACTCGTTTCCTGGAACACCATGGCGATGCCGTCGCGCAGGGCCTCGGCCGGCGTATCATATTTCACATTTCTGCCGCGCAGCCGAACGGCTCCGCTCGTTGGCTCGACGACGCCAGCCAGCACTTTCATGAGCGTCGATTTGCCGGCGCCGTTCTCGCCGAGAAGCGCGTGAATCTCGCCTTCCCGAAGATCGAAGTCGATATCGCGGACGGCGGCCACGCCCCGATAGGCCTTCGTCACATTCTGCATCTCGACGATCGCGGCCATCTCAGCTCCCGGTGCTGAGTCTCAGCACGGCGCCGCCGCCCTTCGCCGACACGTACAGGCACTCGTCCGCCTCGACCATGCTCGTCACCCCGTGCCGCTTGCCGTCGGCGCGGCTGTGGAAGCTCTCGATCGGCTGCAGCTCACGATCGAGCCTCGCAAGGAGCCCATAGGAACGGCTCGGAGACCAGGGCTTGTGAATGCCCATGGTCTTGACCCCGCCGCATTGCAGCGGCTCGAGAAAAGTTGCGCCCGATGCGAGCGCCGGTGCGATCCAGTGCTCGCGCGGAACTTCCCGCATCATCGCGCGCCGATACTCCTCCTCTCTCAGGATGAACTCGATCAGGCGGTTGCGGGGGGCGAAGAGCGCCAGCCACGCACCCCCATCTGAAGCGGGGGCGAGCCGTGCCGGATAGGCAGGAAGCTTCGTCAAGACCGGCTGGACGCGGCCATCTCGCGAAACCAAAACCAATCGATGTTTCCATGCTTCGCTGACGACGACGCCGTCCGGCCTGGCGAGCACGCCATAAGGAAAGGCGAGTCCGCCCGCCACCTTCGTCTGACGCCCGGTATCGAGCTCGATCTTCCAGAGCGCGCCCGTTGCGTTCTTCTCCATGAGATCGATGACCCAGTCTCGTGCGTCGTGGCGCGATGACCCATGGCAGACGAAGAGAGTGGCGGCATCGGCGAAGGCGACGGCGGTCGGACACGAATAGCCGTTCGGCGCCGGGATCATCTGAGTACGGCTCCCATGCTCGATGACGATCGTTCCGTTTTCGAGAGCGATCGCGCGCCTGCCCGGCCCGGCCGCCATTGCCGCTACGGGCAGCTCATGATTCCCGAGCGGAACGGTCTCGGATCGAGAGAGCCCAAAGACGTCGGACCCGCAGGAGAAAAGAACATGTTCGCCGTCAAAGCAGAGATTGTCTGGAGCCTCGACGTCAACGACGTTCTCGCACTCATCGAGAGCCGTATTGGGGCGGAGCGCGCCATCCATCGGCGGGATGGTGACCGCCTTTCCACGGAAAAGATCGAGGACGGGATCCAGGATCACGCGATCTCGCCCCAATAGGATTTGGCGCCGGTCCAGCTCGGATGGGCGCCCGGAATACGGAACCTGCCGATGCGATTGTTGAGGATTCCTCCGACATAGAGCCACCCTTTGTGCTCGCGCATCGATGTCACCGTCGGATGGCTCCTACCGGTGAGGTCGCCCAGCGTCTCGACGATGCGCCCGGTCTCGTCGAACTTGACGACGCCACCCGTGTTGATGTTCGGGAACAGCCACTCGTCCTGAGGCAGCAGTCGCGTCATCCGCTTGCGCATGCCGGGATACCGGAGTGCCAAATCGAACGTCGGCGTGCGCATGCCGAGCCAGGCCATCCAGTAGCGGCCGTCCGATGCTCTGTTGATGTTGTCCGGGTAACCCGGCATGTCCCGGATCACGCATTCGACGGCGCCCGCCTTTGGTCCGGCGAACCAGTAGCGGTGGACGCGGCAGGCCCAGGACTCGGCGAAGAAGAGCGACTGCCCGTCTTGAGCGATGCACACGCCGTTCGCATAACGATAGCCGTCGAGAACCGTTCGCGTGCGGCCCGTCTTCGGGTCATAGACGAGCAAGCGCCCCGTCGGCCTGCTCTCGATCGAGTCGAGCGCCCAATCGTGGGCATCGTAGCGCGTCGTCGAATCCGTGAAGAAGATGCGCCCGTCGGGGGCGACGTCGCAGTCGTTGGGATCACGAAGCCGCGCATCGTCGACGATCGAAGTCCAGGACCGGTTCGTCTCGGCCGTGAGCTGTTTCACGTCGCCCGATTTCGAGACGGCATAGAGGCCCATGGCGCCGACACAGGAGATGAGCGTACCCGTGCGGTCGAAGGCGAGCCCCAAGGGAAAGCCTCCGGTGTGCGCGAATACCTCGGAGCGCTTGTAGTCGGGGGCGAAGAAGCGAACGATTTCGCCGTGCCGGGTGCCGCAATAGAGGTGATCGTCGCGGTCGAGAATGACGTCTTCCGGACCTTCGAGCTCGCCCAAGCCGATGTACTCTGTCTCTGCCAACCGGTTGTCGAGCGCATACGGGCTGCTTGAACCCGGGAGCGCCGATTGGGTCTCGCCCATGCGGTGATGGATGGGCGCGACGTAGACCTCGTTCAGCACCTTGTCGCGGTTCTTGAGCCAGCGCACGTCGAGGATCACCGCAGCGGCGAGCATCAGCCCCAGCACCATCTGGTTTGTCCCGGTGCCGTAGCCCAAGCGGATGAGGCCGTTGGTCATCACGAGCACCACGATTGCGCCCATGATTCCTTTTGCGATCGAACCGCGTCCGCCGCCCAGACTATTACCGCCGACGACGGCCGCCGTGAGCGCGAGGATTTCGAGATTGAGCCCGGTCCCGGGGCCGGCGCCGCTCAAGCGGCAGGCGATAAGGAACCCGGCGATTCCGCAACACAAACCTGAGATCACGTAGGTCGAGAACACCGTTTCGCGAACGCGGATGCCGGAGTTGTAGGCCGACCTTCGCGAGCCGCCGACGGCGAGGACGTGCCAGCCCGGCCGCAGCCGCGTGAGAGTGATGTGAGCGAGGAAGGCGACGGCGGCCGCGACGACGACGCTGATCGATAGCCCGAAGACCGTGCCGTCGCCGATGAAGTCCCATGTGTCCGAGGTGACCTGCGACATCTGAATCTGGGCGGCGAAGTTGACGACGAGGATGTCATAGAGGGCGCGGCCGATGATCAGCGTGACGAGCGTCGTGAGAAAGGCCCTCAGCCGAAGATATCCGATGAGATAGCCATTGAGCGCGCCGAACAGGGCTCCGGCGAGGAGCGCCGCAGCCAAACCGGCCCAGACCGGCCAAGCGAAGATGAACACGGCCGACACGGCTGCGAACATCGACAGCGCGAAGATCGATCCGACCGACAGGTCGATGCCGCCGCCCAGCATGACGATCGTGAGCCCCGTCACGACGATCGAGAACTCGCCGAGCTGGCGGGTCGAGTCGGTGAGCGCGGCGGGCTTGAAAAACCCCGGGATCGCGGTTCCGAAACCAACGACCGTCACGACGAGCGCGAGGAACGGGATGGCGTTGTCGGCCCAGCGCTTGGTCAGAATTTCGCCGATCAGGTGATCGGGAATGAGATTGTAGCGCAGCCGCGCCCGGAGTTCGCTCGAAGCCATGTCCGTGGACAAGCAAGCAGCCGGTCGATCTGACCGGCTGCTCATTGAAATGCGTCCTCGCGATTACGGCTTCGCCTCGGCCTGAAGCGCCTTGAGGTCCCAGCAGGTATCGGGCTTGATGTCATCCTTGGTGGTGGCCTTCTCGAGCGTATAAATCCAGGTCTTGAAGGTCCCGGGCGGCTGG
>JBJMRA010000013.1:0-6704 GCA_045802365.1 Hyphomicrobiales bacterium | reverse complement strand
GGCCGGAAATACGAGCTCAGGCCGCTGGGGCTCGAAGCGCTCGACATGCTGCGCATCGAAGCGGGGCTCGTCTTCGCGCGATACGAATTCTCGGATCAGACCGATCCCTTCGAGGCCGGAATCGGTTTCACCGTTGCTGCGAAGAGCGATGATTTCATCGGCAAGGCCGCGCTTCTCGAGCGCAAGGCCCATCCGCGTCAGAAGCTCGTCGGTCTCGAAATCGAGGCGAACGAGAGCGTCGGCCATGGCGACTGCATCCACGTCGGCCGGGCCCAGATCGGGGTCGTCACCTCGGCCACGCGCTCTCCCGTCCTCAAGAGGACCATCGCGCTCGCCCGGGTCGACGTCACGCATGCGGGGCTCGGGACCGAGGTCGAGGTCGGCAAGCTCGACGGCCACCAGAAACGCCTGCCCGCGCGCATCGTCCGCTTCCCGCACTACGATCCCGAGAAGACCCGCGTGCGAGCCTAAGAGACTTTGACAAGCCACTCGATCGGGGTGCCGTGGGGACCGGCGATCGCGAGGAGCCGGTCGACGCGGCCCAGCCTGAGCCGGAGGGAGAATTGCTTGTCGAGAGCGGGATCGAGCTCGAACCTCAGCCACGCGAGCGGCGTACTCGACGCGGTGGCGACCTTCGCCATAAGGGCCGTGATGCGTTCCTGGGTGGCTCGAGGAAAGTACTGGAACGCGATCGAGTGCATGAGCACGGGGAAGCCATTCGGGCGAATGTTCCGCTCGACCCAATCGGCGGCATCGGCCTGCTCGACTTTCACCGGATAACGAGCGGCTATCTCGAGCGCGCGGGCAAGTCGTTCCGCGCGTTCCGCCTGGTCGGGCCACACATAGGCGAGGAGCCGCTCCCGATCCTGCTCGCGCCTCGCATCTAGGGGCGACACATCACATCCCTTTCGCGCGGCGATCCTGACCGGGACAAGCGGCGGCAATGCTCCGGTCCAGGATGGCGAAAGCTGGAGCGAGGACCCCGGATCGCCGAATTGCACCGCCCCGAACCGATATCCGTAACGATCGAGGTTGAGATTGAGGCCAGCGCTGGCGCCGACCTCATAAAGCTCCATGGGCTCGTTTTGCAGCGAGGCCAGATAGCTCAGTCCCGCGAAAAGCACCGCAGAGCGGGCGACCTCGTTCGTTTGCGGCGCGAGATGAAGCCACTCGATGATCTCGCTCGAGCGTTCGCCGAGTGTGGTGTGGAGCGCTCTCCAGAATGACTCGGCCTCGGGCAGCGGGTTCGGCGGGTAATGGGCCGCAAGATCGGGCACTTCGCCACGCCTGACGAGCGCATTCAATGCCCCCGCGAGCCTGAGCGGAAGCGAGTCGGCGGCGGCGTCCGGATTGCCGGGCCAGCTCAGGACCGCACGCCCTGCCCCAGTCGAGCGGTCCAACCGGTCGGCGAGAACATCGCAGAGAAGCGCTGTGAACGGCGAGCCAAGTCTTCGGCACCACTCCGCTTGGGCCCGGAAGGCGGAGCGGACCTTCTCCTCATTCGGCGGCAGCCTTGGTCTCCTCCATCAACCGCTTGGCGAGCGCCTGCTTCTCGATCGACGACATTTTCTTGATCTCGTTGTTGAGCACGCGCTCGTTGATCGACTGGTTCCAGTAGTCGAGCGAGCCAAAGCCCAGAAGCGCCGCCTTGCCGACGAACTGGCGCAGAACTTCGTTGGTCGGACCCATCACCCAGCCGGCCTTGCCGTCGCGCAGATAGCGCTCGATCTCGAGCGGCGCCGGCTTGTAGCCGGTGCCGCCGCAGGCATGCAGCATCTTGTCGGTGACATGGGCGACATTCTTGGCCGCGGCGAACTTCACCTGCCACATCCACGAGAGAAACTGAGCCCGCGGCAGGGCTTTCAGGTCCTTGTGGATGGACCAGTCGCAATCGTTGGTGACCTTGTCCATCGCCTGCGCCATGAGGTAGTTGAACGCACGGCAAGCGTTGGTATCGATGATCGCTTCGCCGACATAATCCTGGATGGTCGGATAATCTGCGACCCGCATGCCGACGTCCTTGTGGGTTTTTCCCGTAGTGTGCTTCTTGGCGATGTCGATCAAGGCCATCGATATGCCGTTCCAGCAGGCCGAGGAGCAGAGCAGGAAAAAGGGATCGACGCATTCGTCATTGGACGAGGCGCCATCGCCTTTAGGCCCGATCATTCGATCTTTCGGAATGGTGGAGTCGACCTCGATCGGTCCCGACTGGTTGCCGCGCAGGCCGAGACCGTCCCAGTTCGAGGGATCGGCCTTGACCTCGTTCCCCATGATGAGGAAGCAGGAGAGATCGGCATAATTGCCGGCGAAGTTCGGCGATGTCGTCTGGATGATGTACCAATCGGCAAACCCGCCCGAGGTCGTCCACGATGCCTTCTTGCGAACCTTCCACCCGTCCTTGGTCTCTTCCGCGCCCGAGGAGATCGGATACCAGAAGTGGGAGCCCGTCTCGGGGTCGGAGTAGCTGAGCGTGCCGACCAGGCAATCGCTGTCGATCCGCCGCATGATGTCCTGGATCGGCTTCGAATCATGGTGGCGGAAGAGAGCCGCGGCGACGGCCCCTAAATGCATGGTGTAGCACATGGCCGTCGACGGACAGCCGTACCGGGCGATGGTCTCCACGGCCATCGCGGCCGCCACGTGGTTCTCGCCCATGCCGCCGAGCTCCTTCGGCACGAGCAGCCCCAGGAAGCCGTCCTTGGCGAGAAGCTTGAAATTCTTGCGCGGATACATAAGCTTCTTGTCGCTCTCGACCGCATTGACGCGCATCTCGCCGGCGCATAGTTCGATGAGCTTCGCCTGAAGCTCCTTCTGGTGATCGGTCAGGACCCACTGCGGATCCCACTCGAATCCCAAGCCCCAGAACGGCTCCTTGCCCCACATTTTTTCTGTCATGGCTTCCCTTCCCTGTTTTCGCCCTGTGCTATGGACACCTGACCAATCATGACCTCATTACGCCAATTTCAGACCAATTTGTCAAAAGGTCCGAACGGGTCGATGCAGCGGATCAGCAACCAGGCTCTGCGAGACTACTTCATCGGCTGGCAATGCCGGATTCGCCAGATTGCAATGCGTGAATATGGCGGCGAGCCTCTGCCCGGGCTCAGGCCGAAAGTGTCGACGAAATCCGGCGAGACCATCCTGCCCGCCATGACGGTTCTGCTCATCGAACGCGATTCGTCGGCGAGCACGGCTTTCCTCAAGTTCCAGGCCTTGCGGCATAACGAGCGGCAGCGCACATTCGAGGCGGGCGTGAATTTCCTGAGCGCCGAGTACTATCAATCTCCCGAACTCTTCTCGGATGAAATGACGGCCGTTTTCTCGAAAGACTCCGGGATCGCAGCGGCCATGCTCCGTGTGCGCGAGGTGCTTCTGGACTTCAGCCAGTTCTCGCAAACTTTCCGGATGTTCTGCAAGGTGAGGCGGCTCGAACGCGATGATCCTTCGCACGAGGCGAGCCTATGGCAGACGCGCATATTCAATCCCGACGTTCCGAACGACGCCCTTGTGCTCGGTTTCAAGCCGGACTGGAAGAGCGCCGTTTCGGATCCTTTTCCACAGCTCTGAAGGCCAGATTGGAATTATTCCAAGCTATTGTTCTAACTCAGACTTTCTGGAATTCAACGGTTGACAGAGCGGTTCATAATAATTATCCGAGCAAAACACTCGGAAATAAAGGAGCGCTCTCCCGTGACACTTGCCCGCCTACTTATACCTCCCGCGATCGCCGTCACTCTTGCCACCGTGCCGCCGGTCATGGCAGACGACCCCGTGATTTACGATCTCACGCTTCGCAACCACGCCTTCGAGCCTAGCGAGCTCAAAGTGCCAGCGGGCAAACCCTTCAAGATAAAATTCCGAAACACCAATTCAGCTCCGGCGGAACTCGAATCGAAACTCCTCAAAATCGAGAAGGTTGTGGCGGGATCAACCGAGGCGACCGTCAATGTGCGGGCTCTCGATCCCGGCCGCTATGAGTTCTATGACGAATTCCATGAGGATGAAGCGAAGGGCGTCGTAGTCGCCGAATAAGCATGCTGGCCGCGCTCATTATCGTCTTCCGGGAGGTCCTCGAGGCGGGGCTGATCGTGGGCATCGTGCTGGCCGCGACCCGCGGTGTCGGACGCAGCCGGGCGTGGGTGGCAGGCGGCATAGCGGCTGGAATTGCCGGCAGCGCGGTCGTCGCCGCCTTTACGGGCGCGATCGCCAGTGCTTTCGCAGGTGTCGGCCAGGAGATGTTCAACGCTCTCGTGCTCGCTCTCGCCGCGGTGATGCTCACTGTCCACAATGTGTGGATGGCGCGGCACGGCCGGCAACTTGCAAGCGAGATGCGCGAAGCGGGCGAGCAGGTGAGGACAGGTGCACGCTCTCTTGCAGCGCTTGCCGCCGTCGTAGGCCTCGCGGTCTTGCGCGAAGGCTCGGAAGTGGTGCTCTTCCTTTATGGCGTCATCACTGCCGGTGGCAGCACCGTTCTGGACCTCGTCGGCGGCAGCCTGCTCGGGGTCGCCGCGGGAGCGGCGATCTCCGCGCTCACCTTCCTCGGCCTTCTCGTGCTGCCCATCCGCTATCTCTTCGTCACGACCAGCGCCATGATCACGTTCCTCGCGGCAGGAATGGCGGCTCAGAGCGTCGTCTTTCTGGAGCAGGCCGGTCTTTCCACCGCATTCACCGGCATCGCCTGGGACACCTCCGGATTCATCTCGGAATCGAGCTGGCTCGGCAGAGTCCTCCACACCCTCATCGGCTACAGCGACCAGCCGAGCGAGATGCAGGTTATCGTCTACGTATTTACGCTCGCCTGCATCTTCGCCTTGATGTGGCTGTTTTCACCCCGCCGCCGACCCCGCGCAGTGGCGGTGTGATGGAGGAGCGAACACCTCGGCCGGAAGCACGCGCAACAAAGAGACAGTCATGACTCGGCTTCAAATAGTAGTTGGTGTGATCGGGATATCGTCGATAGCGGAGGCAAGCTCGGCCGCCGCTTTCAGCGTGTCCTTCGATTGGGCCAATGTCCCCAAATGCACATCAGGTTATCCGAATACGATCGAGAGCCCCGAATTCGGGCTTTCTGATGTGCCGAAGGGCGCAGTGAGACTCGAATTCGCGCTGCACGATCTGGACGTCGCCTACGATCACGGCGGCGGCGCCGTCGAGTACTCCGGCGGGAATACCGTTCCCGCGGGCAGCTTCACGTACAAGAGCCCATGCCCGCCCAATGGCCCCCATTTGTACGAGTGGACGATCAAAGCCGTCGATGCGTCCGGCAAAACGCTCGCCACCACGACGGCCACAAAGCGCTATCCATAGAGCTTACTCATACCGTCGCCAGCCAAATGAGGCCCGCTCAAAATTTCCGATAGGCTTGGTTCAGCTGGACCATCGGGTGGTTCGGCGACATCTGAAATTTGATGAGCAGCTCTCTCGCCATCATGTCGCGGTCCTGCTGGTTTGCCGGAAGCTCGACGTGCTTGGGGATGCGGACCCAGCCGTTGCAGTTCCTGTCGAAGATCGCAGGCTCGCCCTCCTCATAGCCCATGTGGACGTCTTCGAGCCAGTTGAGGTCGTCCCAGCCCATGTATTCGAGATAGCCTTTGAGGAATGGCGTCAGCCGCGAATAGTCGGGCAGCAGATTAACGTCGTAACGATAGCCGATGTGCTGCCCGATTTCCTTCTCGCGCTCGCTGCCGAGCCCCGCCTTGTCCTTGATGAACTGATCGACGTCGCGGATTTCGGAGCCTTTGTAACTCGTGCCTGCCATCTCTCCCCCTCAGTACGTGTGATAGTTCCCGTTCTCCATACCGACCACATAGTTGGTGCCGGCGAGCGGCACCTTGCACATGGCGGACGCCTCCATCGTCAAGGCCGCGAGGTCTTCGGGCTCGAGCGAATGGATGTTGGTCTTGCCGCAAGCGCGGGCGAGCATCTGCGCCTCCATGGTCAGCGTGTGGAGGAAATTGTAGACGCGTTCGGCGGCCTTGTCGGGATCGAGCCGCCGGCGCAGCACCGGGTCCTGCGTCGCGACGCCCACCGGGCAGCGGCCCGTATGGCAGTGGTAGCAGTAGCCCGCCTCGACGCCGATCTCGTTCGGGAAATCGGTGACGCCGTCGATGTGCTTGTTGCAGTTGAGGGCCATCAGCACCGAGTGGCCGATGGCGATCGCATCGGCGCCGAGCGCCATCGCCTTGGCGACGTCGCCGCCGTTGCGGATGCCTCCCGCATAGACGAGCGAAATCTCGCCCTTCTTGCCGAGCTCGTCGATCGCCCGGCGGGCTTCGCGGATGGCGGCGATCCCGGGAATGCCGGTATCCTCGGTCGCGATATGGGGGCCAGCACCGGTGCCGCCCTCCATGGCGTCGATGTAGATCGAGTCCGGCCCGCATTTGACCGCCATCCGGACGTCGTCATAGACGCGGGCCGCGCCGAGCTTGAGCTGGATCGGGATCTCCCAGTTGGTCGCCTCGCGCACTTCCTGGATCTTGAGCGCGAGGTCGTCGGGCCCGAGCCAGTCGGGATGGCGGGCGGGCGAGCGCTGGTCGATGCCGGCCGGAAGTGAGCGCATCTCTGCCACCTGGTCCGTCACCTTCTGGCCCATGAGATGGCCGCCAAGCCCCACTTTGCATCCCTGGCCGATGAAGAACTCGCAAGCGTCCGCCAGGCGCAAATGGTGCGGGTTGAAGCCGTAGCGCGACTGGATGCACTGGTAG
>JBJMRA010000117.1:0-23312 GCA_045802365.1 Hyphomicrobiales bacterium | reverse complement strand
GAGCCATGATCTCGCCCGTCAGCACCTCGAGCGAAGCAGCTTTCAGCGCCTGGACGCCTGAAAAATGCTTGTCGATGCCGCGCATCGACAAGACCGGCGTTCCGGCTGGGCTTTGGTCCATCAGGAACCGGAGAGATGCTCCCGCCCGCGACGCGAGCGGGAGCCTGATCGTCAGTAGGCTGTCGGCAGGGCTTGGGCCGCGTTGCTCGAATCGTAGAAGTTGTCGACGTTCTTGATGTAGGCCGGAATCTGCTGGCCATCGACACACTGCTTCATCACTTCGAAGGCCTTTGGCCCGAAGCGCGGATTGCACTCGCAGGAGGCGCCGAGCTTACCGTCGACGATCGCCTGCAGCGCATCCTTCTCGCCGTCGATCGAGACCACCATGACGTCCTTGCCCGGGACCTTGCCGGCCGCTTCGAGAGCGGCGATGGCTCCGAGCGCCATTTCGTCATTGTGGGCGTAGATCGCATTGGCCTCGGGGTGCGCTTGGAGCAGCGTCTGCGCGACCTGGCGGCCCTTGTCGCGGGCGAAGTCGCCCGACTGGCTCGCCAGGATCTTCATGCCCGACTGGCTCTTGATCCGCTCGTCAAAACCCTTTTTGCGATCGTTGGCGGGCGAGCTTCCAGTCGTGCCTTCGAGCTCGATGATGTTCGCCTGGCCGTTCATCTTTTTGATCAGCCAGTCGGCGATGCGCTGGCCCTCTTCCACGAAATCGGAGCCGATGAATGTCACGTAGTCCTCGCCTGGCTTCGCCATCGAATGATCGACATCGCGGTCGATCAGGATAACCGGGATGCCCGCCTTCTTGGCGTTGAGGATGACGGGAACGAGCGGCTTGTCCTCGCGCGGTGGCAGGAAGATCACATCGACCCGCTGCGCGATCATGCTGTTGACGTCCGACGCCTGCTTGGCGGCGGAGCCCGCGGCATCCGTATAGACGAGCTGATGCCCGAGCTTCTGGGCCTCGTCCTTCATGCTGGCGGTCTCGGCTAGCCGCCAGGGATTATTACTTTCGGTCTGGGCGAAGCCGACCTTGTAGGTGTCCTTTTTGGCAAGCTTCGGCAGTTCGGCGAAAGCCGGTCTTAGCATCAAGGCCGAAGCGGCGGCCCCGGTCGTCACGAGCAAGCGGCGTCGGGTGATCAACATTCACGTCCTCCCATGTTTGTCTCGAGGTTCTCAGCGCTCGGGAAAAGCGTATCCGGACCGGGAAAAGAGTCAATCGTGCAATGAGATTATGAAGCCGCCCTAGTCCTCGTCCTCCTCCTCTTCGTCCTCTTCCGCGTTGGCGGCGCCGTTCACTTCTTCGGAGAGCGAATTGAGGAGCTGGTCTGTCTTCTTCTCCTCCTCGAGCGTCTGTTCGAGAAGCCTGGCCGCCCGTTCCTCCTCCATTTCCCGGGCCCAAGCGACGAGCGTGCCGTAACGGGCGATCTCGTAGTGTTCGACGGCCTGCCCCGCGGCGATGAGGCCGGCATCTTTGACCGCTTGGTCCTTGGCCTCCTTCATGACCTCGGCGCCTTCCGCGACGAGGCCGTCCATGGCCGGGCACTTCTTGCCGCGCGGCTTCTCCTCGATGATCTCGAACACCTGCTCCAGCCGTTCGACATGACCCTCGGTTTCGGACCGGTGGTTCTGGAACGCTTCCGCCAGCTGCTCGTTCGCCGCGGCTTTGGCCATCCGCGGGAGCGCGGTCAGAAGCTTCTTTTCCGCGTAATACATATCTCGCAGGCCGGTGAGGAAAAGATCGTCGAGTGAGGCGAGGGGCATGGGATTCTCCTGGTTGAACGTCTCTCAATCCCGAGCCGCCCCCTTCGTTCCCGAAAATCGGCGTCGAACGCCTTGCGCCGGCACCCGTCCTATGGTTTGGCGGACGAGGTCGATCGGCACGGAGGTGACAAGTGACGAAACCGGAGGCGCATTCGACGGGAGGACCTGCGCTCGCCTTCTGGCTCGAAACCGGCAATTTCGCCGCTTGCGAGATAGCGAAGCTCCTGGGCTACGATGCCGTCATTCTCGATTACGAGCATGGCGTCATCTCCCGGAGCGCCAGCGACCGCATTCTTCAGGGGTGCGCGGGACTGGGGCTCAAGGCCTACACCCGGGTGGCCGCCGTTGATCGCGTTGCCATTCAGCATGCGTTGGACAGCGGGGCCACGGGCGTCATCATTCCGCAGATCGCCTCGCTCGCCGATGCCGAGCGCGCCTGTGCGCTCGCCAAATATCCGCCGCTCGGCAGCCGCGGGTTAGGCTATTCCCGGATATCGGATTACGGGCCTGTCGATGATGCATTCGTCGAGCGGCAGAACCGTATGACCTTATGCGTGCCGATGATCGAAACTCCGGGCGCCCTTGCAGAAGTCGAGTCTATCGCGGCTTTGCCGACCGTCGATGCCCTGTTCATCGGACCATCTGACTTGTCGCTCACTCGCGGCCGCGGCGTGTACGGCCAGCGGGATGCCGACTTCGAGGACATGGCGAAGATCGCCGATGCGGCCGATCGCGCCGGAAAAAGAATCATGCTGCCGGCACCGAGCGACGCCACCTTCGGTTTCGCAGTCTCGCGCGGCGCGTCCCTCGTGACGATCAGCGACGACCTCACCGCGCTCCAAGTAGGGCTGGCGGATGCGATCCGCCGTCTAAGGGCTGGCCCGCCAGCTTGACGCTGTTCCGGTCGGCCCGTTAGCGTATGATGCATCAGGTGGCGGGGGCAAATCTCGACAAAGAACAGCGCCGTGCCCACCAACGACTTTGCACAGGGAGGACTTCACTATGAGTGATCACGATTCTGACCGGCGCTCGTTCCTTTTGGCCGCCGGACTGGGGCTCGCCGGAACGGCGGCAATGGCGAGCGTGCTCTCGCCGGAAAGGGCGTACGCGCAGGCGTCGGAAGGAAGCCTGCTCCGCACCGTTCTCGACCGCGGCCACCTGATCGTCGGAACGGGGAGCACCAACGCGCCCTGGCACTTCGAGGACGAGCAGGGCAAGCTTGTCGGAATGGACATCGCCATGGCCCGCATCCTGGCCAAGGGCCTATTCGATGATGACACCAAGGTCGAGTACGTGCGTCAGGAGGCCGATGCCCGCATCCCGAACGTGACGACCGGCAAGGTCGACATCACCATCCAGTTCATGACCGTCACTCCGGGGCGCGCTCAGCTCGTGAACTTCACGCGGCCCTATTACGTGGAGGGAATAGCGCTGTTGACGAAGCCGAAGAGCGAGAAGGAGAAGTTCGATGCGCTGCTTTCAGGCGGCAAGGCGACGAAGGTCTCTATCCTCGCCAATGTCGACGCCGAGCAGTCCGTGCATGCCGTGCTTCCGGAAGCGGAGGTGCTGCAGATCGACACTCAGGCGAACGTCATCCAGGCGCTCGAATCGGGCCGCGTCGATGCGGCGGCCGTCGACCTGTCGACGGTGTGGTGGCTCGCCAAACGCGCCCCCGACAAGTATGCCGACGCCGGCAAGAAGTGGTTCAGCATGCTCTACTCGGCGGCTCTCCGGCAGGGCGACCTCGACTGGCTCACATTCGTGAATACGACCTTCAATGTCGCGATGTTCGGCCATCAGAACGAGATCTACGACAAGGCATTCGCGGACTTTTTCGGATCGAAGCCGCCGGAGCGTGAGCCGGGCTTCCCGAAGATCTGAGCCTGTCTCCATGCCGAAGGGCTGCCGACCCTTCGGCATGGACTGGCGGAAGACGATTGACGGGCGCTGATCGGTCCCGCCGATGAAGTATCACATCAACTACAATTTCGTCTGGCTCTATTTCGACAAATTCTATTGGGGCCTCCTCCTCGGGATAGAGCTCGCCGTCATCTCGATCCTGATCGGTTCGGCGATCGGGCTGTCGATGGCGCTCGTCTATGTCGATGGGCCGCGGAGCTTGCGCCGGGTCATCACGGGTTATGTCGAGTTCATCCGAAATCAGCCGCTGCTGCTTCTCGTCTATCTCGTGTTCTACGGCATCCCGACCATCGGCGGTTTCAAATACGACAACGTCACATCCTTCATCATCACGCTCTCGGTCTATTCGGGCGCCTATCTCGTCGAAATCTTTCGCGCCGGCCTCGAGGCGGTGCCGAGAGGGTTGCAGGATGCGGGCAAGGCGATCGGGCTCACGCCTCGGCAGCGGCTCTTGCATGTGAGGCTGCCGACCATGTTCCGCGTCGTGATGCCGGCGCTCAGCAACCAGTTCGTATCGCTGTTCAAGGATACCTCGATCGCCTCGGTGCTCGCGGTTCCCGAACTCACCTATGCGGCAAAGTGGCTGAGCACCAACAAGTTCCGGGTCATCGAGGCCTACAGCATCGCAGCACCCCTCTACATCATCACGGGGTATCTCATTTTCGCCGCGCTGAGGCTCCTGGAGCGCAAATTCTCGGTGAGGCGGTAGCCGTGGAGCTCGCGATCGAGTCGCTCCCCTATCTCTGGCAAGGGCTGCTCATCACCCTTGCCGTCTCGGCTTTGACAGTCGTCTCGTCGCTGATCATCGGCGTCCTCCTTGGCACGCTCGTCGTTTATGGGCCGCCGCCCGTCCGCTGGCTGATCGTCGGTTATAGCGACATCATCCGCGGCATCCCCGTCATCGTGCTCATCTTTTCGGTCTATTACGGGCTGCCGCCGCTCGGAATAAATCTCGGGAACTTTCCCTCTGCCGTCGTGGCTCTGACGGCCTTCGCCTCGGCGCAGGTGACCGAAATTGCCCGCGGCGCGCTTCAATCCATTCACTTCGGCCAGGTCGAGGCCGGCAAAGCCATCGGGCTCGGCTTCTGGCCGCGAATGTTCTATGTCGTCTTTCCGCAAGCGCTCCGCCGCTTCCTTCCGCCCTGGATCAACAACGTCACCGACACCGTCAAAGGAAGCGCACTCGTGTCGCTCGTCGGCGTCATCGATTTGATGCTGTCGATCCAGCAGGTGATCGGGCGCGTGTACGAGCCGATGCCGCTCTACATCGTCGGCTCGCTGATCTATTTCGCGATCAACTTCAGTCTGTCGCAGCTTAGCCGCCGGCTCGAGATGCGATTTGCGTACATACGAGAGTAGCCGGTGCGCGGGCACACCGAAAAAGGATCGAGGCCTGAGGCGGTCGTCAGCATCCGCGGGCTGCACAAATCGTTCGGCGAGACCGAAGTGCTGAAGGGTGTCGACCTCGAGGTCAGGCGAGGCGAGGTCGTCAGCGTCATCGGTCCCTCGGGCAGCGGCAAGACGACGCTCCTCAGATGCGTCAACGCGCTCGAACCCTACGACCAAGGCTCGATCATGCTCGACGGTGTGGAAGTGGGGTTCACGGCGGAAGGCCCGGCGCGCAGGCGGCGGCGCGAGCGCGAGCTCTCCGCGATCCGCGCCGAGACCGGCATGGTCTTCCAGATGTTCTATCTCTTTCCGCATCTGACGGCGGCCGAAAACGTGATGCTGGGCTTGCGCAAGGTGCGCGGCCGCTCGAAGCGCGAAGCTTACGACATCGCAAAGCAGTGGCTGTCGCGCGTCGGTCTTGAGGCCAAGCTCGACAGCTATCCGGCGCAACTCTCGGGCGGCCAGCAACAGCGCGTCGGGATCGCGAGGGCGGTAGCTATGGACCCCAAAGTTCTTCTCCTCGACGAGATCACGTCCGCCCTCGACCCGGAGCTCGTCGGCGAGGTGCTGAGCGTCGTAAGGAAGCTCGCCGAGGACGGCATGACCATGATCGTCGTGACGCACGAAATGGCATTTGCGCGCGAAGTGAGCGATACGGTCGTTTTCATGGACGGCGGCCGCATCGTTGCCGAGGGCGGCCCCGATGAGATCCTGGAGAACCCGCGCCACGACCGGCTCAAGGCCTTCCTGTCGCGCCTCGACCGCGACCGCCCCCGGCGAAACGGACCGGACGACATGGAGGCAAGCTCATGATTTCGAACCGCCGCGACATCAGGCCCGCTCTCGGCCTGCGCCGCATCATCAATGTGTCGGGGACGATGACCGCGCTCGGCGCATCGATCGTCGTGCCCGAAGCGGTCGACACGATCGAGGGAGTTCTCAGCGAATTCGTCGAGATCAACGATCTGCACCGGAAGGCATCCCGGGCCATCGCCGATGCTACAGGGGCTGAAGCCGGATGCGTCACGGCCTCGGCCTCGGCGGGGATCACGATCGCAGTGGCCGGAGCAATGACCGGAGTGGAGATCGCACGGATCGAGCAGCTCCCCGACACCACCGGGATGAAAGACGAGGTGCTCATCCAGACCGGCCACATGGTCTATTACGGCGCGCCGATCGAGCAGGCTATCCGGCTCGCGGGGGCGAAAGTGGTCGCGGTCGGCCAGGCGACTCATGCGCGCCCTCACCAGCTTGCGGGCAGCATCGGCGATCGCACCGCGGCGGCGGTCTATGTCGTCTCGCATCACGCCGTCCAATACGGCCAGATCGCGCTGTCCGAGTTCTGCACCATTTGCCGGGAGCGAAACGTGCCGGTCATTGTTGACGCGGCTTCGGAGTACGACCTGAAAGGCTTCCTGCGCGATGGCGCCGACATCGTCGTCTACAGCGCTCACAAGTTCCTGGGCGGTCCCACGGCGGGCATCGTCGCCGGGCGCAAGCCGCTGGTCAGGGCGGCGTTTCTCCAGAATTACGGGATCGGACGCGGAATGAAGGTCGGCAAGGAAGGGATCGCCGGCACCATCGCGGCGCTCGAGGCTTGGGGGAAGCGCGACCATGCCGAGGTGCGCGCCCGCGAGACCGGATACCTCAAGCTTTGGCTCGAAACCTTTAGCGGCCTCCCGGGCGTCGCGGTCGAGATCATTCCCGACCCCACCAATAACCCGCTCGACCGGCTCAAGCTTCGCATTATCCCTGAGAAGGCCGGGACCACGGCTGCGGCGCTCGCCGGCGCGTTGGCGAAAGGCGACCCGCCGGTCATCGTGCGCGATCACGAAGTCGAGCATGGATATTTCTACCTCGACCCCTGCAATCTCCATCCCGGAGAAGCGCAGATTGTCGCCGACCGCATCACGACTACGCTCGAGGAGCTCCGCGGCGAGCCCGTGCCGGACCTCGACGAGCTCCGGCGGCGGCAATATGAGGCGCTCCTCGCTTGGCCCGATTGAAAGCGACCACAAAGGCACGAAGTGCTCCAAGAATGATTCTTGGTGCTCTTGGTGATGCGCGTGTACCGGAGTGTCAAGAATATGCCGGATAAGCCGCTGAAGCCGATCTCATCCGATGATGTCCCATGGACGGAATGGTCAGAGGTTCCGCGGTTCGGACTCCGGTACCGCCACCTGAGTCTCGCCGCGATGGGCGAGCACTATCGGGTCGGTGTCGCCATCGAGGAGTTGGATGCCGGGAAGCAGACCGCGCCCGCTCACTACCACATCTTCGAGGAAGAGCACGTGTTCGTGCTGGACGGCGCCCTCACGGTCCGTCTGGGCGCCGAAAGCTATCGCATGCATGCCGGCGACTACGTCTGTTTTCCGGCCGGCCAGAGGGCCGGGCATTGCCTCATCAACGACACCGCCGAAACCTGTCGCTATGTGATCGTCGGCGAGCGCAATCCGAACGAGGTGGTCATCTATACCGATTCGAACAAGGTGCTGGTGCGCGCGTTGGGGCGGCGCGCAATTTTCGACCTCGCGGCGACACGCGGCTATTGGGACGGGGAGGATACCGGTCTCCCTATCGGTGAAGTACCGCCCGCGGAGACTGAGACCGCCGCATCGCCGCCGCCGCGACCGAAGCCACCCATCTCTTCGCGCGACCTTGCATGGGAGGAGACCCGCCAAGGCGCGCGCTTCGGCGGCCGGTCCAAGCATCTGACATTCGCCGCGGTCGGGAAGGACTACCATGTGGGGATGCTTATCGAAGCGCCGGCACCGGGCATGCGGCTGGCGCCGTTGCACTATCACATGATGGAAGAGGAGCATGCTCTCGTCCTCGAGGGACAAGTGACGCTCTTGCTCGGCGATGAGCGATACGAGATGAAGCCGGGCGACTTCGCCTGCTTTCCCGCCGGCCGCAAGGTCGGCCATTCTTTCCTGAACAGCGGCGCCGGGTCCTGCAGCTATCTCATGATCGGCGAGCGTAATCCGGCCGATGTCTGCGTCTACCCCCAATCGAACAAGATGGCCGTCAATGCCCTCCAAAGGCCCGACGGAATTTTCGATATGTCCGCCACGCGGCGGTATTGGGATGGCGAACGCACCGGCTAACCTGAATGTAGAAGGGTGGCGATCCTATCGCCATCGATCAGGAGTGGCTTGGACGCTTCGCTGGCGCCCTCGATACGACGCACCTCGTGCTCAAGCCGTTGGTTCAGCGATGGCGATACCGTGGCCGTCCCACGGGTCAGCAACGGTATCGAACGCGAGGGGGGAGGGGATCATCACCGTATCTGGCTGGCGGAGGATCCAAACGACAGCTCCTGCAACCTCGTCGGGCGAGATCAAATGTTCCAGTCTTTCTGGCTTGAGGGCGAGTCCCATATCGGTGTGAACCAAACCTGGACACACAGCCACCGCTCGTATGCCGCGCCTTCCGTACTCCTCGACGATGTACTCGGTCAAAGCGTTGAGCGCGTGCTTGCTCACTCCGTATACTGCTTCGCCGGGATAGCAGCGAATTCCAGAGATCGAACTGATATTCACGATGTATCCCGCTCCTGCGGCCAGCATACCGGGCAGGACAGCCCGTGATAGAAGAAACGCAGACTTCAAATTGGTGTCCATGATCACATCCCATTCTTCGACGGAATGCGCGCCCAAATATTTGCCATGTCCGGAAACCCCGGCATTGTTGACCAGGATATCGATCCGACCCAGCCCTTCCAGCGTGGCGTTCACGAGCGCTTCGCATTGCTCAGGAGATCTGATATCGCAGGCCATGAACGAGGCGTGTCCGCCATTGTTGCGGATCGCTTCTACCGATCGGTGAAGGGGCTCGGTTCGCCTGCCCGCGAGCATGAGGCGGACGCCTTCGGCTGAAAGTGCGCGGGCGATGGCGGCTCCGATGCCCGTGCCTCCTCCGGTGACGAGCGCGGTTCTGTCGCGAAGGTCCATCCCAGTCCTCCCAGCCTTCTTGAATTCAGAATCTTGCGTGTGCGTAAATGGGCGAGACTACGCTCGTCAGCTGAGGCGCGCTTCAGCGCGTGCCCTCCGGTCCTGCGCCACAGATCAATGCGCAGACCCGTTGTGCTCGGCCGAGTCCGGGCACGCCCCGACGCAAAGCGGCGATCGACGCCGCCCCCGAGAGGTCGGCGGCGATGCCAAGCTCGAACCACAGCCAGCGTGCGGCCTGCTCCATCTCGTCATCGCTGACCAGCACCACCTCGCTCACGTGCTGTCTCACAATGTCGAAGATTCGCGGATCAGTCTGCCTGCACGCCATGGTCGGCACTCTCGTCGTCACTTCCTCGAGAGGGATGCAGGCGCCGGCATCCAGGCTTGCCTTCAAAGTGGGTGAACCGACCGGCTCGACACCGATGATGCGGACAGACGGCTTGGCACTATGGATCGCAAGCGATACGCCTGAGATCAAGCCGCCGCCTCCGATCGCAACGACGATGGCTTCGAGATCCGGAATATCTTGCAAGATTTCCAGTCCCAACGTCCCCTGGCCCGCCACGATCGAGGGATCGGCGAAGGGATGGAGATAGAGAGCGCCGCTGCGGGCGGCCTCCTCCATCGCGGCCGCATTCGACTCATCCCAAACATCGCCGACGATTTCGACATCGGCGTTCCAGGCCTTTATCTTGTCGATCTTCGCCTGCGATACGCCTTTGGGCACGAAAATGCGCGCCGGCACGCCGGCAGTTGATGCCGTCCTCGCCACCGCGAGGCCATGGTTGCCGCCCGAGGCAGTTACGAGGCCCGTCCGATAGTCCTCACCGGCGCGCGCCAGGAGACCGTTCATCGCGCCGCGGGCCTTGAACGAGCCCGTGACTTGAAGGTTTTCGAGCTTCAGTACGACCCGATCGTTGGAGAGGAGAGGCTTCTGACATTGGGAGAGGGGAATGATGGGCGTCCACCGAATCCAATCGGCGATGCGGCGACGAGCGTCCTCGATATCGGATCGTCCGATCAACCGACTGCTCCCGCATAGGGGGAAGCAACAACGAGACAGCAGTTGCCGGGCCGCACCCGGCCGGGCTGTCGGCGCGCGTAGAGAATTCCATCTGCCTGATAATGGACGGTATGGGGCGGCAGAGCCGGGTCCCAGGTGCAGTGGATCCGGCCCGCCGCCTCGCCCGCCTGAACATCGCGTCCATTCGCGTGGAACGGTTCGAAGATGCCGTCGATCGAGGCGAACACATAGGCCTTGGCGCCTGGAAGTTCCAAAAGCTTGCTCTCCTGACGCCTGGGCTCTGTCATCTCCGGCGGGAGCACGCCCAGATGGGCGAGAACATTGCGAACACCACGCCGGCAGATGGCGAGTGCATCCAGCGAAACGGTGCCGCCGCCCGCCATCTCGGTTCCCACCGTCACAAGGCCGGCCCGGCACGCGGCAGCGGTGGATGTGCGCCGCTCGCCGAGATTGCTGATCACCACTGTCATCGGCGCATCGAAGGCCTGAACGGCCGCAATGTTGCGGCGGAGCAGGTCGGGATCGTCGGTAGGCTCGATGATCGCGCTGGGCAGGATATCGAGGGAAGATCCTCCTGAATGCAAATCCAGGAAAGCATCCGCAATGGGGAAGATATGATCGCTGACATAGGCGGAGATCTGGTGGGTTATCGTCCCTTGTGGATCGCCGGGAAAGGTGCGGTTGAAGTTCACGCCGTCGACGGGAGAAGTCCGCTGCCCCCCGATCACGGCATGGACATTGATCGCGGGGAGAAGGATCAACCTGCCCTGGACCTGACCTGGATCGAGTTCCCTGATCAGTTCGCAGATCGTGATCGGCCCTTCATATTCATCGCCGTGATTGCCGCCTTCCACGATCACGGTCCGGCCCTTTCCACCGCTAACGAGGGCGACCGGGATGCGGGTCACGCCCCATGCGTCGTCATGGGGTGAATGCGGGATCATGATGTAGCCGATCTGCTTGCCCGGCTTGTCAAAGTCGACGGTGGCGAAGGCCGTGCTCACCCGCGGTGGCGCCGATTTGGTCATAAGGTGATCTCCGAGGTGATTATCGATGACGGCCAGGCAAGCGGCTCAAGCATTGCCGCGCGCAAAGGAGGAGCCCGGCCGCTTGCGGACCGACCCAACGCGGGCAATCTTCCGCGAGTTGACGCGATGCTTACGCCGGCGCTTGGTTGCAAACGCGAGCGAGATGATGCGCGCAAATCCCCGATAGAGCTGCTCCAAGCGCTCGAAACTTGCCGCATCCTGAGTAATCGGTCCTGCGCTGTTGGCGATGCTGACCAGTTGCAGCGCCACGTCTTCGGTAGGCATCGAGGCGTCGAACTCCTTCTTGTCCTTTGCCGACTCGATCGCGATCCTGATGTTGGCGGTTAGATCGTGGCCAAAGCGCTGCAGTGCCGCGCGGCCCTTCGGGGTCAGGAATTCGCTGTCCTGGCGCATGCGGGCGATCAGACTCCAAGGCCGGCCATGCTTGTCGGGCGGATTGTATTTGGCGTGGCGCTCGCGGCTGAATTCCATCATGAGCTCGATCTTCTCGATCAGCGCGATGTCCGGAGCCGTCCAGATTTCGTGCAATTTCTCCGACGTGGCATCGACATAGTCCTGCAGCACCTCTTCGACCAACAGCCGCTTATTCCCGAAATGATAGTGAATATTGGCGCGCGTCATCTTCAGCTTGCCCGCTATGAGGCCAAAGCTCGTCCCGCGATATCCGTTGCGAATGAGCAAATCTTCGGCCACCGATTTGATCCGGTCGCGCAATCTAGCCTCACCTGGAGCACGCCTGCATCCATCATAGAGAAGCGGTACGTTGACACAAGACTTACTAGTGAGTCAGTATTTGGGAGGAATGCGCAAGAGCGCTTCGACGCTTCGCTTCATGTCGCTGACGCCGCGCCGCCGCTCTCTGGGGGCGGGCTCGGAAATCGGCGGCCGGCCATACCGCCGGTCTGCCGGACTGTCATGCATGAGATAATTGTTCCAGTCTGGAGGCGCACCTCGCCATGAGAGGGGATTCGACGATGATGGATGAACGGCGCTTGATTCTCGAGGGTGCGAACCTGATCGATGGAAGTGGCGGGGCGCCGATCAGGGATGCGATGATCGTCATCGAAGGGAACCGCATCCGATATGCGGGCGGCCGAACGGACCGGTTCAACTCCGGCCGTGCGAGGCGATGGCGGCTTCACGGTAAAACGGTCACGCCGGGTCTAATCGAAGCGCATACGCATGCGGCTTTCGATGGCGACATGCGGGCCTATGTGAAGAATGGGATTACCACGATCCGCTTTGCGGGTTTCGATCAAACCTCGGTCGACCGGCTGAGCAAGCGCATCAATGACGGCGAGCTCCGTGGTCCCCGCATTCTCTCCTGCGGGCCAATGATCGATCAGCCGCCGGCCGCCTACCCGGAGTGGAGCATCGAGGTCGACACACCGGCCGAAGCGGCCGCGGCGGCGGAGCGGCTTATCGCCGAGCACGACCTGCATTCGCTTATCCTTACCCAACGGGTGACGAAGCCGGTCATGCGAGCAGTGATCGAAGTTGCTCACGCCCATGAGCGTCTTGTGGTTGCTCAGACATGGGACGTTGACGGTGCCGAGGCGGCGGAGCTCGGAATCGACGAGCTCCATACGGGCTCGCGAGTCTGCGCGAGCCCATTATACCCGAGGAATCGCCTCCTTCGGTACGCCAGCATCCCGGAGCGGCTTGCGCTCGCATCGCGCCTGTGGGCGGCGATAGATTGGGAGCTGACCCAGCCCATCATCGACGCCATGATCGTGCGTCGCGTTGTCTATTGCGGCATGCAGGTCATTACACAGTACCAAATCGGAGAAGGCATTTCGGAGCTGGAAGAGGACCCCGATTTTCGGAATCTGTTCAGCGACGAGGAAAAGACGGCGTTCCGCAAATTCACGCAGCGCCTTCAGGGCGGCTGGACGCCAGAGGATGTCGAATTCGGCCGAGTAGCCAATGAGCAGCGCGCCGAATGGTTGCGCCGATACCACCGTGCTGGGGGCAGAATTATCGTGGGGACGGACATGCAGTTCGGAGGCATCATGTTGCATCGGGAACTCAAGAACCTGGAGGGTATCGGCATGTCGCGACTGGAGGTCATTGCTGCCGCAACGGGGGCGGGCGCGCGCGCGCTCCATCTGGACTCCAAACTGGGTCTCGTCCGTGAAAACCGCCTTGCAGACCTGCTGGTGCTCAATCGCGATCCGCTTCAGGATCTCTCCGCGCTCAGGGACATTGCATGTGTCATCCAGGATGGCGTGGTTGCGTGGAGCGATCGCCGCGCCGAATTCGCCCACGACAACGCAAATACGGAGTGGATGTTGCGTTGACATCGGTTGGCCCGAGCGCGATACTGACTTACAAGTAAGTACGGCGGGTACTCTCGATCACCCAAAGGAGAGCGGCTAAAAGCGGCCGCGCCACTCGCATCGCGATGAGGGATCGCCCGCTAGGTTTTATGCGCAATCCAGGGAGGATGCCGTGAACGAACTTGCGCGAGTGCTGCTGAACAACAGGCTCAACCAACCAGCGAACCGGCGTCGCTTTCTTCAAGGCGCAGCCGGTCTTGCCACGCTGACCGTCTTAGGGGCGCCCCGCGAAGCCAAGGCTGGCGAACTCGGCGGCCCCCTCAATTTCTTCGGATATGACGGCGAGCAGGCTCAGAACGTCGCCAAGCCTTTTCTCGAGAAAAACAATATCCAGCTCAATGCAAGCTTCGCCGGCGCGGCGGACGAGACATTGACGCGATTCAATACCGGCGGACGCGGATCCATGGACATCATGACGATGAACAAGGATTTTCAGCGTTCGATCGTCGATTCCAAGACCGAGCTGTTCCAGGCGCTGGACATGAGCCGGATCCCCAATGCGGAGGGTCTGTTTCCGGCGTTCAAGAGCGCGGCTTGGCTTCATCGGGACGGCAAAACCTATGGCATTCCGATGATCTGGGGCGATGAACCGTGCATTTACAATCCTGCGAAGTGGAAAGAGCTTCCGCCCAAATATACCGGTTTTGCCGATCCCAAGTACAAGGGCGAACTGGTGCTTCTCGATGATCCATTCGGAAACATCTGGCTGTTCGCCAAATCGCTAGGCATGCCGGAACCGTCCCGGCTCACGCAGGCGCAACTCGACGAGGCGTTCAAGGCGATGCTGTCGATAAAGCCCAATGTCGTCACGATCGGCGCGTCGCTGGGCGACATGGCCGATGTGCTTGTCCGCGGCGATGCCTCGATCGGGCTCGGCGGCTGGGCCTACCAGCTGATTATCGCAAAGCAGAAGGGCGTTACCTTGGCTCTCGGCAATCCGGTCGATGACGGCACTTTCTACTGGTCGGATGCTTACACGATCGCAGTCGATGCTCCGCATCTTGATAATGCGTATGCGTTCTTCAACTTCGTGACCTCGGCCGAGTCAAATGCGGCGCTGGCGACCGAGCTCGGATCGGGGGCGACCGTCGAGAAGGCATTCGACCTCATGGACCCTGCCGCCCGGGACATCTACAATTACGAGACGGTGCGGAAGCCCGACGGCGGCGTCCTCGGGACGCAGATCGTTGTCCCGCCCCAGACCGGTCAGGGTGATATCGTTCCGGCATCGGCGTGGGTGGAAGCTTGGCAGACGTTCAAGGCATCGTAAGCCGTTAGACTTGCGAGAGTGAGGCCGAGGGCGCCCAAACGAAGCGCGCGCAGTCTAAGCCCGGCTAAGGCATGGACGGCGCTCGCCTGGACGCTCGCGCCCGGTGCGACGTTCTATGTGATTTTCTTTGGCATCCCGATGATCTGCCTGCTCGTCCTGAGCTTCTGGCGCGCGCAGGGCTTCAGCCTCATTCCGGATTTTACGCTGGCGAACTACGTGAGGGTGGCGGTCACCGGCCTCTATCGTGCACTGATGGTCCGCACGATCATCGTCGGGCTCGTGACCGCCTCCATCGTGGTGCCGATCGCCTTTGCACTATCATATCTCATGCGGTTCGTGCTCGATCGGCGCGCGCAATTGATCCTCCAATTATTCCTGCTTTCAATGTTCAGCGGCTATCTCGTGCGCATTTATGCGTGGCGCACCATATTGGGCAAACAGGGGCTGCTGAATGCGCTGTTGCAGTGGCTGGGATTGATCGATGCGCCGCTCGAATTCCTGATCTACAGCAACTTTGCTGTCGTGTTGACGCTCACCGGGCTTCTTTTGCCGCTCGCAATCCTGCCAATCTATTCCTCAATGACGAATGTCTCCCGAAACCATGTAGAGGCCGCACGCGATCTCGGCTCGCGGGGCGTGCACTTGATCAGGACCATCCTCCTGCCGATGACATTGCCTGGCGTTCAGGCATCTTTTGCATTCACCTTCCTCTTGGCTGCGGGGGACTTTGTAACGCCCGCGCTCGTTGGCGGCAGCCAGAGCCTGCTGATCGGCAATATCGTCGCCGACCAGTTTCGCGGCGTCGGCTCCAATTGGCCGCTCGGGGCAGCGTTGGCCTTCGTCATCATGGGGGTGGTGATGGTGATCTACTTCGCCATGATGAAGGTGGTCCGATCGGCTTCCGCATGGTGACGGCGAGGCTATCGCGCATCTTATCCTGGGGGCTGCTTGGAATCGTGCTGTTCTATCTCTTTGCGCCGATCTTGGTCATCGTGCTCTTCTCGTTCACCACTTCGCCGCGTCTCACATTTCCGATCGAGGGATTGACCCTCGAATGGTATGAAAAAGCATTTTCCGATCCTCTCATTTCGACTGCATTGAAAAATAGCGGTCTCCTCGCATCGGTTTCCGCGGTAGTCGCGGGGACGCTTGGAACGGCGTTCGCCTTCGGCCTCGTCAAGCTGAAAAGCGCATTTTCGAGGCGGGCGTTACTCGGCGCCGGGCTACTGCCGGCGGTCGTGCCGCTTCTCGTGATCGGCATTGCGCTTGCCGTCTTCTTCCGTGGCGCGGGATTTAGACCCGGGCTGTTCAACGCAGCCATCGGCCACGTTGTCGTCAGCCTCCCCTTCGTGTTGCTGACGATGAACGCACGCCTCGAAAACTTCGACTTCAGAGTGCTCGAAGCTGCGCGTGACCTTGGCGCATCTCCGTTTCGCGCCTTTTTGGATATTTCCTTGCCGCTCATTCGCCCCTCCATGATCGGGGCAGCCTTGCTCGCCGCGGCGCTATCGCTCGATGAATTCGTCGTGACATGGTTCAACATCGGTAACGATCAGACGGTGCCTGTGCTGGTGTGGGGGCTCATGCGTCGGGGAATCGATCCCTCGATCAATGCCATCGCTGCGGTCTTGTTCACCATGCTTGTGTGTCTGGTCGCGGCATCGAACGTCATCGAGCAGAAGCGCAAATGATGAGCGTTGCCCGCCGAATAATGTGATCTGTAGATCGGCGTTCCGGAGTTCGTGGGAAAACTATGTGCGTGCTCGGTTGAGAACGCCGATCAGGTTGCCTCCCATCACTTTCGCGCGGTCCTCCTCAGCGAGGCTCTCGAGCCAAGGCGTGGATACCGTCTGGGCAAATGACACGTGATCGAGAGCCGGGCTGAAATCGGAACCCCAAAGGCAGCGCTCGGGGCCGACCCGATCTAATACGACTTCTATGAAGGGAGCCGCCGCCCGATGAGGATAGTCGTAACCGGGGTCACTGATCGCATAGAGCCCGGAGATTTTCACGAAGACGTTTTGCATCGTTGCCAATCTGAGTAACGGCATCAGCGTCTCCTCGGCCTGCGCAGTGGCGGGCGGTGACTTGTACGCGCCGGGCATTCCGATGTGGGACACGAGGAAACGGCAGTTCGGATTATCTCTCGCCAATGGTGTGAACGCCGAAACGAAATCGAGCGAGACATTGAGAGATATTATCGCGCGCCGTTCGTTGAACGAACGCCACGCAGCGATGGGCCAGGAGGTCAGTGCTTTTGCTGCAGAGCTCTCCTGGATGTAGAGTGTGATGCCGACGTGCCCATCGTTCATCAGCTTGGTTACCGCATGAGCGGTTGGTGGAGCGCGAGCCTCGATATGCGCCAACGTCGCCATCCACGCGTGCTCGACGGCGAGACTGCGAATATAAGCATTGTTTTCCGGGTCTATGCCTTCGGCCTGGTATCCGACGACGAGTCCCCGTTCGATGCCGTGGGCGGCGCGCAATTGCTCGTAAACGTCGACATCGGGGCGTAAGAGGCTCTTTCCATAGAGACCGCGATATCCGTTCTTGAAAAGATGGAGATGCGCGTCAGCCAGCTTCATAGGTGGACGAGTGTCCCGGTTCGCAAGGACTCCATGATGGCCTCCGCAGCGAGGAGACCTTGTCGCGCATCGTCTAATGTTACGATGGTTGGTTTCCCGCCAGTCCTGATGCAATCCATGAAATAGGACAACTCGGTTCTCAGCATGTCGTCGGCGGGGCGCTCGCGAAGGTTAATCTCCCGCCGTTTCGTGCCAAAGACGCGTATGAAAGCGTCGAGTTCCAGCTCGACGCTCCCGTTCTCGCATACGACTTCCAGCCGATCCGGAGGGCCTTCGACGGTCGGCTGGGTCCAGGCATTGGAAATGTGCCACATGGAACCCGATCGACCGGTTCCGGTGATCAATGTTTCCGAGCGGGATGTACCTTCCGGCCGGCGCAACGCCAGGACCGAGGCGAGACCGGCGCCGGTAATCAGCAGGGTCATATCGATTTCGTGAACCATGGTCATCAGCACCGGATCCATGTCGGGGTAACGAGTCGCGTGCGTTTCATCGCGGTGATTGCGCGAACTTACCGACAGAAGCGTGCCGAGCTCGCCCGACTGCGCGATGTCGACCACAGTGCGATAGGGTTCGGAAAAACGAAGGATATGACCGGGTAGCACGAACGCCCGGCTCGTGGTTTCCGCCTCGATGAGGAGATCGGCTCCGGCCGCTGTCAGGGCGACCGGCTTTTCAAGCAAAACCGGTATGTCGAGATCCAGCGCGGCGCAGGCTATCTGCACATGGGTGCTACCAGGCGTTGCGACGATTACCCCATCGGGCCGCAACTCGTCCAACATCTCGGCGGCATCGCCGAAGACCCCGGTTGCACCAAACAGCTCGGCACACTTTTTAGCGGAGGCCCGATCGATGTCTGCGACTCCCGCGACCAGGACATCTTCCCTCTGCGAGAGGACACGCAAGTGCTCCCGGCCAAACGAGCCTGTTCCGGCGACAGCGATCCTCACTCGAGTCTCAGAGCCGATCTTCGGTGCGATCACGTCGAACAGGCCTGGATGGGCGCATATTCATGGGCCATATTTGCGGGCGGCTCGAAATCTGGGCGTCCTATTGCGAACGGTTGCTGATTTGCGCAGCTCGCGCAAATGCGCCAGCGAAGGGCAGATGTCTATTATCGGATCATAGCTGGAGTTGAAAGGTTCCAGGCTGTCGCGCCGGACGGTGTTCGCCCCCGCGGCTCTGCCTTCGGCGGGAGCTGTTCCGGCCGTCAGTTTGCTTAACGGTTCTTTCCGCAGCCATGGTCCTATGCTGCCGGGTGCCTCAGCGGGTGTATAGTACGGGCGATTCGGTCGTGCTCTCGCGAGGAGTCCTCCATGGCGCAGCTCTTGTTCGAGCTGGTTGACGTTCTCACCGAGGCTTGCGCATTCGTGGAGGAGGAGACCGGGTGCGCCCCGACCCGAAAGCTCGAGGAATCAATCGCACACCGGATATGCCAACTCGCGAGGAGCGGCGAACGCGATCCGGAGAGGCTGAAGGCTTTTGCCGTAGAGGGCCTTCGGCGACCTGAGCGGACCGACCAATAGGGTGGTACGATGAAGAGTGATCGAAGGCGAGATGGTTCGGCCTCGAACTGGATGGAGCGGATCGGAGTGCGTGTGATCAGCCGGCTCATCTCTCAGCTGATGAGGATGTTTTTGCGGCGCTGAGCACCATGAGAGCGGAAACGATTGCGGCCGACCGGAAGGAACAATTCTGGACACGTCCCTTCCGCGTACTGCTCTCGGTTCTGCTCGTCGTTCTGCTCACCCTCGTCTGCGGCGTCCTCATCGCAGTGAACTATCAACGAGGTCGCGAGGCGGCGATCCGGGGCGCGATGGAACGCATGCATGCGTTCTCGAGCCAGCTCATGGACCGCTTTCATGCGATGCTCGATGAGCCGGCAACCGGGGTCGAGCTCGCGTCCGTCTCGGAGCCGCTGGCGCGCTCGACCGCGGAAGACGTCGAGGCGAACGCCCTCTTCCTGCGCACGCTGGCCCGATCCCCGCAGATCGACGGCGTCTATGTCGGATATCCCGATGGCGGGCTCCTGCAGGTCGTCAATCTCGCGGACCAGCGTTGGCGCGGCGTGCTGAACGCCCCTCCCCAGGCCGCGACTGCCCAGCGCATCATCACCGTCCAACCCGATGGCAGCCGTCTTTCTCAATGGGCCTTTCTGGATGCAAAGGGACAGCGCCTGCGGGAGCTCCCGGTCCTGCCGGCGCGATACGATCCGCGCACACGGCCGTGGTACCGGCAAGCGGCGGGACGGGACGGATTGATCGCCACGCCGCCTTACGAGATGGCGACCACCGGCGCGCTCGGCATCACCATCGCCAAGCCGCATCACAGCGACAGCAAGATCGTCATCGGCATCGACGTCCTCCTCGATACCATCGCCCGGTTCCTCTCGGACCAGAAGGTGACAGCGGGCAGCCAAGCTCTGATCCTTGACGCGTCCGGCAAGCCCATCATCCATTCCGATCTCAACTCCATGCGGCTCTTGGCCCAGGGAAAAGCGATGCCGGATGAGAGCGGAGGCAGGCTCTTGGCGGGGATCGAGCAAGCGAAGCTGCCCGACGACCGAGTGCGCTTTCTGTCCATAGCGGGCGACATGCATATGGTGATGGCGACGGCGCTCGACTCGATGCCGTTGTTCGCGGGCCACCGCCTCGTCGTCTCAGCGCCGCTTTCCGAGTTGACCGCCGAAGCCGAGCGCGGGCTCCTCCACGGTCTTTTCGTTTCCGCACTGGTGCTCGCGTCAGGCATTTGCGTCGCCCTGTTGTTCGCGGGATGGACAACGCGATCGCTGGCCGCCTTGACCCGGCGCGTGGACAGGCTGCAGCGGCTCGAGTTCGACACACCGGGAGAAGTCAGATCGCACGTCCGCGAGATCTCCGCGCTCGCCGCAGCGATGGCGGCGGCTTCGGCGGCGATCCGGACCTTCGCGCTCTATGTCCCCAAGGAGCTCGTCAATCGCATCGTTCAGGCTGGCCAGGTGGCGGGACGCTCCGCCAAGCGCGAGGAAGTGACAGCGCTCTTCACCGACATCTACGATTTCACGACCATCTCCGAAAGGAACCCGCCGGAAGATGTTGTCGCCATGCTGTCGGGGTATTTCGACATCTTCAGCGACCTCGTCCCTGAGCATAACGGATCGATCATCCAGTTCCTCGGCGATTCCGTTTTCGCGATGTGGAACGTGCCCGTCGCCGATCCCGATCACGCGGCTAAGGCCTGCGGCTGTGCGCTCGCGATCGAGAGCGCGCTCGACGGCTTCAACCGCGTCCAGCAGGAGCGGGGGCTCCCGGAGTTTCGCACCCGCTTCGGCATTCATTCGGGGCCCGCGGTCGTGGGCAATGTCGGCGGCCGGGAGCGCCTCCAATATACCGCGATGGGAGACACCATAAACATAGCCTCGAGACTGGAAGGCCTGAACAAGAGCTATGGCACGACCATCATCGTGAGCGGCGCGGTGAGACGGCGATGCGGCCAGCGCTTCGACTTCCGCCCGCTTGGGTCGGGCAAGCTCAAGGGCCGTTTCGATGAAGTGGAGCTTTTCGAGCTGCTGGCGCGGAGCGCTCTCCCGATGGATAGCGTGGACCTTCGGCCCAGCTCGTAATTCTTGTTCCCTTACGTTATCGTCAGCACTACTCTCGCGGCTCACCATGCAGCAATACGACGCCATCGTCATCGGTGCCGGGCAGGCCGGACCATCGCTCGCGAAACGACTGGCGGGATCGGGGATGAATGTCGCGATCATCGAGCGGAAGCTCTTCGGCGGCACATGTGTCAATACCGGCTGCACCCCGACCAAGAGTCTCGTGGCAAGCGCCTATGCCGTGCACATGGCAAGCCGGGCGGCAGAGTTCGGCGTGATCCTCGACGGTCGGGCGCGCGTCGACATGAAGCAAGTCAAGGCTCGGATGAACGCAATAGTGAGCCCGTCAACGCGCGGAGTGGAGCGGTCATTGAGAAAAACCGAACGGTGCACGGTCTATCACGATCATGCCCGGTTCGTATCGCCGCGCGAGGTCACGGTCGGAAACGAATTGCTCGAGGCCGAGAAGGTCTTTATCGACGTCGGCGGTCGCGCGCTCGTGCCCGATCTGCCCGGGCTCGACCAGGTCGATTATCTGACGAACAGCTCGCTCCTCGCCAGGGATACTCTGCCGCCTCATCTGATCATCATCGGCGGCAGTTACATCGGTCTCGAATTCGCGCAGGTCTACCGCCGCTTCGGCAGCGAAGTCACCGTCGTCGAAATGGCGCCCCGCCTCGTCGCGCGGGAAGACGAGGACGTCTCGGAGGCGATCGCCGATATCCTGCGCCGCGAAGGAATAACCTTGCGCCTCAATGCGCGCTGTCTTGCCGTTTCCAAGCGCGGCAAGGATATCGCAGTTGCGGTCGAATGCGCTGAGGGAGCGCCCGAGATCATCGGCTCCGATCTTCTGCTGGCGGTCGGACGGCGACCGAACACCGATGACCTCGGGCTCGAGAAGGCCGGCGTCGCAACGGATGAGAAAGGCTTCATCACGGTCGACGATCAGCTGCGCACGAACGTGCCAGGCATCTGGGCGCTCGGCGAGTGCAACGGCAAGGGCGCATTCACGCACACCTCCTACAACGACTTCGAGATCGTCGCCGCCAATCTTCTCGACCATGGCGAGCGCCGCGTCAGCGATCGGATCCTGGCGTACAACCTCTATATCGATCCGCCGCTTGGCCGCGCCGGAATGACCGAAAAAGAAGTGCGCCAGTCGGGCCGGCCGGCGCTCGTCGCGAAAATGGCCATGGAGGATGTAAGCCGCGCGGTCGAGAAAAGCGAGACGCTCGGGTTCATGAAAATACTGATCGATCAGAAAACCAAGCAGATCCTGGGCGCGTCGATCCTGGGCACCGGCGGCGATGAGGTGATCCATTGCATTCTCGATCTCATGTACGCCAAGGCTCCCTACACTGTGCTGGAGCGGGCCGTGCACATCCACCCGACCGTGTCGGAATTCCTTCCGACGATGATGGGCGACCTCCAGCCGCTCACTTAATCGCCCAAGGAACGGCTGGCGCTTTGCCGCGTTTCGATGTCACGGGGCTGGCGAAGCAGCAATGGGACGTTCGACAATGAGAGCAACTTTGATCAGTCTCGCCTGCGCCGCGAGCCTGGCGCTTCTGCCGGGCCCGGCCAGTGCAAACCAACGCGTGAAGTACCTCCTCGTCGGGGGAGCGGCTGGCGCCGTCGTAGGAGGCCCTGTCGGCGCAGTCGCAGGCGGCGCAATCGGCTATACGGCCGGTCCCCGGATCGCCCACACGGTCAAGCATCGTCATCATGTGCGCCACCACCGCGTTCGGCGCGTTTCGCACGCCAAGAAGCTGTGACGCGCTAAGATGCTTGAGCTGATCGGATAGTTGCGCCGGAACTCGTTCGATTCGGCGCTCCTGCGGGCGCGACAACCCGCTTCGCGTTACGCTTCGCGTGGCCGGAGGGAGTCTGGATCGCGCATGGAAAATGGGCGGTTCAACGTTGTCAAAGAGCGGGGAGAGTTTAGGCGTGCGTCATCGGCTTTAGGCTCCGGTCAGGCGCGGAACCCCGGGATACTTCCCCTCTCTTTCAGAAGAGAAGGGATGCGGAAGGCGCTGCCTCACGCCGCTTGCCCCAAGCATCGAAGCTCATCTTCTGGGCGACCGCGCCCAATGCATCGGTGATCGTGTCGACCGAGCCCAGATGGTCGCCGAGCAGATAATTGAAGGTCGTGCCGCCGTTCTTGGTCAGCACCGCAAAGCCGCCGACATAAAGCTTCTCTTCGACCGTGCCGTTGGGCCGCGTGATCTTCTCGTAGGCCTTGCCCGCCGCATAGAGGGTCGTGGTGGTGCCAGCGGTGGTCGAGTCGACCCGCTTGTAGCGCTCGCGCTCGGGGCCATAGGCGAAGGTGACCGTCGAGAAGCCGCGGGCGATGCTGGTCGGCAGGTCGTAAGGCGAATAGACGATGCTGCGCCCGTCGCCCGAGACCATGTTGCCGTTGAGGTCGTAGCAGTAGCT
>JBJMRA010000116.1:0-20541 GCA_045802365.1 Hyphomicrobiales bacterium | reverse complement strand
GAGCGCAACCAATGACACTATGAGCGGCGCGAAGAAGATGCCGATTGCCGCCAAGCCGATCAGCGCGAAGAAAATGTCCTCGTCCATCCGAATCGGAACCTTACTCTGAGGCACCTCTCAGAACCAGCTTCGCGCTGAGACCCTTCCGCAGCTCTCCTAAAAAGCGCACAATGCGGAGCATGGACCGGCGCAAGATCGATGCATGTCTCCCGCCCAAGCTTCACGGTTTCAGCCGGATGGTGCTCGACTATTATCTCGAAGGGAAAATGACCACGGAGGAGTTCCGTCGCTGGTTCCACATGCCCAACTCGGAATACCTCATGCCGGGCGACTGCATCGCGCAGATCGTCGACCCCGAATACATCCCCGAGGATGAGCTTCCGGATTCCATAACCTTGAAGGTGCGCTGAGCTCTCCCTTCCTTGACTTGGCGGGGCCGATTACCAATCATTCCCGCCCGGGTTCCGGAGCATCTCATGGACATCAAGCCTGACGTCATCGCGGCGATCGGCAACACACCCCTGATCAAGCTGCGCAAGGCGTCCGACATGACGGGATGTACCATCCTCGGCAAGGCGGAGTTCATGAACCCCGGCCAGTCGGTGAAGGACCGGGCCGCGCTCTTCATCATCGAGGATGCGGTCGCCCGCGGCGAGCTCGAGCCGGGCGGGGTCATCGTCGAAGGCACGGCCGGCAATACCGGGATCGGGCTGGCGATCGTCGGCGACGCCATGGGCTTCAAGACGGTGATCGTCATCCCCGAGACCCAGAGCCAGGAGAAGAAGGACACGATCAGGCTGCTCGGCGCGGAGCTCGTCGAAGTGCCGGCCGTGCCTTACAAGAATCCAAACAATTACGTGAAGTATTCCCAGCGCCTCGCCTTAGCCCTGGCCAAGAGCTCGCCGCATGGCGCGATCTGGGCCAATCAATTCGACAATGTCGCCAACCGGCGCGCTCATGTCGAAACGACGGCGAAAGAGATCTGGGATCAGACGGGCGGCAACGTCGATGGATTCGTCTGTGCGGTAGGCTCCGGCGGTACGCTCGGCGGCGTCAGCGATGGCCTCAAGGCCCGCAGCAAGGATGTAAAGATCGCCATCGCCGATCCATTGGGTGCCGCTCTCTACAGCTATTACACGACGGGCGTCTTGAAGGCCGAAGGCTCATCCATCACCGAAGGAATCGGCCAGGGCCGGATTACCAAAAACATCGAGGGAGCGATCGTCGACGAGGCGTTCCAGATTCCCGATTCCGAGGCGATCCCGATCGTGTTCGACCTTCTGAAAGCGGAGGGCCTGTGCTTGGGCGGGTCGAGCGGTATCAACGTTGCCGGCGCGATCAGGCTCGCACGGAAGATGGGGCCCGGCCACACGATCGTCACCATGCTCTGCGACTTCGGCACGCGCTATCAGTCGAAGCTGTTCAATCCCGAATTCCTGCGAGAGAAGGGACTGCCGGTGCCCGGATGGCTCGAGGAGCGGGCGAGCCGACTGCCCACGGTCTTCGAGGAGGTCGCAGCATGAGCACCGAATTGCTGTTTCGCGACGATGCCTATCTCGCGGGGTGCGAGGCCACCGTCGAGCGCGTGAACGAGCGCGGCGGCATCATCCTCGATCGCACCGTCTTCTATGCCACGGCGGGCGGCCAGCCGGGCGACAAGGGGCTCCTCAAACAGGGCTCGGAGGGCGTGCCAATCGCCACCACCGTCTATGATGAGAACAAGACTGTCGTGCACGTGCCCGCAGCGCCGGTCGAGCTCTCGCCGGGGGCAAAGGTGGCGCTCGCCCTCGATTGGGACCTTCGTTATCGCAACATGCGCGCCCACACGCTCATGCACCTTCTGTGCGCCAACGTGCCCTATCCGGTGACCGGCGGGTCGATCACCGAGGATGGCGGACGCATCGACTTCGACATCCCGGAAGGCGGCGTTCCCGAGAAGGGCGAGCTCGCGCAGAAAATCAATGGCCTGATCAGGGAAGACCATCCGGTCTTCTCGCGCTGGATCAGCGACGAAGAACTCAAAGCCAATCCCCAGCTCATCCGGACGATGTCGGTGAAGCCGCCGATGGGCACCGGGCGTGTGCGTCTGGTGGCGATCGGTGACAACGGCGGCATCGACCTCCAACCCTGCGGCGGGACGCATGTGCGCTCGACGGGTGAGATCGGCCCCATTGCGATCGCCAAGATCGAGAGCAAAGGGAAGATGAACCGCCGGATCAGGCTCGTCTTCGCTTAAGTGGAGCCGGTATCGCCATACGTGGTTTCGACGGAGTGGCTGGCCGGCCGCTTGGGAGACCCAGGCGTCGTCATCATCGACGCCTCCTGGCACCTTCCTGCCGGCGGCCGGGACGCGCACGGCGAGTTCGTGGCCGAGCGCATCCCAAACGCCAGGTTCTTCGATATCGATGCCATTTCCGATACCGAGACCATCCTTCCGCACATGCTGCCGAGCGCGGAAAAGTTCGCTTCGAGCGCGGGCAGGCTCGGAATCGGCGACGGCACGCGGGTGATCTGCTACGATACCGCCGGCCTCTTCTCGGCGGCGCGGGCGTGGTGGATGTTCCGCGTCTTCGGGCACGACGAGGTTGCGATCCTCGATGGCGGGTTCGCCAATTGGAAGGCGGAGAGGCGCCCGATCGAGCGCGGGCCGCCGCCCCATGAACCTGAGGAGCAGCATTTCACGGCCCGGTTCCGCCCGGACATGGTCCGCGGCAAGAGGGAGATGCAAAACGAAACCGCGAAGGGCGCCGTCATCGCCGATGCGCGCTCGCCCGGGCGCTTTCGCGGAGAGGAGCCGGAACCCCGCAAGGAGGTGCGGGCCGGGCACATTCCGGGCGCACGAAACGTGCACTACGCGACGCTGCTCAACCCGGATGGAACGCTGAAGCCCGCCGCAGACATTGCCAGGGCCTTCGCGGAGGCGGGTGTAGATATCTCGCGACCCGTGATCACATCCTGCGGCTCGGGCGTGACCGCGGCCATCCTGACCCTGGGCCTGACCCTCCTCGGCGCCAAGGAGCACGCGCTCTATGACGGCTCATGGACCGAATGGGGCAGCGACCCTGATCTTCCCGCCGCAACGGGCGCCTGATTTGGCCAAAACGGTCGAGACCGTCGTCACTCATCTCGAGATGACGGAACCCCTTCGCGCCCACGTTCCGGTGCCGGCGGGCATCAAGCTCATGCTGATGCGCCTCGAGGAGCCGACCGCTCACTTCTATCGCTATCTCTACGACCAGGTCGGCAGCGCCTACCTTTGGGTCGATCGCAGAAAGCTGAGCGATGACGAGCTGTTAAAGGAGATTCGTGCAACAAAGGTCGAAGTCTGGGTGCTCTATGCGGGCGGCGCGCCGGCCGGATATTTCGAGATCGACGCCCGCGCTCAGGACCGGGTCGAGCTCAAATATTTCGGGCTCATGCGAGAGTTCCAGAGGCGAGGGGTCGGGCGCTGGTTCATGGCCGAGGCGATCCGCGCCTGCTGGGAGCATCAGCCGAGGAAGGTGACTGTCAACACCTGTACGCTCGACAGTCCCGCGGCCCTTCCCCTCTATCAGAAAATGGGCTTCGCGCCGGTCGGCCGCGAGCGCCGCGTTTTAGCGCTTGATGGCTAGCGAGCCGCCTCGCGCAGCCAACCCGCCAGCGCGTCTTCATCCACTTCACCCGCCGCCAGCCCGAACACCGTTGTGACGATTGAGATTTCTTCGAGCGCCACCTCGATGCCATTGAGGGCGAGGAACACCACCGCGCTCAAAATACCCGTGCGCTTGTTTCCATCGATGAAAGGATGATTCCTCACGACCCCGGCGCAATATGCTGCGGCTAGACGAAATGTGTCCGCTTCAGGCTCATAAGGGTGAATGTTTTCTGGACGCGCCAGCGCGCTCTCAAGGAGCCCCTCGTCGCGCAAACCGTCTGCTCCGCCAAAGCGCGCCAGCGATTCCCGGTGGAAGGCTTCCACCATGTCCCTCGTCAGCCATTTCACAAGCTGAGCCTATTCGGCCAATTTCTTCATTGCGTTGGGATATTTCCGCATGAAGTTGCGGGCGCTTTCGACCGCCTTGTCGAAATCGGCGTCATAGGGCGAGAGCTCGAGCCCGCGCGGAGTCCTGACTGCGAAGAGTTTGTCGCCTTCGCCCAATCCGAGCTCCTTCGCAAAGTCCGAGATGGTTACGCTGAGGGAATTCCCAACCTTTCGGATCGTAAGAGGTTTGTTCATGGCGGCAGCCGTCCGTTATCACGACTGTTAAATTACACTAGCGTATATACATCGTCAACGCATGTCAGTGGAGAATCTGGCTCAGGAACAGCTTGGTGCGCTCGCTCTTCGGATTCCTGAAGAACTCGGCGGGCGAGTTCTGTTCGATGATCTGACCCTGGTCCATGAAGATCACCCGGTTCGCGACCTGGCGGGCGAATCCCATCTCGTGAGTGACGCAGACCATGGTCATGCCTGATTCAGCGAGGTCGACCATGACTTCGAGCACTTCCTTGATCATCTCGGGATCAAGCGCGGAGGTCGGCTCGTCGAAGAGCATGATGCGGGGATTCATGCAAAGCGCGCGGGCGATGGCGACGCGCTGCTGCTGGCCGCCCGAGAGCTGACCCGGATACTTGTTCGCCTGCTCCGGGATCTTGACGCGCGCCAGGTACTTTATCGCGATCTGCTCGGCCTCGGCCTTGGGCGTCTTGCGAACCCAGATCGGTGCGAGCGTCAGGTTCTCGAGCACCGTCAAATGCGGGAACAGGTTGAAGTGCTGGAACACCATGCCCACTTCGCGGCGGACCTCGTCGATGCGCTTGAGGTCGCTCGTAAGTTCGATCCCGTCGACGATGATCTGCCCCGACTGGTGCTCCTCGAGCCGGTTGATGCAGCGGATGAGGGTCGATTTGCCGGAGCCCGAAGGCCCGCATATCACGATCCGCTCGCTGCGATAGACTGTGAGGTTGATGTCGCGGAGGACGTGAAACTCGCCGTACCACTTGTTCATGTCGGCGATCTGGATAGCAACGTCGTTTCCGCCGGGGTCCTCCCTCCTCGCAGCCGAGGTGCTCCGTCCGTTCACACGCTGCTCGTCGATCGACATCGGTTCTCTCCTAGCGCCGGCGCTCTGTCGCAAGCCGGCGCTCCATGAATATCGAGTAGCGCGACATGCCGAAGCAGAAGCACCAGAAGATGAGGGCGACGGTGAAGTAGCCGGTGGAGGCCGAGCTTGCCGTCGCCCAGTTGGCGTCTCTGAGGCCCGCCTGGACAATCCCCAGGAGATCGAAGAGCCCGATGATCAGCACGAGCGTGGTGTCCTTGAACAGGCTGATGAAATTGCCGACGATGTTCGGGATCGAGATCTTGAGGGCCTGCGGCAGCGCGATCAGGTTGTTGATATGCCAATAGGAGAGGCCGAGCGCCATGGCGCCTTCGTACTGGCCCTTGGGGATCGCCTGTAGCCCGCCGCGCACCACCTCGGCCATGTAAGCGGAGGAGAAGAGCGCGACCCCGATGAGCGCGCGCAGGAGCTTGTCGAACGAGGTGCCGGGCGGCAGGAACAACGGCAGCATGACGCTCGACATGAAGAGGACGGTGATGAGCGGCACGCCCCGCCACAGCTCGATGAAGACGACCGAGAAGAGCTTTACCACCGGCATCTTCGAGCGTCTGCCGAGCGCCAGAAGGATGCCGATCGGCAGCGATGCCACGATCCCGGTGATCGACACGACGAGGGTGACGATGAGGCCGCCCCACTGCTGGGTCTCGACCGGTTGAAGGCCGAAGTCGATGCTTACGAGAATGAGCGCGAGGAGTATCACGGCCCACCCGACGAGCCATCCGCGGAGCACCGAGCCCGACCCCGGACCGCGCGCGGCGAGCAGTGCGATGCCGCTGGCGATTGCCGCTGCAATGAGGAGCCCGACCACGACGACGCGGCCGAGAGAATAGACGTTCCCGAGAAGCCATACGAATGGCGTGTTGATCCAGAGCGTGGCAATCCAGATAAGAAGCGCAGCAGCGGCGAAGATAAGCCCGAGCGCATTCCGCCGGACGCCTTCTTCGACGCCGAAGGCGAGGACCGGAAGGAGCGCCGCACTGAGGAGGAGAACTCCGCCGATCGCGCCAATTCCGGTCGTCGAGAACGCCACATGGCCGCCGGTGAGCAGGATGAAGGCGATCAGCGGATAGGCGATGAGGAGATAGAGCGCGTTCCAATTTTTGTAGGGAACCGATGGGATCATCATCGGGATGAGGCCGGCGGCGCCGAGAAGGAAACAAAGGTTCACCCGCCAGCGCTGGTCGATTGGGAAGAACCCGTAGATCCATTGCGGCATCTTGGCTCGGATAAAGGGCCAGCAGGCTCCCACGCCCTCCCCCAAGCAGGCCTCGCGCGTATCGCCCGACCACACGGCGTCAGTCACTCCCCACTCGATAAAGCCCCAGAGGAGCCAGAGAAAAAAAGCCCCCGCGAGGATTGACGCGATCGAGTTCCATAGGGACGAGAACAGATTTTTGAGAAGCCAGCCCTGGACTCCTACCATGCTCGGCGGAGGCGGCAGGACCGGGGCGTCGGCGCTCCTCACATAACCTTCCACGACGGGAATGGCCACGGCTCTAGCGCTCCACGAGCCGCATGCGGGCGTTGAACCAGTTCATGAACCCCGAGGTGATGAGACTGAGCGAGAGATAGACGATCATCCACACGGACACGATCTCGATCGCTTGCCCGGTCTGGTTGAGCACCGTGCCGCCGACCGCGACGAGATCGGGATAGCCGATCGCGACGGCGAGGGACGAGTTCTTGGTGAGGCTCAGATAGGTGCTCGCCAAAGGCGGAATGACGACCCGCATCGCTTGCGGAATTACCACCAGCCGCAAGGCCTGACCCGGATGAAGGCCGAGCGCATGGGCAGCCTCGCTCTGGCCTTTGCTTACCGACTGGATCCCTGCTCTCACCGCTTCAGCGATATAGGTTCCGGTATAGATCGACAAAGCGAGGAAAAGCGCGATGAATTCGGGGATGACCGTAACCCCGCCCGCGAAGTTGAAGCCTTTGAGCTCCGGAATGTCGATGGTGAGCGGGAATCCGGCGAGCGCCAAGCCGAGAAACGGCAGCAGGACGATGAGCGCCAGCGAGGCGCTGAAAACGGGGAAAGGCTCCCCAGTGCGCTCCTGCCGGCGTCTCGCCCAATGCGCGAGAAGGAGCGCCGCGACGATCCCCCCGATGAGCCCGGCAAGCCCGAGCCACGCGCCCTCGCCGAAGACGGGCCGCGGCATCATCAACCCGCGGTTCGAGAGGAAGAACAGTCCGCCAAGCTGAAGCGACTGGCGAGGGCCTGGCAGCGGCTGGAGCACGGCGGCGTACCAGACGAAAATCCAAAGGAGGATCGGCACGTTGCGGAAGATCTCGATGTAAATCGTCGCGAGCTTGGCGAGAAGCCAGTTCGTCGAGAGCCGCATCACCCCCATGATGAATCCGATGATCGTCGCGGCCACGATGGCGAGTGCCGAGACGAGCACCGTGTTGATGAGCCCGACCAGGAGCGCCGTCGCGAAATTGGCAGCGCTCGAGAAGGGAATTAGGCTCTGGATGATATCGAAGCCGGCCGTCTTCCTCAGGAATTCGAATCCCGATGCGATATTCCGGCTTCTGAGATTGATGACTGTGTTCTGCGCGATCTCGTAGGCGAAGAGACCGAGAAGGATCGCAAGGCCGGCCTGGACAAAGATCGAACGGACCTTCGGATCGTTCCAGAAGGAGACCTTGGGACGCTCCCGCGTCTCAGCGGCCGCTACCATTCCGTTCCACCCCTTTAAGGGCTCTCGCCCCCTCCCACCCGAGACGCCGGCTATTGATCCGGTCTATCGTTCCGAGGTCATGCGAAAAGAGCCCGGTCATCGGACCGGGCTCTTGATTTGTCTTCGTTCAGCGAATGGGCGGTGCGTATTGGAGCCCGCCGTCTTTCCATAGCGCGTTTTTTCCCCGCGCGATCTTCAGCGGCGTCTTCTCGCCGAGATTTCGCTCGAAGATTTCGCCGTAGTTGCCGACCCCCTTCACGATTTGGACGAGCCAGTCCTCGCTCAGCCCGATGCCGCTGCCGAACCCGGCGGCCGATCCATCGGAGTTCTTGACGCCCAGAACCCGTTGGATTTCGGGATTAGTGGATTTCTTCATCTCCTCGACGTTGGCCTGGGTGATGCCCAGTTCCTCCGCATTGAGGAGCGCATAATAAGTCCACTTCACGACATTGAACCACCCATCGTCGCCCTGACGCACCACGGGACCGAGCGGCTCCTTCGAGATGATCTCCGGGAGCACGACGTTGTCGTCGGGGTTCTTCATTTTCAGGCGCTCGGCATAAAGGCCGGACTGGTCGGTGGTGAAAATATCGCAGCGCCCTTCATCGTAGGCCTTGACGACCTGGTTCGAATCCTCGATCGCCACCACCTGGTACTTCATGTTGTGGGCCTTGAAGTAGTCGGCGAGGTTGAGCTCGGTCGTAGTGCCGGTATTGGTGCACACCGTCGCGCCGTCGAGCTTGAGCGCGCTATCCACCCCGAGCGACTTCCGTACCATGAAGCCCTGGCCGTCGTAGTACATGATGCCCGCGAATTTGAGACCCAGGGAGGTATCGCGGCTCATCGTCCATGTGGTGTTGCGCGAGAGCACGTCGACCTCGCCCGACTGGAGCGCCGTGAAGCGTTCCTTCGCCGACAGGGGCGAGAACTTGACCTTGTTCGGATCGTTGAAGATTGCGGACGCAAGGGCGCGGCAGAAATCGACGTCCATGCCCGTCCAGTTGTTCTGGGCATCAGGGTTCGAGAACCCGGGCAGCCCCTGACTGACGCCGCATTGGACAAAGCCCTTGCTTTTCACGTCATCGAGCGTGCCCGCCGACGCGACGGACGCCGCCGCGGCGCTCGCTCCGAGAGCCAATACGAGCGAAAGGAATTTGCGTTTCATCTGAACCCTTCTCCGGATTTGAAGCAGCCGCTGATCTTATGTCCTAGTGGACGAGCGCAACTGCCGTTTGGCTACACCACTCCCTCGAGACGCAAGCGCAGGCCCCGTCTCCTGAAGTAAGACAAGCCGAGAACCCAAGCCCGGTCAAGCACAAAGCAGGGCAGAGAGGCGAGCAAGGATCGCCTCGGCAGTCGAGGCCGTCTCGACGTTCGGCTTCCGAGGACGATTTATCATGATCACCCGCACGCCGAGCTCGCGCGCGGCATCGAGCTTCGCGCGCGTATCATTCCCGCCGGAGTTCTTGGTCACGAGAACGTCGACGCCATGGCCTTTCATCAGGGCGCATTCGGCCGCGACCTCGAAGGGCGGACGGCTGCGGACAAGCGCCCATCCCCGGGGAACCGGATCGAGCGCTTCGATCGTACGCACGATCCCGGTCACATCCTCGCGCTCAAAGAAGGGAGCAAGCTCCTTTCGGCCGACGGTGAGGAAGAGCCTGTCGCCGGTCAGAACCGCATTGGCGGCCGAGAGATGATCGGCGAACATGTGCCACTTGTCGCGCGGTTGCGGTTCCCAGGGCGGACGTTCGAGACGGATGATCGGCACGCCCGTCAGGGACGCCGCTTCGGCCGCGTGCGCTGAGATCTGTGCCGCAAACGGATGCGCGGCATCGACCAGCGCCTCGAAGCCGCCGGATGCGAGATAGTCCGTCAATCCGCGCACGCCGCCGAAGCCGCCGATCCGCAAGTCCCCTTGCGGCCGTGCCGGCGCCTTCGTCGCGCCGGCGAGCGAGGTGGTCGGGAATGCTCCTTCCATGACCAGCCGCTCAGCGAGCTCGCGCGCTTCGCGCGTTCCACCCAGGATGAGGATCCGCCTACCCCGCATGCCCGATGATCGCGCCTTGCCGGTCGACGACCAGGATATCGGGTGCGATCTTCTTCGTTCGCAGCGTGCGTTGCACGGTTCCGAGCGCGATGTCGGCGATGAGCTTGCCGGCGTTGAAATCTACGCCTCTGCAGAGATCGAGCGCCTCCTGCGCGGTGTTGGCGCGCTTCACTCGAGGGACAACCGAGGGCGGCACGCGCTCTGAGAGCCAGTCAAAGTCGACCTGACTGCGCCCTGAATGAAGATCGAGCGCGCCCTGGGCGAGCTTCACCATCTTTCCGAATCCTCCGGCGATGGTGACGCGATCGACCGGATGTTGCCGCAAATATTTGAGGAGTCCGCCGACGAAGTCACCCATGTCGATCATCGCCTCGAGCGGCAAATGATGCAATTCCTGCGCCGCGCGTTCCGACGTCGACCCGGTCGAGCCGGCGATATGAGCGAGGCCCGTCGCCCGCGCGACGTCCACTCCGCGCTGGATCGAGGCGATCCAGGCCGAGCACGAGTACGGGTGGACGATCCCGGTTGTCCCGAGGATCGACAGCCCGCCGAGGATCCCAAGCCGCGGATTCCACGTTTTTGTCGCAAGCTCCTCACCGCCTGGAATGGAAAGCTCGATTTCGACATCGCCGCCACCGAGTTCGGCGATCACCGATCGCATCATGTCGCGCGGCGCGGGGTTGATGGCCGGCTCGCCGGGTGGGACCGGCAGCCCCGGCTTGGTAACGGTGCCGACCCCCGGCCCCGCACGGAACACCACTCCTGATCCCAGCCGGCCCCGCCGCACCGTCGCGATCACCATGCAGAGATGCGTCACATCGGGGTCATCGCCCGCGTCCTTGACGATGCCGGCCCTGGCCCAGTCTTCCCCCTTCTCGGCGAGCGCCAGCGAAAAGGCGGGCGTTTCGCCGCGTGGAAGAGCGATACCGACGGGATCGGGAAAGATGCCGGTGGTCAATGCCGCATATGCCGCTTTGGTTGCCGCCGTCGCGCATGCGCCGGTCGTCCAGCCGCGCCTCAATTCGCGTCCCGGCGCCTTTCTGGTGACGTCCATGGCGCGATTGTATAAGGCCTTGAACCGGCTGGACCAAACATGACCGCGAGCCAAACCCGTAACGCTTGGTCGGAGGCGTCCGCGACCGCCGGATTCGCGCGGCTCGACGCGGAGCCGTTCCCTGCTTTCGAACCGGGTTGGGTATGGCTTTGCGGCGCGGGTCCTGGCGCGCCCGGCCTCATGTCGCTCCTTTGCTACCACGCCATGCAGAACTGCGATGCCGTCGTCTACGACGCGCTCGTCAATCCCGACATCCTCAAGTGGGTACGCGTCGGAGTAGAGCTCGAATATGCGGGCAAGCGCGGCGGCAAGCCCTCTCCTGAGCAGCGCGACATTTCGCTTCGCCTCATCGACTTGGCCCGGACAGGCAAGCGCGTGTTGCGGCTCAAGGGCGGAGACCCGTTCATCTTCGGGCGGGGCGGCGAAGAATGCCAGCATCTGGCGGAAGCGGGCGTGCCGTTCCGCATTGTCCCCGGAATTTCCGCGGGCATCGGCGGGCTTGCGTATGCCGGGCTCCCGGCTACGCATCGCGACACCAATCATTCCGTGATCTTCCTCACCGGCCACGACACCGCGGGTCACATGCCGGCCAATGTGAACTGGCCGGCGATCGCATGCGCCTCACCGGTAATCATCATGTACATGGCGGTGAAGCACCTGAGCGACATCGCCGCGGCTCTCCTGGCCGGCGGCCGGGATGGGGATGATCCGGTCACGATCGTCTCGAACGCAACCTTGCAGGATCAGACGGTGCTCGAGACCACGCTCTCCGGGGTCCCGGCCTTCCTCACCCGGGTGACACCGCCCACGCCGGCTATCGTCGTCATCGGCCGCATTGCCGAATGGCGAAGCGTGCTCGACTGGTACAAGGGCGCGCTAAGGGAGAGCGCCCTTGGCTAAGGGTCTTGTCATCGCCGCGCCCGCTTCGCGCAGCGGCAAAACCGTCGTGACGCTCGGAATCCTGCGCGCGCTCCGGAACAGAGGCGTGCGGGTGGCTTCCGCGAAAGCCGGACCCGACTATATCGACCCGTGTTTCCATGAGGCCGCGACGGGGCGGCCCTGCTTCAATCTCGACCTCTGGGGGATGGGCAGAGAGAGGGTGGCGACCTATCTGGACCATCTTGCGAGAGATGCCGACCTCGTCATCATCGAAGGTGTAATGGGACTCTTCGACGGTCCGGAATCGGGAGCCGGGAGCACCGCCGATCTCGCCGCCGAGCTGAACCTGCCGGTCGCGCTCATCATCGATTGCGCGTCGATGGGCCAGTCGGCCGGAGCGATGATCCGCGGCTTCGATCAGCCGGAACCAGCCGCTGCGGTCATTCTGAACCGGGTGGCGGGCGCCCGGCACGAGCGCATCGTCAAGGACGCCATCGCCGATCCCGAGCGGATCGTCGGCGCGATCCCGCGAACCGGGGCCCTGGCGCTACCGTCACGCCATCTGGGCCTCGTTCAGGCGAGCGAGCACGACGAGCTCGAAACCTTCCTCGAGGATGCTGCCCGGATCGTCTCGGGCTCATTGGATCTGGAAGCGCTGCTCCGGAAGGCACGGCCGATCCCCTCCATTGCCACACCGGCCGCTCCGTTTCCGCGTTTGGGGCAGCGGATCGCCGTCGCCCGCGACCGGGCGTTTGCGTTCTGCTACCCTCACCTTCTCCACGACTGGACTCGCCAAGGGTCCGAGATCGTGCCGTTTTCGCCGCTTTCCGACGAGAGCCCGCACGGGGCGGCGGACGCCATATACTTCCCGGGCGGATATCCCGAGCTTTACGCCGAACAGCTCTCGCGCAATCGGGGGTTCATCGATGGGGTACGGCGCGCTGCATCAGCGGGCGCGCTCGTCTATGGCGAGTGCGGGGGATTCATGGCCATCGGTGATTATTTGATCGACAAAGAGGGGGTGCGCCATCCCATGGCCGGACTGCTGCCCGCCGGAACGAGCTTCCGCGACCCCAAGCTCCAGCTGGGATACCGGTCCTTCCGGCATTCCTCGCCGCTGCCCTTTCCGGCGAGCCTTAGAGGGCACGAGTTCCATTATTCCAGGTTGGACGGGAACGGCGACGCAGAACCCTTGTTCGAGGCGAGCGACGCCCGCGGCGACCGGCTCGGACCCATGGGCGCCAAGCGCGGCCGTGTGATGGGCTCCTACGCGCACATCATTTGAACGATGCCCGCTCGCGCGATCATGATCATGGGCACGGGCTCCGACGTTGGCAAATCGCTGATCTCGGCCGGGTTGTGCCGGCTCTACGCAAACCGTGGGCTTCGCGTCACCCCGTTCAAGCCACAGAACATGTCGAACAATGCGGCGGTGACGGCCGATGGCGGCGAGATCGGGCGCGCCCAGGCCCTGCAGGCCCGCGCCGCGCGCGTCGAGACGAGCGTCCACATGAACCCGGTGCTCCTCAAGCCCGAATCCGGCACCGGCGCCCAGGTGATCGTGCAAGGCAAGCGGACGGGAAGTGTCAGCGCCCGCGAGTTCTTCGAATGCCGACACCGGTACCTGCCCGCGATCCTCCAGAGCTTTCACCGCCTCGCGGCCGGGTCGGACCTGATCATCGTCGAGGGTGCTGGAAGTCCTGCCGAAACGAACCTGCGCCGGGGCGACCTCGCGAACATGGGCTTTGCCGAAGCCGCCGACCTTCCGGCGATCCTCGTCGGCGACATTCATAGAGGCGGGGTCATCGCCTCGATCGTCGGCACCTTCCGTGTTCTCTCCGAATCTGACGCATCGCGCCTGAAAGGCTTCATCATCAACCGCTTCCAAGGCGATCCTTCGCTCTTCCGTGAAGGCGTGAGTGACATCGAGCAGGCGACCGGGACACCCTGCTTCGGCGTCGTTCCGCATCTCGCATCGGCGGCAAGGCTGCCGGCGGAGGACTCCGTCGCGCTCGAGGGAGAGAAGAACGTGGGCGGCGGCTCCATAAAGATCGCGGTCATGCGATTGCCTCGGATCGCCAATTTCGACGATTTCGATCCTTTGAAGCTCGAACCCGGCGTTCAACTCACATTCGTGGCGCCGGGCGAGCCGGTTCCTGCCGATGCCAAGGTCGTCGTCATTCCCGGCTCGAAGTCGACGATCGCCGATCTTTCGGCGCTCAGGAAAGACGGATGGGCCATCGACATCGCCGCGCATGCGAGGCGAGGCGGCGCCGTGCTCGGGCTCTGCGGCGGGTATCAGATGCTGGGCAAGGCTGTGCACGATCCGCAGGGCCTCGAAGGATCGCCGGGCTCCGCCGAGGGTCTCGGACTCCTCGACGTCGAAACCACGCTCCTCGGCGACAAGACGCTGACCCGCGTCGAAGGAGTCCATGTCGCGACGGGGGCGCCGATATCGGGATACGAGATGCACCTTGGCGAAACCCGCGGGCCCGATTGCGCGCGACCGTTCGCGGCGATCGGCAGCCGGAAGGACGGCGCGATGTCGCCCACTCGCCGCATCATGGGGACCTATCTTCACGGCTGCTTTGCCGCCGATGCTTTTCGCTCCGCGTTTCTCGAAGGTATCGGTGCGAGTCCGGGAAAGATCGGGTTCGAAGCGACCGTCGAGGAGAGCCTGGACGAGTTGGCCTCAGACCTTGGCCGCCATCTTGACATTGACCGCATTCTGGCGCTGGCGGTCCCGACAAAAGCATGAGCTGGCCGCTGTTCGGACTCGCGGCAGGCGCTGCAGTCGTCGAGCGCTTCGTTGGATATCCCGTTTCACTTCAGAGGCAGATCGGGCACCCCGTTCAATGGATGGGTCGGCTGATCGCGATCCTCGATGCCAGCCTGAACGATCCTTTGCCGAGCGAATGGGCAGGCCGTCTGCGCGGGGCGGCGGCGCTCGCCATACTCCTCGTCACGGCATTCGCCTTGGCGTACCTCGCCCATCTGCTTGCGCGCGCGTTGCCGGCTGGTCCGGTTTGGGAAGCGCTGCTCGCCACCCCCTTCATTGCGCAAAAATCGTTGCGCGATCACGTTGGAGCCGTGCTCGATGGTCTTGAGACCTCGCTCGCGCACGGGCAGAAAGCGGTTTCGGCGATCGTCGGTCGCGATCCACTGGCACTCGATGAATCGGGCGTCGCCAAGGGCGCGATCGAGAGCCTCGCCGAGAACACCTCCGACGGGATCGTTGCCCCCCTCTTCTGGCTCGCTATCGCGGGCCTTCCGGGCATCGCGCTTTATAAGGCCATCAATACCGCCGACTCGATGATCGGGCACAAGTCGCCGGAGCACCTTCATTTCGGCTGGGCGGCGGCGAGGCTCGATGATCTCGTGAACCTGCCCTGCTCACGCTTGAGCGGGTTGCTGTTTGCCGCAGCCGCGGCCGTTAGGCATCCCGCATCCGGCCGCGATGCGTTGAAGGCCATGCGCCGGGATGCGGGAACGCATGCCTCGCCCAACGCAGGCTGGCCGGAGGCGGCGATGGCGGGCGCTCTCGGGATCAGGCTCGGGGGCTCCCGCAGTTATGACGGGCACGTCGTTGATCTGCCTGCGATGGGGGATGGACGCCAACGCCTCGAAGCGAACGACATCCGCCGGGCGCTCGCGCTCTACGATCGCGCGCTCAACCTGCTCGCCGCCGTCCTCATCGTCCTCGCTATCGCGTTTTGAGCGGGAGCGGCAGCCCGGCGGCCATGAAGATCACCTCGTCTGCCACGGCCGCGATCTTCTGATTGGCGCGGCCCGCCTCGTCACGGAAGCGCCGCGCCATGGCATTGTCCGGCACGATCCCGAGGCCGACCTCGTTGGCCACCACGATAACCCGGCCTTTGGCGCATTCGAGCGCCCGGCAGAATCGAGCGACCTCGAGCGGAATGTCGCGCTCGCGATGCATGAGATTGCCGAGCCACACGGTGATGCAGTCGATGAGGACGACACCGTTTTCCGCGTCGGCCTCGGCGAGCGCCGCGGCAAGCTCGAGCTGTGCTTCCCGCGTTACCCAGCCCGACCCGCGCTCCTCTCGATGGCTGGCGATGCGGCTGCGCATCTCCTCGTCGAGGGGCTCGGCGGTCGCGATATAAACCCGCGTGGGCGCGCCCTGAGCGAGGTCCTCTGCATACCGGCTCTTCCCCGACCGCGCGCCGCCGAGGATGAGGGTGATCATGGGCGGGCGGGCGGCATGCGGGCGATGAAATGCCCGCGCATCGCCCGCGGCCAGGCGCTGAACGGCACCTCGCCCGTGGCCGTCGCGCCGTGAAGATCGAACCAGGCGAGGATCGCTTCGGCGTTGTCGCGGCTTGGGCCGAAGCCGCCGGCGAGATAGCTGTAGCGTTCGGTATCGCGCATGAGCACGTTGCAGTGGCGGGTGCAGGACCAGAGGCAAGCTTGGCGCTCGACCTTGACGTCGGACCGCGTCCTTTCGAGGAGAAGACCCTCCATGGCGCGCGCCAGCGTCTCGCCCCCGCTCGAGCCATCGGGTCCGCGCTGAGTCTCGGAGGAATACCGGCAGGTGATGCAGAAGACGAGCGATCGCATCGCGTTGGATTGTCGGGGCACGGCTGGTATGGTCGCCCGCCTCAATGCGGGATGAGTGCCTGCCTGTCAACGCGCCGGAGCCGCCGATGAAGACCGATCACATTGCCTTCGTCGCCGCCGACGCAGTGGAGGCGCGCAAGGCGCTCTCGAGGCTCGGCAGGCTCTACGGCAACGCATCTCCCGAGGAAGCCGACGTGGTCGTGGCGCTCGGGGGCGACGGCTTGATGCTCCAGGCGCTTCACCGTTTCGTCTCGACGGGCAAGCCCATCTACGGCATGAACCGTGGCTCGGTCGGCTTCCTGATGAACGATTATTCCGAGAAAGCTCTTCCCGAGAGGCTTGCGGCGGCGGAGCCGACGACCATCTACCCACTCCGCATGGAAACCCGCGACAAGAAGGGCGAAGTGCGCAAGGCGCTCGCCTTCAATGAGGTGTCGCTGTTCCGTCAGCTCTATCAGGCCGCCAAGCTCAGGATCTGGATCGATGGCAAGGTGCGAATGGAGGAGCTCATCTGCGATGGCGTGCTCGTGTCGACGCCGGCGGGCAGCACCGCCTACAATCTCTCCGCTCACGGACCGATCCTTCCCGTCAATGCCAAGCTGCTCGCATTGACCCCGATCAGCGCGTTCCGCCCGCGGCGATGGCGCGGCGCGCTCCTTCCGCAGGAGGCGACCGTCCTCATCGAGGCGCTCGAGCCCGAGAAGCGGCCGGTGGCCGCCGTCGCCGATCACATCGAGGTGCGCGACGTGCTCACGGTAGAGATTGTCGAGGACCGCAAGCGCGCGGCGAGAATCCTGTTCGACCCCGGCCACAGCCTCGCCGAGCGCGTCATCGCCGAGCAGTTCCTGTTTTGAGAATCCCGAGTTGACCCGCGGCGATCCGATCACGAAACACACACCTTCTTCGCACACATTTGCGAGCAATTCTCACTTGTCGGTGAGTGAACCCGCGAGTCGCTTGTGAGGCACGCCGGGTTGATCCACGGTCGAACCGAGACGCTCATGTCTCACAACACGAAAGTGGGTCGAAATGATCAGGATCCTTCTATGTGTCACCGTTTTGAGCACAATGGCCTCCGTTCAAGTCAGTGCGGCCGAAATGATGAAATGCGACGATGCCTCGATGATGCAGGTCAAGGCCGGCATCGACAAAGCGATGAAAGACGCTTCGATGAAGCAGAAGGAGGACATGGCGATGAAGCACATGGACCTGGCCAAGACGGCGATGGCGGCAAAGAAAACAGACGAGTGCGCCATGCATCTCGACGAAGCCATGAAGGCGCTCAATCAGTAGCGCGTTCCCGTTCGCCGGCTTTTGAATCAGAACATTGCAGCCGCCGCTCTCGGCGGCTGTTTCGTAACCTCACGCGGCGCGGGCGAGATCTTTCTTGAGGCGCCTCGCGATGAGGCGGACCTGATTCTCCGCGAAACGGCTCACGATGTCGAGCTGCTGGGCGCGATCCGGACCGGAGAGCCCTTCGTATCGCGTCATCAACGCTTCGATGACGCGGCGGCCGAACTCTCCGGCCTCGAGCTCATACCCTTCTTCGCGGGCATCGCGCTCGACGTCGATCGCCGCCCTGAGGATTGAGAAACAGGACGGCGGCAGGCCGGCCCTCTTGCAGACCGCTCTGAGGCTGGCCGGGCCGCGGCCATACATAATCTGCGCGGTGCGAGCGTGGGGCATGTCGCAAAGATGCGCGAGCACCCGCTCGACGATCTCCATCTCGCCGCGGCAGGCAGCGCGCATAAGGATCGAAGGGGTCAGCATGTTTTTCGCGGTGAGAAAGCGGACGACCCGCTCGAGCTCCTCGGGGCCGGCGGCGGCCAGGATGTTGAGGACAGCGGTTTCCTCGGCATCGGCGACGATCTCGGCGCCGTCATTGGCCGGCACCCAGCCGCGCTCCGCCAAGAGTTGATGAATCCGGTTGGCGGCACGGCGAGCCTCCAGGATCCGTATATCGAGCGGCAGGTCTTCGCAGGCAAGCAGCCTTTCTACGATCTGCGGCGCATGTCCGAACCGGGCGTAGAGAATGCGCAACTGCTTCTCATCGAGGCGGAACACCGGATTGTCGAGCAGAGCCACGCACACGGGAAGCACGCTCTTTTCGACGATATGCCGGACTGCGCCCGTTCCGACGTCGGTACGAAGCGCGATCTGCATCTGCCTGGCGAGATCGCCTGCCCGCACGATCGCGAGCATCATGGTCGGATCGAGCGCCCGGCAGAGCGACAGGAACGGCAGGGCGATCTCGTCTTCATCGGCCACGATCGTGAACACGATATCCCGATGAACGGTTTCGGCGACCGCGAGACGCTCGGCGAGGGCGCATCGGACATCGAGGACCGGATCGACCGCGAGCCTGAGGATCGAGGGGATGACCGCCTCGCGCTCATTGCCGGGAGTTTCGGGATTGGCGGTGAGGCCCGCGAGCTCGCGCGCCAGCTGCCGCCTCGATTCGGCGCTTGGGGAAGCGATGACCGACTCGAGTGCCGATGTGTCGAGACCCGAGCCGTTGTCCGCTTTCACGGCCCTGCCCTGGCGTACCCCCTGCATACGGCCGAGTTTGAAGCCAGAACGTTTAAGAAAAGGTTCACCATAAGGCAGCTCAGGCTGCCCATGAATTGTGCCCCGCTCAGGCCGCCGCTCCGCGACTGCTCTCTTCTTTCGCCAAAGATTGAGCCGCGACCGGCGTCGACATGGGACCCACCTTCAGGAGTTCGGCCGAGCTCGCCTTCAGCGCCTCGGGCTTCTGAGCGCGCCGCCACAGCGCGTGAACCGTCATAATCACGTAGATGACCGCCATGTAGGTCATGAAGCCCGCGGTTCCGAGGGTCTGCATGACCTCGCCCGCGAGCGAAGGCCCCGCCATGGCCCCCATGCCATAGATCAGGACGAGCTTCCCGCTCGCGCCCAGCATCTGCTGCTTGTCGAGATGATCGTTGGCGTGCGCGATCACCAAGGAATAGATGGGCAGCATGATGCCGCCGAAGAGCGTGTAAAGGGCGATCACCGCGATATCCGAAACGTGGGCCGCCGGAACGCTCGCGGCGGCGATGGCGGCGGCCGTCGCGCTCATCAGCATGATGATGGTGCGCCGGTCGTAGCGATCGGAGAGGAGTCCCGCCGGATATTGCGAGAGGATGACCGCAAGCGGCGGGAGCGCCAGCATGATCGAGATGTAGGGCAAGGACAGGCCCTGCATGAGGCCGTACACCGCTCCCATGCTGAAGAAGGCGCTCTGGGCGAGGCCGCTGAGAAAACAGGCGACGAGCGCCAGCGGAGAAGCGCGGTAGATCTCGGCGAGGCTGACGCTCCGCGTGCCGGCGAGATTGGGCGTCTCGGAGGGGAGGAGCGTCAGGGGAACGAGAGCGAGCGACAAGAGCGCCGAGACGATGATGAAACGCGAGAATCCGGACGTGTCGGTCACGTTGAGCAGAAACTGCCCGAAGCCCATCGCTGCATAGGTGACGATCATGTAGATCGAGAGGAGCTGGCCGCGGTTCTCGTTGCTCGAGGTCGAATTGAGCCAGCTCTCGCACACGATGAAGAGCCCCGAAGTGCACAGTCCCGCGACGAACCGCATGAAGAACCACCAGACCGGATCGACCCACAGCGGGATCAGCATCACGGCGGTCGAGACGACCGAGGCGAAGGCCGCGAAGACCCGGATGTGGCCGACGGACTGCACGATGCGCGGGGTCGCAGAGGAGGAGACGAGGAGCCCGGCGAAGTAGCCGGACATGATGAGTCCGGTGGTCGCGGCACTGAAGTTCTCGGCTTGCGCCCTGACGCCCACGAGCGAGCCATGGAGTCCATGGCCGACGGACAGGATGCCGACGGCGAGCAGCAGAACGCCAACCGAACGGATGCCCGAAGCCATGCCTCCCCCTCTCCCGCTTCGCCAATGAGAGCGCGATGCGTCGAAATTGTGAAGGGCTGCCACGTTCGCGCCTGGTTGCGCTGCGTTCAATGGCCCGGGCGAGCTTTACGAACCTTCCTCAATCGGATCACGCTCTAGCGTCCCTGTCCGCATCACTCTAAGTCAGTGAGCGGCGAAGCCACTACTTTCCGTTTGATTTGCCGGCCCGAACCCCTCCGCCCGGTTACCCCCGACCAAGTCGTACACTATCTGATGAACACAACGGTTGAGGCGGGTCATCCGGCTGGGCGCCGGATTTTAACCCTTACGCT
>JBJMRA010000115.1:0-38287 GCA_045802365.1 Hyphomicrobiales bacterium | reverse complement strand
GAGGTCGTAGCCGATGCTCGAGACGACGTTCGTTTCGATGCGCTTGATCCAGAAGCGGTCGGGATCGTAGGTCATGGTGGTTTGGGCGCCGTTGCCGTAGGCGATGACGGTCGGCTTCGAGCGGCCGTCATAGTCGGTGGAGGCGATGAGCACGGTCGACCCGTTTTTCACCGTCGAGAGCCGGCCGGCGTTGTCGTAAGTGTCGCTCACCGTATAGGTCGAGGAGCCGGCGCCCGTGCCTGAGGGATAGGTGCGGCTCCGGAGCTCGCCCGCATGCCACCAGGCCGTATCGATGACCCGCTCGGTGCTCGAGCCGGCAATCCCCGCCCAGCGGTTCTTCACTACCCGGCCCGCGGCGTCGTAGTCGAAGCGCTGGGTGGTGCCGGTCCGCACGCTGTCGGTGAGCCGGCCGACATTCAAATAACCGGAATGCCCCGCTGTCGCGGTGTCGTCGTAAGTGTTGGTGGTGACGATCCCGGCCGCCGTCTTTGCCGTGACCCGGTCCATGACGTCATAGTCGAGATGGGTCAGCTGGCCCTTGGCGTCGATCTGGTCCTTGAGGGGGCCGTTCTCGTAATAGGCGTAGGTCCACTCTCCGAGGTCGGGATCGTCCACCACTTTGCGGCGCGACAGGCCGTCATACTGGTAGGCCCACGCGTTGCCATTCGGATCGCTGATTCCGGAGATGCGCGACAGGAGATCGCGCACATACTGCGTGACGGCTTCCGCCTGCGGGGTTCCCGAGCCGTAAAGCTTTACCCGCTCGACGAGCTTGCCGAACGCATCGAAGTGGTAGCGCGTCTTGCGGCCGCTCTCGTCCTTGACGAGCACGGTCGCGATTTCTCCTCCCGTAGTGGAGAGCCCGTGGGTGAGCGACACATTCTGGCCATCGGGATGGGTCTGCTTTAGGAGTCGGTCGAGGCCGTCATAGTCGTAGACCTCGTCCTTGCGGGTCTCGCTTCCCGTGTAATAGGGCGCGCTCTCGCTCCTCAGATACCCGCGGTCATTGAACGCCCGGTCGATCTCGATCTTGTCGGCGCTCGACAGCCCCTCGCGGAGCTCCTTCCAGGTGCGCCCGAAGCCGTCGAGATAGACGCGCGACCACAGCTGATCGTAGTTGCCGCCGATGGTCGCGGGATTGCTCCAGTCGTCATCGTCGCTCGACGCGGTGGGTGCGGGCCGGCGCGTCTCCACATATTGAGTGGCGGGAGCGGCCGGCGCCGGCATCTGGCTATAGTCGGTGGTCGTGTAATCGCCGCCTGGCCGCGTCTCGCGCGTTACCCGGCAGAGCCCGTCGAACACGCGCTCGGTCGTCTTCCCGTTTATGTCGGTGATCCGCGAGGGCTCTTCGCAGCGAAAGTCGTCGGTGCCGTTGCCGTTCGAGTCCCAGTCCTGGAGGATGATGAAGCGGGTATCGGCCGGCGCATCGAAGTACTTCGGCAGCTTGGTCTTCTTCTCGAACAGGTTATAGGCCTGGTCGTATTCGTGCTGGGTCTTGTGCGAGACGGGATCGAAGCTCTGGTAGAGATTGCCGAAGGCGTCGAACACGGCGCTCGATACCGCATAATTGGTTCCCGAGATCCAGGCCTTGGTCTGCGTCTCCTCGCAGCGCTGGGGCGGGGTGGTGTAGGCGGCCGTCTCGCCAGCGTAGAAGTGCTGCGTTTCCTTGAGCTTCGTTCCGCTATTGTCGCTTCCGGTGCGGGTGATCTCCCGGCCGGGACATGAGACGATGTAGTCGGTGAGGTTCGGGTAGAAGTCGCTCGCATCGTTGCTCTCGTCGCCCGTGAACCCCACCTCGCCATTGCGAGTAAGGCGCATGACGTTGTTGTAGTTGTCGAACGTCCGGCTGACCCGCGTGCGCTTGTTCACGGAATCCGGTAGCTCGGCCGTCGTGGTGCTGGTCTCCTGACACGTAAACGGCGCGACGTTGTTCTGCGTGATGCCGCTCGACAGCTTGCGCAGCCGCGTTCCATATTGGTCAAAGCTCTCGACCGTCACCACCTTGCCGAGGCAGGGCAGGCTTTGCTGGTAGGTGGAGATCGTCTTGGGGTTCCCCGTCGTTTCGACCTCGATTTTGGGCAGTGTGGCAGTGACCGTTCTAAAGCCCATGAACTGCCGCTCGTCGACGTTCCATGACCCATCGGCATAATCGTAGCTCGTCATCGCCGATGTGCCCGCACCGCCCCGCCCGTCATCCACGGTGACGGTCTTTACAACGGGCATCACGAATGGAAGCAGAGTGTTCGGCTTTCTGCTCGACGGCTCGTATTCGATGGCGATCTTGCCGCCGAGCGGCTCGACGATGTTGATCAAGAGGTCTGGATAATCGCCGGTGCTGAAAACCGTGTCGTACTTGTCCGGAGACCCATCTTGATCTAGGTCATAACTCAAATAGTAGTAATCAGGCCGGCCATCCCCATTGAAGTCGCCTGAGATCTGTCCACCACCGATGCTGACCGGGTTAGCAGGGAAATTGTTCACCTTGGCGAACCCCGCTCCAGTCGAGCGAATGAAGTCGTTATGTATCTTGAGGTCGGCACGCCCATCCCCGTCGATATCGACCACCGGTATCCCGAAGAGATCCTGTGCAATATAGCCATCGAATTTCACCTCGGTGCCGACCGGGACGTAGGTCATGCCCGTCGCGAGGAAAATGCTGAGGCCGAAAACGTGCCCCGAATAGCCCGGTTGTGAGTCACCATAGTCCCGGATTTTCACGAGATCGGTGTGGCCGTCGCCATTGACGTCTGCGGCCCGGTTAAAGATCGGGTCGGACAGCTCCGACCCTTGCGCCGTTACAACGGGCGTCTGTCCAACGAAGGATTTGCCGTTAGAAAGAAACGGCGTCTTTTGCTTCCTGGCTGTGCCCCCACCCCAGATCGTGCCGTCGCCCCCTTCGATAATGGTTTCAGCGACTACGATATCAGATTTGCCATCGCCGTTTGTGTCACCCCCGCCGCCAGCGCTGTCCGGGACGGTCCAGTTATTCTTCTTTGTAAAGCCGATCCCTCCTGTCCAAAGATTATTTTCTTGGGTTATAAAGTCGACGCTTCCGTCGCCATCATAGTCGCCGAACCGACCGATTCCGCCCTCGAAGGGTTTTTTCGTCGTGGTGGGCGGGTAGCTGTACACTGCTCCAGTGCCGGATCCAAAACTGGTCCCGTTGTACGATATCAGTGTGAGGACCGTATGATCGTACTGTGGAGGACTGAAGGTCCCCCACTTAACATACGTGATTTTGATGAAGTCGTCGCGTCCATCACCGGTGAAATCCAGGCCGGAGATCGCTCCCTCGTCGTCGCAATTACCTGTCTGGCTCCAGCTAGCCTCTTCCCAAGCGACTTGTCCAAGCGCGTGGAATTGGCATTTGTGCACCGTAATCCACTGGCCTCCCTGATTGATCTGCTGGCTAGCTACAGAGGAAGTGAGGAAGTCCGTATCGCCATCGCCATCGAAATCGCCGGTCCCGATGACCGAACCTGGGCCCTCCCAGTCATGGTGGATCTGCGTATAGGAATCCGCGACAGTGAAGTTCGAATAGTTGATGACGGTGGCCGGGAGAGCGGTGCCCGTGATGACGTTGCCGCCGCTATCGACCACGGCATCGCGCCCGTATTCTTGAATGCTCGTCAGGCGGGACAGCCCGCTCGAGGCGCTCGTATCATAGGAGAGGGCATAGGCCCGGACGGTTCCGCTCGCGAAAGCGACCTTAATTGCGGTCAGCCGTTTTGCATTGTTGAGGATCGCGTTTCCCGTGGCGAAGCTGAGTTGCTCCGAGCTCGGGCGCTGCTGCCGCGAAAACGAGATTGTGACGATTGGCGAACCCGAAGCGCCCTGATTGAAATACTGGATGGAGCTGATGATGCATTCGGCGCCAGCCGCACAGTTGTAGGTATAGTCAACGTGATTGCTGCGCCGGTCCGTTACAGTCGCGAGATACCAGCGAAACGTCGAAGCAAACGTGCTGCCGTTGGGGGACGTGTAGGCGTAGACGGTCCCATCCTTTGCCGTGACCTCCCACGTGTTGTCCGAACTTTTCCGCCGAATGCGTAGGTAGTTCTCGACCCTGCCCGTGTACGCGGTCCCGGCGCCTGATGCGGTGCAAGAGGGCGACTGAGTTGTGAGTTCGGAGCACGCGATGAGCTCATCCCCGTCGAGGGTAAAGGCATCGGCCGGCATCGCACCCTCAGTATCGGAATAGACGGGCGATCCCCGACCGCCCGTCTTTTTGTCGGGTTTAGCGGTCGTAGGGATCCAGGATCCCGATACGCGCTCGATTGCAGAAACGCCGTCGAGCTTCCATCCAATGCCAAGCCAGCTGCCGGCGCTTGCGGCATTGCGGATGGTGCGCGCCGAGTCATAGGAGAGCTTGAGCTTGGGCTCGATGCCCCGGAATGCGGGCACCTCGATCGGGACGCTGTAAGTGTAGCTTCCGTTGTATGCGGTGACGGGCTGCTTTGGCCCTTGGCCGTCTGAGGCGACGGGTGGACCCACTTCGTCGGCTAGGGCGCCAGCCCCTGCGAGCGCGACGGCCGCGACCATACCAAAAATGAGACGAACAGACGCAAACCCACCCTTGCGCGCGCCGCCGCGCGCGTTCCGCCGTCCCAGCATTGTTGAAGCCCCCTCGAAAAAGTTTGTGTTGTCAGTTCACGATCAGAGCGTCGGTGTTGCAGAGATCGACGTCGGGGCGGTCGATGCGCGAGCCGTCTGCGTACTCGATCGTTAAATCGTAGACGCAAGACCCCCCGACTTCGCCGAGATCGACCGCGCCGGTTGCGGCCGCTCCGACCCCGCCTGCGGCAAGCAGGTTCACCGGAGTGCCGAGATCGGCTCCCGGCGGCGAGGCATAGAAGCCGGTCACGCTCTGCTCCGACCGGTTATCGAGCGTGAACTCGAGCTCATTGGCGGCGGCATGGCCGCAGAGAATTGCAAGGGCGCAGGCCGCCCGGAACACAGCATGCATTGCAGACCTCAACTCTTCAGGTTGAGGACGCTAATTCAACTCTCGCGTCAGTTGTAGGCGGAGAAGGGTTATCCCCAGTTGAGTGATGTCACCGGGTCTTGCCGCGGGCGGCGACCTTCCAGGTGGTCTCGACCGCGCCGTTGCGCACGCCGTAGACCTCGTCGACCATGTTGCTGACGACGCAGCAATGGTTGGGGACGACGTTGACGGCTTCGCCGATGTTGGGGCGCTCGCGGCATAGGCTCAGATCGATGACGGCATGCTCTTCCGAAAGCGACTTCACCACCGCGTCCGGATACTCGACGAGCCGGCCATGGTTCTCGACATAATATTTGTCCGAGGTCAGGATCTTCGAGCCCGCATCGATGACGGCGCGATCATCGGTCGGCCGGCTGACGACGGTGGCGCGCACCTGCATGGCGCAATCGTCCCAGCTCGCAACGCCCTGATGCACCATCATCACGTCGTTGTAGACATAGGTGCCGGCCCGGTGCTCGGTCATCATCCCGTAGTCTCCGAGGCTGCGCATCGCGGGCGTGCCGCCGCCTGAGAGCACCGGCAATGGGATGCCTTCCGCCTTGAAGAGCTCGATCGCGCGCGTGAAGAAGGCGGGCGTGTTCGGCGCGTTGCTCGGGTAGACCATGAGGCCCTTGAAACGGATGCCCGGCAGGTTGAGGGCGAGCCGCGCCAAATCGAGCGCCGCCTCCGGCGTCTGTACGCCGTTGCGGCCGAAGCCGCCGTCGCACTCGATGAGGAGCCCGATGTCGCGGCCATGCCGCCGGCAGGCATCGGACAGTCCGCGCACCACGACTTCGTTGTCGGCGACGACCGCGAGCTCGGGCACGCGCGCCCGGAGCGCCATGAGACGCTCGAGCTTGGCATCGCCCAGGATGTTGTAGGTGATGAGGATGTCGTCCGCGGCTCGTGCGTCGGCGAAGACCTCGGCCTCGCCGATTTTCTGGCAGGTGATGCCGATGGCACCCTTGGCGATCTGCATTTTCGCGATCGCCGGAATCTTGTGCGTCTTGATGTGCGGACGGTTGTTAAGGCCGTGGTGGGCGATCTCCCGCTGCCCCCGCGCGATATTGGCGTCGAGCCGATCGAGCAGGATGGTGACGGAAGGGGTGTCGAGGTCTTCGATGCGTGTCATGTGACGTCCGAAATGAGAAGAACCGTCGAGTGCTACCAGACTTGGCCATCCCGCAAAAGCACGTGCCTTGGTGCAATCGGATTTCAGGCGGCGATCGCCTTTTCGGCGGCGGCAAGTGTCGCGCGGGAGATGCGGCCCGTCTTCTCGTAGCCGGGCCACGGCTCCTTCTTCGAGGCGGCGCGGCGCATCGCGGCGGCCGTATCGAAGGCGGCACTCGATTCGAGATTCTGAAGCTCGCTCCATGAGACGGGCATGGCGACGGGGGCGCCTTTCCGCGCGCGCGGCGAATAGGGCGTGATGGCGGTCGCGGTCTCATCGTTGCGCAGCCAGTCGACGAAGATGCGCCCCTTGCGCTTGGCCTTGCTCGCCTGCGCGATGAACCGCTCAGGGTCAGCTCGCTCGAGACCGCGGGCGATCGCCTCGGCGAAGGATTTGACCTCATCCCAGCCGTTCGCCCCGGCGAGCGGCGCGATGATGTGGATGCCTTTGCCGCCCGTCACCAGCGGAAAGCTCTCGAGCCCCGCCGACTTCAGGATGCCTCGCACCTCTTTGGCGGCCGCTTTCACATCTGCGAACGGCACCTCATCCGAGGGATCGAGATCGAGGACGAGCCGATCCGGGTTGCGCACATGTGAAACCGGAGCGCCCCACACATGAAGCTCGAGCGCGCCGATCTGGGCCGCGCCGACTAGTCCCGTAACATCCTTGATGTAGAGAAAATCGGATTTCTCGCCGCCACGGCCCGGGATCGGGACGCCATGGAAGCCTTCGGGCATGCCTTCGGTCAGATGCCGCTGGTAGAAGCAGTGGCCCGACACGCCTTGGGGACAGCGCACGATGGTGAGCGGATGGTCGGCCGCATAGGGCAGCATGCGATGGGCCACCTTCACGAAATAATCGGCAAGTTCGCGCTTGGTGAGCCCCTGATCTGGGTACAGCACCTTGTCGGGACTCGTGAGCCGCACGCCGGAGATGGTGATCGCTTCCGTCATGCTCTTCGCCGATCGTCTCCCCGAATGGTCTTCGCAGGCTTGTCCTCGCGGATGCCGACAAATGAAGGATGGCGCAGGACGTTGTCCTTGGTGACCTCGGTATAGGCGATCTCCGCCACCAGCTCCGGCTTTACCCAGCGCGCGCGGCGGCGGATGTCGGACGGCACGGAAACGAAGGGCGAGGTCTTCGTCTCGAGTGCCTTAAGCTTGGCGCCGAGCTCGTGAAGGATATCGTCGTTCCAACCCGTTCCCACGCGTCCCCTGTAGATGAAGCCGTTCGGACCGAACTCGCCGAGCAGAAGCGACGCGAAAGGCCGGCCGGCCTTGTCGGACGGGCGATAGCCGCCGATCACAAATTCCGACCGGCCGAGGCACTTGCTCTTGATCCAGGTCCGAACGCGCTGCGAGCTGTAGGAGCTGTTCTTGTCCTTCGAGACGAGGCCCTCGATACCGAGCCGGCACGCTTCCTTGAAGACGGTCGCGGCCGGGCCCGACAGATGATCGCCGAACATGATCGGCGGCTTAGCCTTCCCGAGCAGCGCCTCGAGGCGCTTTTTCCGTTCTATGAGCGTTAACCCTCGCAAGTCTTTGCCGTTCTCGAACAAAAGATCGAACGCGACGAAGCGAAGGTCCTTGTCTCTGCCCTCCGACAGCGCCTTCTGAAGAAGCTCGAACTTGCTGTGCGAGTTTTCGTCGAAGACCACGACCTCGCCATCGATCAGCGCATGGACGCCGAGCTTAACGAAGGCGTCAGCCACCGCGCGGAACTTGGCGGTCCAGTCCTGGCCGCTGCGCGTATAAATCCTGACCTTCTTGAAAGCGACCGCGACCAGCGCCCGATAGCCGTCGTATTTGATCTCGTGGATCCATTGCGGCCCGTCGGGCGGCCGCTCCTCGAGATACGCGAGTTGGGGTGGCACGAAAGCGGGCACATCGATCTCACCGCCTTTCCGGCCGCTCCGGTTCGAAACCCACTGTTTCGTTCCCTTAGCGATCGCCTCCATGCCCCGGCCGGTCGAGACGCTCTCCTGCCAGTGCTCGGTCGGATCGAGGCCCGGATCGGCGGTCTCGTCCTTCTGCTTGATGAGGAGCCAGTTCTCGCGTTTCTCACGGCCTCGCGGCGGCATGCGGACGAGCGCAAAGCCGCCCTTCAGCCGCTCGCCATGGAGCGTGAAGCTGAGCTTGCCTTTCCTCAGGCCTTCGTGCGGGTCGCCCTCGGGCGTCCATGTGCCTCGGTCCCACAGCATGACGGTTCCACCGCCATACTCGCCTTTGGGGATCGTGCCCTCGAAGCCGCCATAATCGAGCGGGTGATCTTCGACCCGCACTGCGAGGCGCTTTTCGCCAGGATCGAGGCTCGGTCCGCGCGTTACGGCCCAGCTTTTGAGCACGCCGTCGAGCTCGAGGCGAAAATCGTAGTGAAGGCGGCTTGCGGCGTGCTTTTGGATGACGAAGCTCCATCCCTGCTTCATCTCGGGATGGCCCTCGGGCTCGGGCGTGCGAGTGAAGTTCCGCTTTGCGCGATATTCGTCTAACCCGCTGTGCACCGCCATGGTGCTGAAACGATCTTCCTTTAGGGGAAGTTCCGCTAGACCCCCCGCACGGATTTGAGCGCGCTGTAGAGGGCGGCATACCGGGGATAGACATCGCGCTCGTAGAGCCTCGTGCGGCTCTGATCCGGCTCAACGATCGCGCGGCGGCGGACCATGGCGCGGCAGCCCTCCTCGATCGAGCGGAAACGCCCTGCCCCGTAGGCGCCGAGAATGGCGCAGCCGAGTGCCGGCGCATCGGCGACTTCGGTGAGCTCGAGCGGGGCGCCGATCGTGTCGGCATGGATTTGCAGCCAGAGCGGCGAATGGGTTGCTCCGCCCGCGACCACGATCCGTTTGGCTGAAAAGGCTTCGCCGAAATTGTCGATGATGAGGCGCGTGCCGAGGCAGATCGCCTCGATGATGCCGCGGAAAACGTGCGCCGGCGTGTGCTTGAGAGTGAGGCCGGTGATCGCGCCTCGCGAGGCTGCATCGGTATAGGGCGTGCGGTTGCCCTGGAAGTGGTCGAGCACGAGCAGGCCTTCCGAGCCGGCTGGCAATGCCCCAGCGGCCTCGTTCAATTGATCGAAGCTCGTGTCGGGCGCGAAATGCCGCTTGAACCACGCGATGACCGAGCCCGTCGAGGTCTGCCCGCCTTCTATGATCGGCTTTCCGAGATAGACGGCGTCCATGTAGGTGCCCCAGACGCCCGGCTTGTGCACGGCGCGCTCGGCGACGCCGAGATGGAGGTGCGAGGAGCCGGTGATGAGCGCCATCTCGCCGGGCTCGGTGACGCCAAGGCCAATCATGCCGATGAAGGCGTCGGACCCGCCCTGCACAACCGGCGTGTCGGGGTTCAATCCAAGATGCTCGGCGGCTTGCCGAGTGAGAGGACCGATGACTTCGCCCGATGCCAGGACTGGCGCCGGCCATCTGGCGATGAGCTCGTCGAGACCAAGCGTCTTCAGCAGCGAAACGGGCAAGCCGCCGTGATCGGTCTGGTAATGCCAACGCACCGCCATGTTATCGAGCGAGCCGGCCCAGCGCCCGGTGAGCTTGAAGTTGAGGTAGTCCTGGTACTCGCCGATCCGCTCGGCACGGCGGAAGAGCTCGGGCTCGTTCTCCTTGATCCAGAGCGACTTCGGGATCATCCATTCGGCAGAGACCGGACCCGAGCCCGCTCCGTTGACGCGAAGTGCCGGATCCTTCGTGGCCGCTACCTTGTCGGCCTGTTTCGCCGAGCGTACGTCCATCCAGATCATGGCGGGCCGCAGCGGCCTGCCTTCACCGTCGAGCGCCACCACCGAGCAGCACGTCGTGTCGAGGCAGATCGCGAGCGCATCGCGCGCCGCCACCCCGGCTTTTGCGAGCGCCCCCTTTACGGAGGCGCCGAGAGCCTGCCACCAGTCTTCGGGATCCTGCTCGGCCCACGAGGGCTCGGGGAAGTCGGTCTTGTAGGCCGTCGCATGCGAACCGAGCGAGCGCCCCTCGAGATCGAAGACGAATGCGCGCAGGCTCTCGGTGCCTCCATCGACCCCAATCACATAAGACATAAGTGCTTCCCCGTTGATGAACCCTAGGGGCTATCTTAACGGCCGATACCGGCGTTGTGCTATCGTTCGCGAAGCCGTGCCTTTTCGGGAGGAGCGATGAACAAAGAGGCGTTCGCCGGCTATCGGCCACATACCGGAGAGAGTTTGCGCGACTACATCGCCGGCCACACGGAGCTCGCCGAGCGTCTCGGCGGCGCGCCCGCAGATTGGAGAATAGGGGAGGTCGGCGACGGCAACCTGAACCTCGTCTTCAAGGTACGCGGACCGGAAGGCGGCATGGCGGCGAAGCAGGCGCTACCCTACGTGCGGCTCGTCGGTGAGAGCTGGCCGTTGCCCCTCTCACGCGCACACTACGAGCACATGGCGCTGAGCAAAGAGGCGCGTCTTGCCCCTGGTCTCGTGCCGCGCATCTACCGCTACGATCCCGAGCTGGCGCTGATCGTTATGGAGCTGCTCGAGCCGCACGTCATCATGCGTCGCGGCATGATCGCCGGAACGGTTTATCCGCGCTTCGCCGAGGACATCTCGACTTTCATGGCGCAGACGCTTTATTTCACGAGCGATCTGGCGCTCTCTGCCGCCGAGAAGAAGGCGATGATCGCGGCCTTCGCCGGCAACACCGCGCTCTGCAAGATCACCGAGGATCTGATCTTCACCGAGCCCTACATGGTGGCGGCGAACAACCGCTGGACGGCTCCCTATCTCGATCGGATCGCAGAGGAATTCCGGCAGGACGGCGATCTCAAGGTCGCGATTTCCGCGCTCAAGCTCAAGTTCCTGGCCGCGCCCGAAGCGATGATCCACGGCGACCTGCATACGGGCTCGGTCATGTTGACGGAGACCGACACGCGGGTGATCGATCCCGAGTTCGCCTTCATGGGGCCGATGGGTTTCGATGTCGGCGCGATCATCGCCAACTTCCTGCTCAACTATTTTGCGCAAGCCGGCCACGAGGAGCGCCCCGGCGCGCGAGATTCGTATCGCGATTGGGTGCTCATCACGACTGAGGAGATATGGACGAGGTTCCGCGAGAAGTTCCTGGCTCTGTGGCGCGCCCAGCCGACTGGCGATGCCTATCCCCCTGCCCTCTTCGAGGGAACGCGGGGCCGAATGACGCTCGCGACCGCGCGGCAAGCCTATATGGACCGGCTTTTTCAGGATACGCTCGGCTTCGCGGCCGCCAAAATGATCCGCCGAATTCTCGGCCTCGCGCACAATATCGACTTCGAATGGATCAAGGATGAGGCATTGCGTGCGCGCTGCGAGTACCGCGCCTTGTGCTTCGCCCGCGACCTGATGGTCAACACTCAGCGCTACCGCACGATCGAGGCGGTAACGAACGCCGCTCGGATCATGCACGATCTCGATCCAGGATTCTAATCCCCCTTCTCCCGACCGAACGTGGGGAGAAGAGGAACGCACTACCAGCCACCGCCGAAATCGGGCCTGCGCTTCTCTCGGAACGAGGCGACCCCTTCCTTGAGATCGGAGGTGGTCGCGGCGAGGGCGCCGGCGATCGCTTCGATCGGACGTTCGAATTCCTCGCCTTCGGCCGCATTGACGAGCGCCTTCACGAGCTCGGTGGCGGCGGGTCCGCGCCCCAAGATGCGGGAAGCATATTCGCGCGCCTTGGCGAGGCTTGCGCCTCGTGGCACGACCTCATCGACAAGGCCGAGCGCCGTGGCTTGTTCAGCAGAGTAGATGTCGCCGGCGATCGCCATGCGGCGGACCACCTGCGATCCGAAGCGCCGCACGAGCCGTTGCGTGCCGGACCAGCCGGGGATGATGCCGATGCCCGTCTCGGGACAGCCGACTTTCACGTGCTCCTCGGCAATGCGGAAATCGGCCGTCGCCGCCAGCTCGATACCGCCGCCGAGCGTATGCCCGTTGAGCGCCGCGATGAGCGGCTGCCGCAGGCGTGCGAGCGCATCGAGCGCGCGGTGGCCATGTCTTATCCATATCTGCCCGAAGGTGAGCGGGTCGAGCTTCGACCAAGCCTCGATATCGCCGCCCGCGCAAAAGGACTTTTCCCCCTCGCCGGTGATGATGGCGATCCGTACGCCGGCCTGCGTCTCGATGAGATGCGCCGCGCGCTCGAGGGCCAGCATCATCTCGATGTCGAGCGCGTTGAGCTTATCGGCCCGCGCCAGCGTGATCGTCGCGATGGAGCCGTCGGCCGCGAGACGCACGCGAGGATCGCCCGTATCAAGCATGGAGAGCAACCCTCGCCGGCTCGGGCCTGAACAGGCAGGCGTCCATCGGCTTGAGATTCGGTGCGGGCTTGAGCGATATGTCGGCCTGCGCCAGCACGTCACGATGAAGATCGGCGCCGGGCGCGATCTCTGTCACGACCAGCCCATCCGCCGTGAGCTTCATCACGCACCGCTCGGTCACGTACGTAATGTCCTGGCCTTGAGCGACGGCACGCCTGCCCGAAAACGACACCTGCTCCACCTCGGGCACGAGCTTCTTCACTTTCCCTTCCTTGTCGATCCTGAGCTTCCCATCGACGATGTCGAGCTTGGCGCCGGCGGTGAAGAAGCCCGAGAAGACGATCTTCTTCGCCCGCGCGGTGATGTCGACGAAGCCGCCCGCGCCGGCCGTCACATGCGGACGTACGCCGAGCTTCGAGACATTGACCGAGCCATCCGCGCCGATCTGCAGAAAAGAGAGAAGCGCGCAATCGAAGCCGCCCGCCTGAAAATACGTGAACTGATAGGGCGAGGGCACGATGCACTCGGCATTGGACGAACAGCCGAACTGAAAGTCGAGGAGCGGAATGCCCCCCACGGCACCCTGCTCGATCACCCAGGTGACAGCCCCGTGCCGGCCCTCTTCGAGAAAGATGCGGGGCACGTTCGCCGACACGCCGAAGCCGAGATTGACGGCCCAGCCCTCCTCGAGTTCGCGCGCGACTCGGCGGGCGATCATCTTGCTCACTCCCCACTCCATGAAGCCGAAGGAGCCGAGCGGCCGGAAGGTTTCGCCCGAGATCGCCGGATCGTAGGGCGTCTGCGTCGTCTGCCACTGATCGGGCGCTTCGACGACATAGTCGACGAGAATGCCCGGCACGCGCACATCGTGCGGTTTGAGGGTGCCCGCGGCGACCACGCGCTTCACCTGAGCGATGACCGTTCCCCCATTGTTGTGGGCCGCGAGCGCCTGATCGAGCACGCCGAGATAAGCCCCTTCCTGCTCGTAGGTGAGATTGCCGCGCTCATCGGCGGTGGTCGCGCGGATGATCGCGACATCGGGGACGACAGAGGGGAAGTAGAGCCACTCCTCGCCATCGAAGTGGACCTTCTTGACGACCGGCGCGCTTGCGGCGGCGTTCATTGCGCAGCCCTCGCGATCCGGATCGACGAAGGTGTCGAGCCCGACCTTGGTGAGGACGCCCGGCCGTTTCGCCGCGGCCTCGCGGTGCATGTCGAACAGGATGCCCGAGGGAATGTTGTAGGCGGCAATCTCGTTCCGGCCGATCATCTGCCAGATGCGCGGCGGCTCGGCCGAGGACGGACCCGATGGATAGGAGCCGGCGATAGTGCTGGCGATGAGACCGGGTTTGGCCAGATGCTCGATCCCCGGGACCCCATAAAAGTCGCCCGCCGCGATCGGATGAATCATCGTGAGATTGCACGGCCGGCTCTCTTCGTCGAACCGCTTGCCCATTGCGGCGAGCACGGCATCCGGACAGCCGAGGCCGGATGAGGAACTGACCGTGACCTTGGCATGATCGTTGATGAGCTTTGCCGCTTCTCCTGCGGAGACGATTTTGACCATCAGCGGTTTCCCTTGATGAGATCGGCCGCCTTCTCGGCGATGGCGATCGTCGGCGCATTGGTATTGGCGGAGACGATTCGCGGCATGATCGAGGAGTCGCAGACACGCAGCCCCTCGATGCCGCGGACACGGAGATCGGGCGCGACGACCGCCATGTCGTCACTGCCCATCTTGCAGGTGCCGACTGGGTGATAGGAGGACCGCGCATTGGCGCGGGCGACGTCCTCGTAATCCTTCTTGGTCTTGCAGCGCTCTCCCGGAAAATATTCGCGGGCTACGAACCGCCGGAAGGATGGGCTTTGTCCGATTTCCTGGCTGATCTTGATACCATCGATCGAGCGATCGAGATCGTAAGGCTCAGCGAAGGAGTTAGGATCGATCAGCGGCGGGTCGGCGGGATCCGAGGAGCGGAGCGTAACGCTGCCACGTGACCGCGGCCGCGTGAAATAGGAGTTGCAGGTGGCGCCGTTGCCGCCCGGAACCGTTCCCGCCGCCTTCTCCACTCCGGCCCCCGCGAGGAAGTGGAACTGGAGATCGGGCGTCTTCTCGGCACGGTCGCTCCACCAGAAGGCGCCGGCCTCGACGATGTTCGACGATACTGGACCCGAGCGGAAGAGAAGATATTCCGTGCCGGCCCAGAGCTTCCAGTGGAGCTTCTTGTACTTGTCGTAGGAGTGGGGGCCGTTGAGCTCCCACACGATGTCGGTCGAGAAATGATCGTGGAGGTTCTGGCCGACGCCCGGAAGATCGTGCACGACGGCAACGCCCTGGTCCTTCAGGTGGCCTGCGGGGCCGATCCCAGACAGCATCAGGAGCTTGGGCGAGCCGATCGCGCCGGCAGTCACGATGACCTCGCTTTTCGATTCGATGCGATTGAGCCGTCCGCGATCGGCGACCTCGACGCCAACTGCCCTGCCCTTCTCGATGATGATCCGCGTAATGAACGCGCGCGTCTTGACGGTGAGATTGGGCCTCCGCCGGGCGGGCCTCAGATAGGCGACGGCGGCGCTGCAGCGCCGGCCGTCGCGGATCGTCGTTTGGTAAAGAGCCGCGCCCTCCTGTTTCCCCGAATTGAAATCGGGGTTGTAAGGCATGCCGATCTCGAGGCACCCCTGGACGAAGGCGACCGACAGCGGGTTAGGCGACCGGAGATCGGAAACCGTGAGCGGTCCGTCGATGCCATGCATCTCGCCGGCCAGACGAGTGTTGCGCTCGGACTTGATGAAGTAGCGCTTCATCTCGGCGAAGGACCAGCCGGGACAGCCGTATTCTTCTGCCCACGCATCGTAGTCTTCCGGCGCTCCGCGGGTATAGATCTCGGCGTTGATCGAGCCGCCGCCGCCAAGCACGCGGGCCTGGGGATAGACGGTGACGCGATTGTTCGCGTGGCGAAGGGGCGCGGTCTGATATCCCCAGGTGAGCGGGCCGCCCGTCATCTTGAAAAAGCCGACCGGCATATGGATGTAGGGATCGAGATCGCGCGGGCCAGCCTCGAGCACCAACACGCGGACATCGGGCAGTTCGGATAACCGTGCTGCGAGCGTGCAACCCGCCGATCCGCCCCCGACGATCACGTAGTCGTACATCGATCACCCTTGCCAAGCTTCTCGCAATACGTTATTTATAACCAACTGGTTGGTTATTTCAAGAGGAAAGCGACGGCTCGTGGACCAATTGGCGGGGAAGCCGGTCAAGAAGCGCGATCCGATCGGCACGCGGCGGAGGATCCTCGCGGCAGCGAAAGCCGAGTTCGCCAAAAACGGGCTGAGCGGCGCAAGGGTCGATGTCATCGCCAGGCGCGCCCGCATCAACAAGCAGCTCATCTATCATTACTTCGGCAACAAGGACGCGCTCTTCACCGCCACTCTCGAAGAGGCCTGGGCGGAGATCCGTTCGGCTGAGGAGGAACTCGCTCTCGACTCGCTCGACCCGGTCACGGCACTCAAGGCACATGTCGAGTTCACCTGGGACTATTACGTGGCGAATCCGGAATTCCTGACCCTCGTGTCAAGCGAGAACCTGCATAGAGGCCGCCACATCGCGAAATCCCAGGTGATCCGCGATGTCAACCGGCCGTTCATTGCTCGCATGCGCCGCCTGCTCCATCGCGGCGCCGAGCAAGGCGTGTTCCGCGCCGGCATCGATCCCGTTCAGCTGCACATCACGATCGCATCGATCGGCTATTACTATCTGACGAACCGACACACCGGATCGATCGTGTTCGAGCGCGATCTCATGTCAGAGAAGATGCTGGCGGCGCGGCTCGCCTTCAACGTCGAAACGATCCTGCGGCTCGTCTGCACGCCTCAGGCGCTCGCCCGCATGGAGGCGGCCCGTGCTCGGTAAGGCATTGGTGACGGGCGCCCGCCGCGGCATCGGAAAAGCGATCGCGCTCGCGCTCGCCGCGGAAGGCTTCGATGTGGCGATGAACGACGTTGCACCCTCGCCCGAGTTGCACGACGCCGTCGAGGAGATCGTCCGCATGGGCCGCGGCGCCGTCGCGGTCACGGGCGACATCGGCGAAATCGCCCAACATGCCCGCATGCTCGATAATGCGGAGTCGGCGCTCGGTCCGCTGACGACGCTCGTCAACAATGCAGGTGTTTCGGTGATGAGGCGCGGCGACCTTCTCGAGGTCACGCCGGAGAGCTACGACCGGTGTCTTGCCGTCAATGCGCGCGGCACGTTCTTCCTGTCGCAGGCTTTCGCGCGACGGCTCCTCGCCCGCGAGCGGCCGGCCGATGTGCATTGCAGCATCGTCACAGTCACCTCTGCGAATGCCCTCGCGCCCTCCGTTACTCGCGGGGAATACTGCGTATCGAAGGCCGCCGCTTCGATGGTGTCGAAACTCTTTGCCGCAAGGCTCGGCGATGAGGGCATCGGCGTCTACGAGATCCAGCCGGGCTTCGTCGAAACCGATATGACGGCCCCGTCGAAAGAGCGGTATGACAAGCTCATCGCAGAGGGCCTGACCGTCATCAAGCGGTTCGGCCGGCCCGAAGAGGTCGGCCGCATCGCCGCAACGCTTGCGACGGGCCTCCTGCCCTACACCACGGGCCAGACGATTGCCGCCGATGGCGGACTCCTGACGGTGAGGTACTGATGCTCCAGATCGTTTTGCCATCATGCAATGGCACGCTTGAGCCTTATCGGCTCGAAGGCACACCGCTTGTCGTTGCGAAGCCGCCACGTGCCTTCAATCGCGTAGCGCTTGCTGCGGCTCACGTCGTCGCCGATCCGCTGAGTGCGGCCGAGCCCTCGGCCAAGCCATCGCTCGATTGGGAACGCACGCTCGCCTACCGCCATCATCTGTTGGATCTGGGCTTCGGAATCGCCGAGGCGATGGATACTTCCCAGCGTGGGATGGGCCTCGATTGGCCGACCGCGCGCGAGCTCATCCGGCGCACGCTCGACGATACGGCGTCCCGGAACCACGCGCTTATTTTTTCCGGTGCGGGGACCGATCATCTCGATCCGAACGATGCGCGCTCGCTCGATAACGTGATCCGCGCCTATCTCGAACAGGTCGAAGCGATCCAGAAGCTCGGCGGCCGGATCATCCTGATGGCGAGCCGGGCTCTCACGCGCGTTGCGCGGTCCCCACAGGACTATGTTCGGGTTTATTCGCGCGTGCTCGCCGAGGCCGATCAGCCGATGATTCTCCACTGGCTCGGCGACATGTTCGATCCGGCCCTCGCCGGCTATTGGGGTGCGAACGATTTCGCGGCCGCGGTCGAGACATGTCTCGAGGTGATCGAGAGCAACAGCGCCAAGGTGGATGGCATCAAGATCTCGCTGCTAGACGACCAGAAGGAGATCGCGATGCGCCGCCGCCTGCCTCGAGGGGTCAAGATGTATACGGGCGACGACTTCAACTACCCCGACCTGATCGCCGGTGATGGCCGAGAGCAGTCGCACGCGCTTCTCGGCATCTTCGATGCGATCGCGCCGGCGGCCTCGATTGCGCTATCCGCTCTGGCCGAGAAAGATATGGCCCGCTACCATCGCGCATTCGCACCGACGGTGCCGCTATCGCGGCTGATCTTCCGGTCGCCGACTCAATACTACAAGACGGGAATCGTCTTCGTCGCTTGGCTCAACGGCCATCAGGATCATTTCGTGATGGTTGCCGGTCATCAGGCGATGCGTCCGCTTGCGTATTTCGCCGAGGCCTTCCGATTAGCCGACAAAGCGGGCCTGCTTTCCGATCCGGAGCAGGCCATTGGCCGCATGCGCAAGCTTCTTGCGGTGTACGGGATCTAGCGCATGCGCGCGCTCGCCGGGCGCCCCGAGCTTTGCGCGATCAACACGGCGACGCTCGGGTTTCAGACGCCGATCGAAGAGACGATCGATGCGGTGGCCCGGGAGGGATTCGGCGCAATCGCGCCATGGCGGAGAGAGCTCGAGGGCAAGAGCGCGGGCGCGGTCGGGCAGCGCATCAAGGATGCCGGGCTCGAGGTCACCGGTTATTGCCGTAGCAGCTTTATTCCGGCGCTCGCCCGTTCCGACTTCGACCGCAATGTCGAAGACAATCGCCGTGCATTGCGCGAGGCAGCAGCGCTCGGAGCGCAAAGCTTCGTGATGGTCGTCGGCTCTCTTCCGCCCTCGTCGAAGGATCTGGCAAGAGCGCGCGCCCAGGTCGCCGAAGCAACCTCGCTCCTCCTCGAAGACGCGCGCGAACTCGGCGTGCGGCTCGCCCTCGAGCCGCTTCATCCCATCTATGCCGCCGACCGCAGCTGTCTCACGCTGCTGTCCGAAGCGCTCGACCTCTGCGATAAACTCGAGCCCTCTGCAGAGACCACGCGTTGGCTGGGTGTGTGCATCGACGTCTATCACGTCTGGTGGGATCCGAATCTCGAGACCAAGATCGCGCGCGCCGGACGGGACGGGCGCATTCTTGGCTTTCACGTCTGCGACTGGCTCGTGCCGACGAGAGACGTCCTCACCGATCGCGGCATGATGGGCGACGGCATCATCGACGTTCCGCGCATCCGCGGGTGGATCGAGGACGCCGGCTTCGACGGCTTCGTTGAAGTGGAGATCTTCTCAGCGGAGAACTGGTGGCGCCGGCCGATCGCGGAGACCTTGCGGGTCTGCAAGGAGCGCTTCGGTTCGGCGTGCTGATTCGCGTCGAGGCCCTGAATAGGATCCGGCTTTCGCCAATGACGGCATCGTTTTTGCTCAGCGCACGGAGAAGACCGGCTCGGGCAAACCGGGCACGCCGACCCGGCGGCTGAAGAGCGAACCGCCCAAATCCTTGCCCGATGTCGCGCCCGTCCAGCCGCTCGTCACGTAGAGCGTGCAGAGATCATCGCCCCCGAGGCAGCAGCTCGTGACGTTGGCGACCGGAAGCGCCAGAATCTCGCTCACCGCGCCGTCGGGCCGGAAGCGGCGGACCTCGCCCGCGCTGTAGAGAGCGCACCAGAGATGCCCTTCCCTGTCGACCGTCATCCCGTCCGGTAGACCATCTGCGATGGATGCGAAGAGCCGCCGTTTGGACAATCGTCCCCTCGCAGCATCGACATCATAGGCGAGGATCTGCTTCCCCATCGAGTCACTGAAGTAGAGCGTGCCTCCATCGGGAGAGAAGGCCGGACCGTTGCAGACGATGAACCCCGAATCCGCAACCGCCCATCGGCCGCTTGGCTCTACTGAATAGAGGATGCCGCGCGGAGCAGATTCCGGCGCATCGAACGTGCCGACCCAATAATGGCCGTCTCGCCCGACTTTGGAGTCATTGTAGCCTACCGCCTCGCGGCCGCCGTTCGGATCGGCAAAGGGCGTGACCGACCCGTGTGCGGGCTCGAACAGAAGGAGTCCACGATCGGTAGCGAGCATGAGGCGACCACCCGACGCGAACCCGAGCGAGCCGATGAGCTCGGCGCCGGGGACCGGCCATGAGGTCATGCTCCCGTCCGCGGGATCGAGACGGTGGACGGTCGGTCCGTAAAAATCGATCCAATAGAGCTTGCGCTCCAAAGGATGCCAGAGTGGGCTCTCGCCGAGTTTGTCCCTGTTCCCGCTCACGACCTGCCAGTCGCCCGTCATGGCACTCTCCGTCCGGCGGTCACGCCGCCGTCGACCATAACCACGCTGCCCGTCTGGTATCGACACCGCGGCGAGGCGGCGAACAGCACGGCCTCCGCGATCTCTTCCGGTTGCGCGACGCGTTTGAGCATCGGATTGGACTCCCACACGTTCACCGCCGCAACCGGATCGGGCTGCGCGGCCACGCTTTCCCGCATCATGTCGGTCTCGATCGGCCCCGGGCACACGCACACGGCGCGCACCTTCGGCGCAAGCTCGACGGCAAGCGCCTTGGTTAGACCGACGAGCGCGCCCTTCGAGGCGCAATAAGCGACCGAGCCCGCATAGCCGACGAAAGCCGCATCCGATCCGACGTTGACGATCACCCCCTCGCGTCGTGCAAGCCCGTCGAGCAGCGCTCGTGCCAGACGCCACGGCGCGGTGAGGTTGATCTCGATCGTGCGCAGCCAGTGCTCCGGATCGGCATTGGCCATCATCACCTCTTCGAACACCCCCGCCGAATTGACGAGCACGTCCAGATCGCCGGCCGCGTTGGCGAGGCGGTCGGTCTCGAGGCGATCGCTGAGCGCCGCGGCTTCGCCGGACACCCGGCCCGGATGCGCGGCAAGGAGACTTGCGACGACCCTTTCGACGGGGGCTCGGGAGCGACCGTGCACGATGATCTCGGCGCCTTCTTCGAGGAAGCGGCGGGCGGTCGCGAGCCCGAGCCCTCGGGTCGATCCGGTGACGAGCACTCGCTTGCCGGCGAATAGACCGGTCATGTGCGCCCCGCCGTGCTTCCGCCGTCGATCGCAACGGCCGAGCCCGTCATGAACGATGCCGCAGGAGAGACAAGGCAGAGCGCAAATGCGGCGATCTCTTCCGGGCTCGCGAGCCGGTTCAGCGGGTGATAGGCGCGGAAGCTCCGGTAATACGCGTCGGGATCGCCGCACTCCGCCGCACAGTCGCGCTTGAGCTCGGTATCCATGGTGCCCGGGCAAAGCGCATTGACGCGGATGTGCTTCGGTGCAAGCTCGATCGCCATTGCTCGCGTCATCGCGATGAGCCCGTGCTTTGCCGCGACGTAGGCGATGTTGTTGGCGATCGCGTGGAGTCCGAGCTCCGATGCGATGTTCAGAACGACGCCCAGCGATCGCTCGAGCAGCGGCAACGCGGCCTTGACCGTGAAGAAGGGAGCGCTGAGCACGACCGCAAGGTGGCCGTCCCAATGTGCGTCGTCGGTTTCGCGGATGGGTCTTTCGACATTCACCGCGGCGTTGTTGATAGGGACGTCGAGACGTCCCCGAGCCAACGCGGGCGCGATGGCCAAAGCGGCGCCTTCCGGGGTGGAAAGGTCCGCCGGCGCAGCGAGAATGCGCTCTCCGCCTCCGAGTCGGGCGACGGCGCGCGACACCTCCGCTTCGGTCCTATCGTTGACGAAAACATGAGCGCCGGCATCGTGGAAGGCGCGCACCACGGCGAACCCCAGGCCGCGCGCGGCCCCGGTGACGAGAACCGTCTTGCCGGTGAAATCGAGCATCCCGTTGATAGCCCTCAGAAGGAGAGGCGATCATGTCGGGGGACGGATTGAATGGCAACATCGATTGATTGCGCATGCGCCAACCGCGGCCAAGTCGAACATGAAGCGGGAGTTCCATCGATCGCGTGCAATCTTTTTCGCGCTTTCCGTTAGGGCGTGCAGCACTTTCGCAATGCATGACCCGGAGAACTGAGATACTCTTCTCTCGGGTGTTGGTGCTGGCGCTCTCCCGTGAGGTCCAGCCATGAGTATTATGAAGTGCGGCTCGTTTCGACACGCCCCCAAAACAACGATACCGGTTCTGTTCGGACTCGCCCTCCTGGCGGGAACGGCATTGCCATCGACGGCCCAGGACGTCGGCCGCTTGCGGCAGATCAGTGGCGCCAGCCCGTTCGCCACTTGTAACGCGGACCATGTCGACGAACAGCGCGGCAAAAACTATCCCAACACTGAGATCGAGCCGCAGATCGCGGCGAATCCAACCGATGCGCGCAACCTAATCGTCGGGTGGCAGCAGGATCGCTGGTCGAATGGCGGCGCACGCGGACTCGTCGCGGGTTTCACCACAGATGGCCGCACCTGGTCGAGCGTACCCATCCCCAATATTACGCTCTGCACCGGCGGCCGCTATCAGCGGGCGAGCGATCCATGGGTGGACATCGGTCCGACGGGGACCGCTTACTTCATGAGTCTTGCCACGGACGCAGATCTGCGGAGCGGAGCGTTCGGCGCCAACGCCATGCTCGTGAGCCGCTCCAGAAATGGCGGCGCGACATGGGGCAACCCGAAGATCCTCAAGAAGGATCCGGCTGGTCAGATTCTCAATGACAAGAACTCGCTCACCGCCGATCCGGGCGATCCGGATCTCGCTTATGCCGTTTGGGACCGGCTGCGCGATTTCACACTTCCTCCCTCGGACGCGGCCGCAAGCGCCCCGTCGGATGGTGTTAAGGCCAGTGGAGGCGCTGCCGATGGCGTCGTCGCCGCGCGTGAGCGGGCCAAGCAGCTCTCCGAGCTTGCCAAAGCCGGCCGCCAGCCCACGCAGGTGTTCTTCAAGGGACCCGCTTTCTTCACGCGAACGACCAACGGCGGCGATAGCTGGGAGCCCATTCGCAAGATCCACGATCCGGGCGGAAACGCTCAGACGATCAACAATTTGGTCGTCGTCCCGCCGAGCGGAACGGTGTTCGACTTCTTCACCGAGATCAGTCCCAACGGCGGCACGCGAATCGGATTCCTTCGATCGTTCGACAAGGGCCAGAGCTTCAGAGGCCCTCGGTATGCAACGACCATCGCAACCACCTTCGGCAGCATCACGCCGGACACGCAGGAGCTCGTGCGCGATGCAGCGATCCTGTTCGACGTGACGGTCGACCGGAACAACGGGAATCTCTATCTCGTGTGGCAGGACGTGCGCTTCAGCGGCGTCGACGAGATCGCATTCTCGATGTCGACCGATGGCGGGCAGACTTGGTCGCGCCCGGTTCGGATCAATAGAACGCCGCGGGATCCGAAAAACATATTGCGGCAGCAAGCCATCATCCCCTCGGTCGAGGTGGGGGCGGGCGGGAAGCTCGCGGTGACTTACTACGACTACCGCTTTGATACGAGCGAGCGCCACGAGTCCACCGACTATTGGGCGGTTCTGTGCGATTCGAGGTCCCTCGATTGTAGGGATCGCGAAAACTGGGGGGTGGAGCTGCGTCTGTCGGAGAGGTCATTCGACATCCGGCATGCGCCCCAGGCGGGCGGCTATTTCCTCGGCGACTACATGGGGCTCGCCCGTGCGGGGTCCCAGGTCTATCCGGCTTTCGGCATGGCCGACGGCAACAACATCACCGACATTTTCACCCGCCCGATTCAGTTGCGGGGGAGCACGACGACGGCTGCCGAATAAGCCCGTCAGCGTGGAACCGGGATCCTCCGAGATCCCGGTTCCGCAACGCCGGAAATCTGCTAGCCTCTTCCAATGAGACACGTGACAGTTTGCATTTGCCTTGGCAGTTTGCTTGCCATGCCGCTGCCGGGAATGTCCGGACACGCGCTCGCGCATGCGAAGCTCCTGTCCTCGGAGCCAGCCGAAAACGGCATGGCGATGCCGCCCCCGACCAAGATCCGGCTCAAATTCTCCGAGCCGATCGAAGTCAAGTTCGCCAAAATTGAAATTGCTGGGCCCGACAAGAAGCCGGTGGCGATCGGACCGCTCAAGCTCGACGAGAAGGACGACACGGTGGTGATCGTGCCGCTTGCCGCTCCGCTTGCCGATGGCGATTATACGGTGAACTGGCAGGTGGTGGCGAAGGATATGCACAAGACGAAAGGCTCGTTCGGTTTCGAGTCGATGCAGTGAACGACGCGAGCGGGACGGCTCCTATTCGGGAGCCATGGTGCCGAAGAGGCTGACGAGCCCGAGGACGACGAGTCCCAAACCGATCTCGGCGCCGGTGATCGATCCAAGCAGAATGGCAGCGCGCGGACGGGCCCGCAGCCGAGGGACAAGCGCGTAGCGGTTGACGAGCGCCAAGCCGATCATCACAGCGACAAGGATGATCTTGGCGAGCAGCAGCGCTTGGTAAGGAGATGCGGGGTTCATCGGCCAGGACCCGAGGATCAGCCATGTATTGATCCCGCCCGAGAGCACGGTCGCCAGCACGGCGAAGTGGCCCGCCAAGGAAAAACGTCGAAGCGCCAGGGATGCCTCGCCGAACCACTTGGGGTCGCCGAGACTCCTCACGGTCAGGAGCACCGGAATCAACGACCCGAGCCAGAAGCCCGCCGCGAGAAGGTGGACGACGTGGCTCGAGCGGTTGAGCCATCCGAGCCGGCCTTCCAGCATCGTTGAATGTCCGACGAGCCCGCTGCTGCCGAGCAGCAAAGCAGAGAGGATCACGATCACCAGCCATCGCGATTGGCCGGCGATGGCGAAGGCGCCGATGAGCGCCGCCGCGAGCGCGAGTCGCCACTGCCAGACGTTGCCGAATTGCGTCTCGAGCAGGACAACGCGCACGGTCGCTGGCCCCTCGCCGATCTCGGCGGAAACCAGGAACAGCCAGGCAACTGTCGTTGCCGCGGCCAATACGGCCGAAGCCCCCGCGAATCCGCCCAATAGCGGCGCAAGCCGATCCCGGAGAGGCGCAGGCGCCAAGCGCCACTGAAAGAGGCTGACGCCGAACACCGCTATTGCCGTGGTCCAGTGGAGGAGCCGGCAGATGACCAGAGCATCGGACACGATGGGACCCTCGTGTCGCGTTTTGCAGAGGACCCGATCCGAAGTCCACCACCGATCTTAACGAGCGCTCACGAAGTCGTGACCACGGCGGCGTCCTTCCCGCGCAACTCAGGAATCGCGAGCCGTAGCAAGAAAGAACCCGGACTGAAGTTGTCCCGGGAACATGAAGAGCATGCGCGGCATCCAAGCCATGCCACGATGATGGAGGAGAACCGATGCGCCGCTTGATCCTCGGCGCTTTTGCCGGAACAGGAGCTCTCGGGCTTCTATTCACGGCTTGCGACGCGAATACCATCCTCATTACGATTGACGATCTTGGTTTCGGCGCGCCGTCCTCGCCCATCCACATGGGCGACGTTGTCGAATGGCGAAACCGCGACATCGTCGATCATACGGCGACCGCTAAAGACGGGAGCTTCGACGTTGCCATCGAGGCCGGCGGCAATGCCAAAGTGGTCATGCAAAAGCCGGGCGAGATCGAGTACTTCTGCCGCTATCATCCGAACATGACGGCGAAGATCAACGTAATCGGCGAGCCTTGAGCCCGCTGACGGCCTAACCGCCGCGGATTGCCATTTTCAACGCCGGCCGAGTGGTCGATGCATCGGCCACCTCTGCAAGTGTCTGCCAATCTTGTGCAAGCTTGAGCCAGCGCGCCTTGTCCTCGGTGCGAATTGCCCGCAAGGCCTGCTCCCGGCAATCCTCCGCATTCTGGCGATACTCAACCGAATTTTCAGCCATGACCCCTCACAGCACTTCCCGTCTCAATGCACATCGGCCACCTGGGTTCCGCTCCGAACCGGAATTTTTGTGGCTGGACTGCCGAAGTCTTCCGAGAGGATGGGCTGTACGGGCAGGAGCGGAGTCGGTAGGATCCGTCCGCGATCCTATGGACAGCGCCGCCCGGATCGGCCATGCACGGGCGATCTGCGCGGGCGTCGTTTGACCCGCGCCGCGGCGGGTGGTTCAATCGAGGCAAACCAAGGTGGGTAGATGCAATATGAAGCGCCGGCTTCCGTCAAGGAAGCGTGTTCTCTCTTAGGCAAAAGCGGCGGAAACGCCTATGTTCTCGCCGGCGGAACCGATCTTCTGGTTCGCATGAAGGGCGCGTTCATCGAGCCCGATATCGTGATCGACATCAAGCGCATCGCCGAGATGAACGAGATCCGGAAAACGGCGGACAGCTTCGAAATCGGCGCGGCGGTTTCCTGCGCCAAGCTCGGCGAGAATACCGCCGTGAAGAAGGCGTGGCCGGGCGTGGTCGAGGCCGCCAATCTCATCGGCTCCAAGCAAATCCAGAGCCGCTGCACCATGGTCGGAAACTTGTGCAACGCCTCCCCCGCCGCCGACAGCGTGCCCGCCATGATCGCTGCGGGCGCTCAGGCGGTTGTCGCCGGGCCTAGGAAGCAACGCGTCGTCCCGGTCGAGCAGATCCCGGTTTCGCCGGGCCGCACCTCACTCGCGCCTGGCGAGATCATTCAGGCGATCCTCCTCCCCAAGCCGCCGTCGCGGACAGCGGATGCCTATCTGCGCTTCATTCCGCGGACCGAAATGGATATTGCGGTGGTGAGCGCCGGTGTATGCCTCACGCTTGATCAGAAAGGGCGGATCAAGACCGCGCGTGTGGCGCTCGGCGCGGTGGCGCCGACCGTGATCCTCGTTCCCGCGGCGGCGGAAGCCATCACGGGATCGGCGCTCGATGAAGAGGCGCTCGAGCGCTTTGCCGAGGCCTGCTCCGCGGCGTGCCGGCCGATCGACGACAAGCGGGGAACCCGGGAATTCAGGATCAAGATTGCAGGCGTGATGGCGAAGCGCGCGGCGAAGATCGCCTTTGAGCGCGCAGGAGGCAGATGATGTCGGGAGTGCATGTTTCAACTGAAATCAACGGCGATGAGATTGATTTCGTCTGCGATGCGGACGAGACCCTTCTCGATGTGCTGCGCAACCGCCTCGCGTTGACCGGAGCCAAGGAAGGCTGCGGCACCGGCGACTGCGGAGCATGCAGTGTCATGCTCGACGACCGTCTCGTCTGCTCCTGCCTCGTCCTCGGCGTCGAAGCAGAAGGCCGCCGCATCGAAACCATCGAAGGGATGGCGGACGGCGAAACGCTGCATCCGCTCCAGCGCAAGTTCCTGGAGCATGCCGCCCTTCAGTGCGGCATCTGCACGCCAGGCATCCTGATCGCTGCAAAAGCGCTGCTCACGAAGAATCCCGATCCGAGCGAGGAAGAGATCCGCTTCGGCCTCGCCGGAAACCTCTGCCGCTGCACCGGCTATGACAAGATCGTCCGCGCCGTCCAGAGCGCGGCCAAGGAAATGCAAGGAGCCTGATCATGCCGCTCGACACCCTCTCCACCGTGAATGGAAAATTCGAGGTCGTGGGAACGAGGCCGCTCCGGCCCGATGGCATCGATAAGGTGACGGGGCGCGCCCGCTTCGGCGCCGACGCCTTCGCCCCGGGCATGCTGGTTGGCCGCATCCTGCGATCCCCGCATGCCCATGCGCGCATCCGGAAGATCGATACGTCGAAGGCCGAGCGCCTGCCAGGCGTCAAGGCCATCATCACCCGCGACGATCTGCCCGACCATACCAACGGCGACCGCGCGATGTACGACATCCTCTACAACTGCATGGCGCGCGAGAAGGCGCTCTACGAGGGTCATGCCGTGGCAGCGGTCGCCGCGGCTAGCCCCGCGGTCGCCCGCGAGGCGCTCAAGCTCATCAAAGTCGACTACGAAGTGTTGCCGCATGTCATCGATGTCGACGATGCGATGCGCTCCGAGGCGCCGGTTATTCATGAGGACATCTTCACGGAAGGCCTCGCCGAGAAGCCGGCGAAACCTTCGAACGTCTGGCGCCGGTCGGAATTCGGACATGGCGACGTCGAGGCTGGCTTCAGGGAAGCCGATGTCATCATCGAGCGCTCGTTCAAGACGGAAGCGACGCACCAGGGCTACATCGAGCCTCATGCGTGCCTCGCGAGCGTCAGCCCCGACGGCAGCGGCGAGCTCTGGGTGTGCACGCAAGGCCACTTCATGATCCGCAACGTGTCGGCCCAACTCCTCGGCCTCGACATCTCACGGCTGCGGGTGACCGCCTCCGAGATCGGCGGCGGCTTCGGCGGCAAGACCCACGTGTGGATGGAGCCTATCGCGCTCGCGCTGTCGCGAAAAGCGAACCGTCCCGTCAAGGTGGTGATGACCCGCGAGGAAGTCTTCAAGGCCACAGGCCCGACCTCGTCCACCTCCATCGACGTGAAGATCGGCGCCAAGAACGACGGCACGATCGTCGCGGCCGAAGCGACCCTGCGCTACCAGGGCGGCGCCTTCATGGGCTCGTGGGCCGATCTCGGCGCGATGACCGCCTATGCCTGCTACGATCTCAAAAACGTCAAGACCGTTGCCTACGATGTCCTCGTCAACCGGCCGAAGGTCGCCGCCTACCGGGCGCCCTCAGCACCGATGGCCGCCTTCGCGGTCGAGAGCGTGATCGACGAGGTCGCGAAGAAAGTCGGCATGGAGCCGATCGATTTCCGCATCAAGAACGCGGCGAAGCAGGGTACGAAGGCATCCTACGGGCCGACCTACGGCCCGATCGGCATCGGCGCGACGCTCGAGGCGGCAAAACAGCATGCGCATTTGCAAGCTCCGCTCGGCGAGAATCAAGGCCGCGGGCTTGCATGCGGGTTCTGGTTCAACTTCGGCGGCCAGACCTGTACCTCGCTCAATATCAATCTCGACGGCACCGTCGCGCTCTCGGTCGGCACGCCCGACATCGGCGGCTCACGGGCTTCGATGTGCCTGATGGCCGCTGAGGAACTCGGCATTCCCTACGAGAAAGTGCGGTGCATCATCGCCGATACGAGCTCGCTAGGCTACAACGACGTGAGCGACGGAAGTCGCGTGACCTTTTCCTCCGGCATGGCGACGATCTTCGCCGCGCGCGACGCGATCAAGAAGCTCTGCGCCCGCGCGGCCAAGATGTGGGGCATCCCCGAAGATGCGGTAAAATGGGAGAAGGGCTCGGCCGTTCCCGCCGGTCCCAATGCCGGCAATTTCCCGCCGCTCTCCTTGAAGGAGATCGCCGCGAAGGCGGCGACGACCGGCGGCCCGATCGCCGGCCATCACGAGTTCAATGCCGACGGCGCAGGCGTGAGCTTCGCCACTCACATCGTCGACGTCGAGGTTGATCGCGAGACGGGCGCGAGCAAGGTTCTGCGCTATACGGTGCTTCAGGACGCCGGCAAGGCCGTGCATCCTTCATATGTCGAGGGCCAGTACCAGGGCGGCGCGACGCAGGGCATCGGCTGGGCGCTCAACGAGGAGTACGTCTACGGCAAGGACGGCCGGCTCCAGAACGCGGGCTTCCTCGACTACCGCATCCCGGTTTGCTCGGACCTGCCGATGATCGACACGGTCATCCTCGAGATTCCGAATCCCGGCCATCCCTATGGAGTGCGCGGGGTGGGCGAGACGTCGATCGTGCCGCCGCTTGCCGCGATCGCCAATGCGGTGTCGAATGCGGTGGGCCTCAGGATGACGCATATCCCGATGTCGCCGCCGCGCATCTTGAAGGCTCTGGGGGACGCCCAGGCGGCCTGATGGTCAATGTCGTGCTCTGGGGGTCGCTCAAGCAGTCGGCCGGGGGCACGTCGGCGGTAAACGTCGAGGCTCGTGATATTCGCGAGCTCTTCGGCAAGCTCGAAGAGCTCCATCCGGGGCTCAAGCCGCACATCGACCGTGGCATCGCGGTGTCGATCAACGGACGCATCTTCCGGGACTCCTGGTCGGAGAAAATCCCTGAGGATGCGGAAGTGTACCTCCTTCCCCGCATCGCGGGAGGATGACCCGTTGTGATTGCCGGGCCTGTCCCGGCAATCCATTCCGCCGTGGTCCGCTGCAGAGCGTCTTGCTCGAGCGGTAATGCGGGGATGATCAGCGCCGCGAGTAGTATTCGACGACGAGGTTGGGTTCCATCTGCACGGGATAAGGCACATCCGAGAGGGCCGGGATGCGCGCGAGCTTGGCGGTCATCCCCTTGTGATCGGCCTCCACGTAATCCGGCACGTCGCGCTCCGCGAGCTGCACGGCCTCGAGGATGATCGGAAGTTCCTTTGATTTCTGCCGGACCTCCACCGTATCGCCGAGCTTGAGGCGCATGCTCGGGATTGTCACCCGGCGGCCGTTCACTTTGAGGTGCCCGTGGCTCACGAGCTGGCGGGCGGCGAAGATCGTGGGCGCGAGCTTGGCCCTATAGATGAGCGCATCGAGGCGCCGCTCGAGGAGGCCGATCAGGTTCTCCGAGCTGTCGCCCGGCATTCGTGAGGCTTCGGCGTAGATGCCGTGGAACTGGCGCTCCGAGATGTTGGCGTAGTAGCCCTTCAGCTTCTGCTTGGCCCTAAGCTGGATACCGAAGTCGGACAGCTTGCCCTTGCGGCGTTGGCCGTGCTGGCCGGGCCCGTATTCCCGTTTGTTGACGGGGCTCTTGGGGCGGCCCCAGATGTTCTGCCCCATGCGGCGGTCGATCTTGTGTTTCGCTTGCGCGCGTTTGGTCATGCTCGCTCCAAAGATCAGAAAATATCGGGCGGATGTGAAATCCGCCGGCGAATGAAGCCCGCCCTCCTCTGCCGGTCGCCCGGCCAACAGGACCCGAGGCTCCGCGCAAGGCGCCTCAAATCCGCAGGCAAGCAAGAAACACGGCGCCCAATCGGCGCCGCGGCCGTGCATCTAGTGAAGGTCCGCACTATTGTCAAACCCACGACCAAGGAGGTCACATGGGACGGCTGGTCCAAGGCGCCTGGCAGAACGAGTGGTACGACACGAGCCGGACCGGCGGACGGTTCGAGCGCCAATCCGCGCATTTCAGGAACTGGGTGACACCGGATGGCTCTCCCGGCCCCACCGGTAAAGACGGCTTCAAGGCCGAGCGCGGCCGCTACCACCTTTACGTATCCTACGCCTGCCCCTGGGCGCACCGGACCCTCATCATGCGCGCCCTCAAGGGCCTTGAAGAAGCAATCGGGATTTCGGTCGTGCACTGGTTCATGGGGGAAAACGGCTGGAGCTTCGAAGAGGACGACGGTGTCATGCCGGATCCGATCTTCAACGCCCGCTACCTACACGAGATCTACACCGCCGCCGAGCCCGAATATACCGGCCGCGTCACCGTCCCCGTCCTGTGGGACCGCCAAACGCGCACGATCGTCAGCAACGAGTCGGCCGACATCATCCGCATGCTGAACGCCTCCTTCGACGCCTTCTCAACCGAAAGGGCCGATTTCCATCCCGTCGAACTTCATGCTCGCATCGACGAGATCAATTCCCGCATCTATCGAACGGTAAACAATGGCGTCTATCGCGCCGGCTTCGCAACCAAGCAGGAAGCCTATGACGAGGCGGTGAGCGCGCTTTTCGACACGCTCGACTGGCTCGAAGGCTGGCTCTCCTCGCGCCGGTGGCTGATGGGCGGCCGCTTCACGGAAGCCGACATTCGCCTCTTCACGACGCTCGTCCGCTTCGACCTCGTCTACTACGGGCACTTCAAGTGCAACGTTCGCCGTCTCGTCGACTACCCGAACCTCTGGGGCCTCACGCGCGAGATATGCCAGATGCCCGAAATTGCGCCCACGATCCGCGTCGATCACATCAAGGGCCACTATTACATGAGCCATCCGACGATCAACCCGAGCCGGATCGTGCCGGCCGGGCCCGACATCGATTTTACCACTCCGCACGGACGCGATCGTTTGCTCGCCGCTTGAGCCTACTCGCCCCGCACGCGAACGTAGCGGCCGGGCGCATCCTCGATGGGCTCGAGCTTTCCGCCTCCGGGAGGGCGCGCGTCGACCATCTTCCCCGAGTTGGGCGCGATCCAGGCGAGCCAGTCGGGCCACCATGAGCCCGGGTGCTCTTGGGCGCCCTTCATCCACTCCTCGAAATCGCCGTTAGCCGGCGCATCGCTTGTCCAATACTGATATTTTCGGGCGTCGGGCGGATTGACGATGCCCGCAATGTGCCCCGAACCGGTGACGAGGAAGCGAGTTTCGCCGCCGAAGAACCGGCCCATCCTGATCACCGAGGCGGGCGGCGAGATGTGATCCTCACGGGCGGCGAGATTGTAGATCGGGACTTTCACCTTCTTGAGATCGATCGCGACCCCATCCAAAACCATCTTGCCGCGCGAGAGGCGATTGTGAAGGTAGCAGTCCCTCAGATACGTGCTGTGGACGCTGGCCGGCATGCGGGTCGTATCGGCATTCCAGTAGAGGAGATCGAAAGGCATCGGCTCGCGGCCGAGCATGTAATTGTTGACGACGTAAGACCAGATGAGATCGTTTGAGCGCAAGAGATTGAACGCGTCGGCCATCCGCCTGCCGGGAAGGAAGCCTTTCTCCGACATCCGTTCTTCGATCCATTTGACCTGCTCGTCGTCTACATAGACGAGAAGGTCTCCGGCCTTTTCAAAATCGACCTGGGCTGCGAGAAATGTGACCGACTGGACGCGGTCGTCGCCTTTGGCCGCCATCCAGCCGAGCGAGCAGGCGACGAGCGTCCCACCAACGCAGTATCCCGCGACATTGATCTTCTCGGCGCCGGTCGCTTTCTGCACCGCATCGACGGCAGCGAGAAATCCATCGCGCATGTAATCCGCGAAGGTCTTGTGCCCGAGGGTCGCGTCCGGATTCACCCACGAGACCACGAATACCGCGAGCTCCTGCTCGGTCGCCCAGCGAATGAAAGATTTCTTCGGGTTGAGGTCGAGGATGTAGAACTTGTTGATCCACGGCGGAATGATGAGCAGCGGGATCTCGTGCACCTGCCTGGTTGCGGGCTCATATTGGATGAGCTGCACTGTGTCGTTCTCGAAGACGACCTTGCCCGGCGTTGTCGCAACGTTTTTGCCTACTTCGAAAGCTGAGGTATCCGTCTGCTTGATCCGCAACAGCCCATCGCCCGGATCGAGATCGGCCTCGAGATGCTTGAGACCCTCGACGAGATTGGCGCCGTTCGATGCGAGCGTCGCCCTCAACACTTCCGGGTTGGTGAGGGCGAAGTTCGACGGCGAGAACGCGTTGGCGATCTGCTCCACATAGAAGCGCGCCTTGCGGCGGGTATGCTCGTCGATTCCGTCGGCCTTCTTGACGAGGTCGACCGCCCAGCGCGCCGAGATCAGGTAGAACTGCTTCAGGAAATCGAAGAAGGCGTGCTCCTTCCAGTCTCTGTCCGTGAACCGCCGGTCGTTGCGTTCGGGCGAGGCGACCGGGCCTGTTTCCTCACCGAGGAGCCGTTTCCAGGTGGCTTGCCAAAGCTCGCCATAGCCCGTCCACAGCTGCATCTGCGCATTCATCAGCTTCTGCGGGTCGGACGCGTAAGACTGCACCACGCTCGACAGCGTTTTAGCGACCTGGTCGATGGGCGTGACCTGCGCTTCGGCCTCGCGCTTCGCAAGATCCGGGTGCTCGGCGATCTTGGCGGCGATGCGTCCCGCAAGCTCGAATACCTTCGCCAGGTTTCTGGCGAATTCTGCCGGATCGGCGAGGCGAAAATCGCTGGGTGTCGGCGTGTGCTCAGGCATTCTTAAGCTCAAGGAGCCAAGATAGTGCTCCCTCCCGAGCCGCGCAATCTGGCCGCTCGGAGCGCCAGCCGCTAAGCCGATCTCGATGGCAGGCACCGACAAGACCAAGGAGACCCCGCCGCGCCCGGCTCCGGCCGTCGTTCTCGTCAACCCGCAGCTTGGGGAAAATATCGGGACCGCAGCACGAGCGATGGCCAATTTCGGCCTGCGGGAGCTGAGGCTCGTCGATCCGCGGGACGGCTGGCCCAACGAGAAAGCGAAGTCGGCCGCGTCGGGCGCCGATTGGATCGTCGATGAGGCGAGCGTGTTCGAGACCCTCGATCGAGCCTTGCGGGACCTCAACTATGTCTACGCGACAACGGCCCGGCCCCGCGGAATGGTCAAGGAGGTCGTCACCCCGGAGCAGGCGGCAAGCGACATGCGCGCGCGGCTGGGCGGCGGGCAACGGGTCGGCGTGCTCTTCGGTCGCGAGCGCTGGGGCTTGAGCAACGATGAGGTGGCGCGCGCCGACGTCATCATCACGGCTCCGGTCGATCCTTCCTTCGCTTCGCTCAACATCGCGCAAGCCGTGCTGCTCGTCGGTTACGAATGGTACAAGGAAGATGCTCGTACGCTCGGACAGGCCACCCCGGAGCTCCCGGCGCTTGGGGGACCGGGGCTTCAGCTTGGTGACTCGCGGCCGGCGACCAAAGAGGAGCTCAACGGATTCTTCCAGCATCTCGAACGCGAGCTCGACGATGCCGGATTCTACAAGACACCAGAGAAACGCCCCGGAATGGTCCGGAACATCCGCAATCTCTTCACCAGGAGCGAGCTCAGTGAACAGGAGGTCCGTTCACTCCGAGGTATCGTCGCCTCGCTCACCCGCTCGCACCTGCGCAAGAACGAGTCTCGATCATGACCGGTCCTCGCATCCTTCTCTTCGACAGCGGCATGGGCGGGCTCACCGTCGCCCGCACGGTTCGGACCGAGCTGCCGGCGGCAAGCCTGGTCTATGCCGCGGATAACGCAGCCTTTCCTTATGGCGGGTGGGACGAGCCCGTGCTTATCGAACGGATCGTCATGGTTATCGGTCAGCTCATCGCACGCGTCGACCCGGATGTCGTGGTGATCGCCTGCAATACCGCGAGCACGCTCGCTCTTGCGGCGCTCAGAGCCGCCTACCCCATCCCGTTCGTCGGGACGGTGCCGGCGATCAAGCCCGCCGCGGCGCAAACCAGAACCGGTATGATTGGGGTCCTCGCGACGCCCGGCACCGTCAAGCGCGAGTATACGCGGGCGCTCATCGACACCTATGCCTATCACTGCCGCGTGTTCCTGCATGGAGCGAAGCGGCTAGCCGAGATCGCGGAAGCAAAGCTCAAGGGACACCCGGCCGATCCCCACGAGCTCAAACGTGAGATCGCGCCGGTGTTTCGCAAGCGCGACGGCAAGACTACCGACGTCGTCGTGCTCGGCTGCACGCATTATCCCTTGCTTCTCGATGAGCTCGTGAATATCGCGCCCTGGCCCGTCCAGTTCATCGATCCCGCACCCGCGATCGCCAAGCGAGTAGCCGATGTGCTCAGGACGGCCGACCGGCACCGCTCGAGCGAGGGCCCGGGCGATGGAACGGTATTTTTCACATCAGCCCGGGGCCGCAATCCCGAGAGCCTTTCGGCCTACGCCGCCATCGGTTTCGTTTACCCCGATATTTTCGAAATGCCGGTTTGAGAACGTCGGAAGGGGTGCGGTTTCGGGCCAGGGCGTCGGGACGCCGGCCCCTTCCGTCAAGCGATCGCGCCGCTCTTCCGGCGCGTTTTGATCGAGCGCACGGTGCCCGTCGCAGAGCGCATCACCACCGTCTCGGTCAGGATTTCGCCCGCCTCGTAGCGCACGCCGTCGAGAAGCGAGCCGTCGGTGACGCCGGTTGCCGCGAACATGATGTCGCCCGACGCCAGTTCCTCGAGACTATACTTGCGCTCTGCACCCCGCCTGTCGCCGGGGCGGGCGCGATCGGCGACGAGCCTGGCTTGCATCTGACCGCCGATGCAGCGCAGCGCTGCAGCCGCGAGCACGCCCTCGGGAGCGCCGCCAGTCCCGAGATAAATGTCTATGCCTGTTTCCTCGGGATCGGCGGTATGGATCACCCCCGCGACATCGCCATCGCTGATGAGCCTGACCGATGCGCCGGTCCGGCGGACTGCGGCGATGAGCTCGGCATGACGCGGCCGGTCGAGAATGCAGGCGGTGAGCCGTGAAGGCGTAACATTCTTGGCGCGAGCCAGGCTCAGGATGTTCTCTTCCGGCGGAACGTCGAGATCGACCACTCCTTTGGGATAGCCGCCGCCGATCGCGATCTTGTCCATGTAAACTCTGGGCGCGTGAAGCAGGCTCCCGCCCTCGGCGAGCGCGATGCAGGAAATCGCGTCCGGCATCGCCTTGGCGCACAAGGTCGCCCCCTCGAGAGGCGCCAGCGCGATCTCGATCCGCGCTGTCTTTTCGTCCGTTCCTTCTCCTATGTACAAGATTGAGGCTTCGCCTTCGCCATCAAGGATCGCGAGCCCGTCCATCGCGGCGACCGACTCGAGCGCCCTGCGCATCGCATCGAAAGCGGCCTGGTCCGCCTGACGTTCGTCCCCCCTGCCCCGCCAGCCCGCCGCCGCGATCGCCGCCGCTTCCGTCACCCGCGCCACCTCGATTGTGAGCATGCGGTTGAGCATGGGCCGGCCCTAGAGCCGCTCGATTCTGATCATCCGGGGGCGCGCGGCGACGTGCCCATCCTTCTCGATTGCGGCAAGGGCGGCGCGCATCGAGGATAATAGGGTGTCGTGGGTGATGAGCGTAAAGCGAGCCGTGGACCCGCCGCGGGCGGGCGCGCGCTGTACGATGCTTTCGATCGAGATTCTTGCAGTAGCGAGGGCGCTGGCGATGGCGGCGACGGCGCCCGGCCGGTCGTAGAGCTCGAGAGCGACGTAGAACCCGCCCTCGTGGGCCTTTGTTGGGGCCCGTTTGAAGGGCGCCAGGTCCCGCGCCGGGATGCCGAAGCAGGGCCGGCGATTGCCGCAGGCGATATCGACGATGTCGGAAATGATGGCCGAAGCGGTTGGATGACCGCCCGCCCCCCTTCCCTCGAGCATGAGGTCGCCGGCGAAATCCCCTCTCACCACCACAGCGTTGAAGACACCATCGGTATCGGCGACGGGCGAGTGCTTCGGCACGAGCGTCGGGTGGACCCGCTGCTCGATCCCCTCCTCACTTGCCACGGCGACGCCCAGGAGCTTGAGCTTGTAGCCCATTTCGCCGGCATTGCGGAGATCATCGAGGGTGATCGCTTCAATGCCCTCGATATCGATCGAATCGACGTCGACCTTGGTCCCGAAAGCAAGGGAAGTGAGGATGGCGAGCTTGTGGGCCGTATCGAAGCCACCGACATCGAAGGTCGGGTCGGCTTCGGCATAGCCGAGCGCCTGGGCCTCCTTCAGCACGTCGGCAAAGTCGCGGCCCTCTTCCGCCATTTTGGTTAGAATGAAGTTGCACGTACCGTTAAGGATTCCGAAGACCTTGCGAATCCGGTTGCCGACCAAGGCCTCGCGCATGGTCTTGACGATCGGAATGCCGCCCGCGACGGCGGCCTCGAAGGAGAGGCCGGCGCCGCGCTCCTCGGCGAGCCGCGCAAGCGCGCTGCCGTGCCGGGCGAGCAGCGCCTTGTTGGCCGTGACCACGGACTTCCCCGCCGAAAGCGCCGCTTCGACCGCGGATTTCGCAGGATTCCCACCCCCGCCGATCAATTCGACGAAGATGTCGACTTCGGGGTTCGCCGCGAGCGCCTCCGGCGTGTCGATCCAAGCGAGGCCCGCCAGGTCCTGAGACCGCTTCTTCGATCTGTCGCGGGCGCTGACCCCCACCACCTCGATCCGTCTGCCCGCCCTTTTGGCGATCAAATCGGCATTCGCGGCGAGTGCGTCGAGGACGCCGGAACCGACCGTCCCCAAGCCTGCAATTCCGATTTTCAGGGGTCCGCTCATCTGCCCGCCAAAAAGCCCACGCCGATCCCTTCCGCTTATGGACGTTCCTGCCCGGCATTGGCAAGAACGCGCAGCCCGACCCCGTCCAAGTTCTAACCGCTTGTCTTTATTGTATTTTGGGGTGGAAACCGGCAGAGTCCGATCGTGGCTTAAAACTGTTGCAATTGAGACACATGGGGCGAGATTCTGACCCTAAGGCCCCAACCTTTGTTGACCTCCCGGAGGTGAAGAGCGACAAGAATGCAATGTACGAGTCGATCGTGCATAGGCTTCCCAAACCGATGCAGGGGATCGGGGGGCAGACTCAACTCCAGGGATTGTGGGAGAAACCATAATGAAGATGATGAAATGGGCGCTTCTGGGTGGTGCGGCATTTGCCGTGATGTCCACTAGCGCGCAAGCAGATGAGCTGACTGCGCTCAAGGCGCAGCTCGATGCTCTGCAGGCTCGCGTGACAGAGCTCGAAGCCCAGCCGGCGACTTCCATGCCGTCTGGTTACAGCCTGCTCTCCATGCGTGATGGCAGCCTCGCGGCTCCGGTTGCCGAGAGTCGGAAGGACTATACCGATCCGAACTCAGGCGTGACCTTCTCCGTCCTGCCCTCGGCGGACGTGGCTCCGGCAGCGGAAGTGTCGGTATCCGGCGAAATCCGAACTCTGTTGGTATACGACGACGGCGGGTTCAATAATGACGTCCTTATCCACGACAATGGAAATGGAACTTTTGACGTCTTAAGGAGTGGAGACGACAACCATTTGGACGTTCAGGTGCGTGGCCGTCTGGTCGCCCAGGGCAAAGTCGACACGGCGGTGGGCGAGGTGGGCGCCCGGATTCGTCTCCAGGGTGGCAACCCCTTCGACACCGGCGAGAACAATCAGACCCAGATGAATCAGGCTTATGGCTGGTGGAAGTTCGCTCCCAACTGGCAGCTCATTGCCGGTT
>JBJMRA010000114.1:0-13259 GCA_045802365.1 Hyphomicrobiales bacterium | reverse complement strand
GATGAACTCGCTGATCCGTCGTTTGTGCCAACGACGCGTTACTGGGTGGAGGCCAGCGAAGTTCAGACGCAATCAAGCTGGGTTCTGGGTTTCAGGGACGTCACGAACGTCAACAACTGGCGAACTGCGATAGCTTCACTCGTACCCAAAGCAGGGTTTGGAAACACTCTCGCTTATTATGAGATGACGGACCCGACTTCTGATCCGCAAATACCGCTGCTGCTCTGCGGAGTATTGAATTCCTTTGCTCTAGATTATGTTGCTCGCCAGAAAATTCAGTCTCGGCATCTTAATGCCTATATTGCTGAACAGCTTCCCGTCCTTAACCCTGACCACCACGCCCGCCGCTTCGGCCAACGCACCGCCGCGGAGATCGTCAACGATCATGTGCTGCGGCTCACCTATACCGCGCATGACATGGCGCCGTTTGCGCGCGACATGGGCTATGTCGAGGCGGACGGAACGGTGAAACCCCCGATCATCTGGGACGAAGCCGAGCGCCGGCATCTGCGCGCCAGGCTCGATGCGCTCTATTTCATTCTTTACGGCATCACCGACGAGGACGACATCCGCTACATCCTGTCGACCTTCCCGATCGTCGAGCGCAAGGACCGCGAGGCCTCTGGTTGCTATCTGACCGCCGAGCTGATCCTCTGGTATAAGCGCGCGCTCGAAGCGGGCGATCCGGACTCGATTGCCCCGGAGGCCGAGCTGACCCGCCTCGCTTCGATGCGCGAGGCGGCTTGAGGCGTCCTTCGAGGGCCGGCTTCGCCCGCCGCCTCAGGATGAGGAACAGTGCCGGTGGCGCTACCTCTAGGGCTCGTGATGGGTTATATCGGCGAACATGAACATCCAGCCTGCGATTAGGACCGGCTTCTCGGCGTGCCCGCATGACTGCCCGTCGACCTGCGCGCTCGAGGTCGAGCTGCTCGATGGCCGCACCATCGGGCGGGTCAGGGGTGCGCGCGCCAACACCTACACGCTGGGCGTCGTCTGCGAGAAGGTCGCGCGATACGCCGAGCGCATCCATCATCCCGAGCGCCTGTTGCATCCGCTGAAGCGGAAGGGCCCGAAGGGAGAGGGCGTCTGGCAGCAATTGTCCTGGGACGATGCGCAGGCCGAGACGGCGGAAGCATTCCTCAAGGCCGAGCGGGCCTACGGGCCGGAAGCCGTGTGGCCCTACTACTACGCCGGAACTATGGGCCTCGTGATGCGCGACGGCATCAACCGGCTGAGGCACGCCAAGAACTATTCCGGCATGTACGACACGATCTGCGTCGCGCTATCGTGGCCGGGCTACATCGCCGGAACCGGGCGCATGGCGGGCTCCGATCCGCGCGAGATGCAGAAGGCCGACCTGATCGTGATCTGGGGCACAAACCCTGTGAACACGCAGGTCAACGTCATGACGCATGCCGCGATCGCGCGGAAGGAGCGCGGGGCCAAGATCGCCTGCGTAGACATCTACGATACCGGCACCATGAAGCAGGCAGACGTGAAGGTGATGGTGCGGCCGGGAACGGACGGCGCGCTCGCCTGCGCCATCATGCACGTGCTCTTCCGCGATGGTTACGCCGACCGGCCCTATCTCGAGAAATACACCGATGCACCGCGTGAGCTCGAGGCGCATCTCAAGTCGCGCAGCCCGGAATGGGCGGCGCCGATCTGCGGTTTGAGCGCGGCGGAGATCGAGGATTTCGCCAGGCTGATCGGCACGACGAAGCGCACCTATATCCGCCTGGGCTACGGCTTCACGCGCTCGCGCAACGGCTCGGTCAACATGCACGCGGTCACCTCGATCGCCGCGGTGACCGGAGCCTGGCAGTACGAAGGCGGCGGCTGCCTTCATTCGAACAGCGGCATGTACAAATGGAACAAGACGCTGATCGAGGGCCTGGACGTCAGGGACGAGAAGGTGCGGATGATCGACCAGTGCCGCATCGGTCCGGCGCTGCTCGGCGATCCGAGCGATCTTGCCGGTGGCCCGCCGGTCACCGCCATGCTCGTACAGAACACCAATCCGGCGTCCGTCGCGCCCGATCAGACGAAGGTCAAGCAAGGGCTCGCGCGCGAGGACCTGTTCGTGTGCGTGCACGAGCAGTTCATGACCGAGACGGCGAAGTTCGCCGACATCGTCCTGCCGGCGACCATGTTCCTCGAGCACGACGACATCTATCAGGGAGGCGGGCACCAGCACATCATGTGGGGCCCGAAGCTCGTCGAAGCTCCGGGCGAATGCCGCAGCAATCACGAGGTCATTTGCGATCTCGCGCGCTTGGTGGGGGCCGAGCACCGCGGATTCGGCATGACCCCTCGCGAAATCGTCGATGTGACGCTCGAGGCCTCCGGCCGGCCGGGTCTCGATGCGCTCGAGCGGCATCACTGGATCGATGTCCAGCAGCCTTTCGAGGATGCTCACTTCGTGAACGGCTTCGGTCACCCGGACGGCAAGTATCGGTTCAAGGCCGACTGGAAGAGCGTGAAATGGAAGCAGGGGAGCGCCACGCTGGGTCCGGTCGAGAGCCTCCCGTCATTGCCGGACCACTGGAACGGGATCGAGGAAGCGACGGCGGAGTACCCGTTCCGCTTGGCGACGAGCCCGGCGCGAGGCTTCCTCAACTCGAGCTTCAATGAGACGCCATCCTCCCGGAAGCGGGAAGGGCGGCCGACCGTTTTCGTGCATCCCGACGACTTGGCGGCGCTCGGCATCGAGAATGGCGCCAAAGTGCGCCTCGGCAGTGCGCGCGGGGTCGTGAAGATCCACGCCAAGGTCTTTCCCGGCCTACGCCGCGGAGTGGTCGTCGCTGAATCGGTCTGGCCGAACGAGGCCTTCGAAGACGGGTGCGGGATCAACACGCTGACCGGCGCCGATCAGCCCGCGCCTTGCGGCGGCGGCGCCTTCCACGACAACCGGGTGTGGATCAGGCCCGCCTGATTTTCAGTTGCAGGCAAGGAGAACAGCAATGGCGGACGAACTCGTCTTCTATACCAATCCGATGTCGCGCGGTCGCATCGTGCGCTGGATACTCGAAGAGCTGGGCGAGCCCTATCGCACCGAGATCGTCGACTACGGGCCGGCCATGAAGTCCGGATCGTATCGCGCAATCAATCCCATGGGGAAGGTCCCGGCGATCAGGCACGGGGAAACGGTCGTCACCGAGGCCGCTGCAATCTGCGCCTATCTGGCGGACGTCTTCCCTGAGAGGCGATTGGCGCCGCCTTCCGGCGATCGCCTGCGCGGGCCCTATTACCGGTGGATGTTCTTCGCCGCGGGTCCTCTCGAGCAGGCTGTCACCACCAAGACGTTCGGCTTCACGGTACCCCCCGACCGGGAGAGCAGGGCTGGGTTTGGAACGCTCGCCGCCACCATCGACGCCCTCGAAGTGGCGGTGTCCCAGACCGACTATATCGCCGGAAATGCGTTCACCGCGGCCGACGTCTATGTCGGCGCCCATATCGGCTGGGGCATGCAATTCGGCACGATCGAGAAGCGACCGGCTTTCGAGCGCTACTGGGAGCGGCTGGCCAGCCGGCCGGCGGCCGTCAAGGCCAAGAAGATCGACGACGAGCTCATGGAGAAGCAGCAGGAAAAGCAGGTCTCCTGACAGTCTGCTGACAAGCTTCGTCAGGAGGGCTAGGTTAGGTTCGCATCATGCGGCGGGCCGAGCGATTTCTCCAGCTGTTGCAGATCCTGAGACGCCATCGCGCGCCGGTCACGGGAGAGGTGATCGCGGACGAGCTCCAGGTATCGCTGCGGACCGTCTATCGCGACATCGCCTCGCTCATCGGCGAGCGTGTTCCGATCCGCGGCGAGGCGGGCGTCGGTTACGTACTCGAGGACGGCTTCGACATGCCGCCCTTGATGTTCACCGTCGACGAGCTCGAAGCGGTCATGCTCGGCCTGCGCTGGGTCTCTCGCCGCGGCGATGGCCAGCTGTCGCGCGCAGCGAAGGACGCGGTCGCCAAGATCGGCGCCGTGCTGCCAAACGAGCTGAAGCCTTTTCTCTTTGACGCGAGCCTGATCGTGCCGCCGCGCAGCTGGATCGCGGCCGATGCGGTCGACGTCGCCGGCTTGCGTGAGTCCATTCGCAAGGGCCGCAAGGTTGAGATCCGGTACCATAATGAGGCTGGCGAGGTCACGAAACGGGTGATCTGGCCCTTGGGCGTCGCTTATTTCGAGGCGACGCGAAACGTCATCGCCTGGTGCGAGCTCCGCGAGAGCTTCCGCTACTTCCGCACCGATCGCATCGAGGAGATCGCCTATCTCGATCAGCGTTATCCCGGGCGCCGCAAGGCCTTGCTGAAGAGCTGGCAGGAGCAGATTCGCGTCGAGAGCGCCATGCCCGACTGGGAGGTGTTCTCTTAGGGCCAATTCCCTTCGAGGCATCGCCTTCGGCGATGCTCCTCAGGGTGAGGGTTAAACGAGCGCGGTTATCTAGGGCGGCGGGGAAATCAGCGGGGGCTGCGGCACTTCCGGAAGCGCGGAAGCGACCCGCTCCCCTTCGACCCACACCTGTCCGGATGCGACGAGAGCGAGCGTCTTCGGATAGAGGATGTGCTCGGCATCGAGGACGCGCGCGGCAAGCGTCTCCGGCGTGTCGCCCGTGAGGACGGGAACAGCGGCCTGGGCGATGATCGGGCCATGATCAAACTCGGGCCGCACGAAATGCACCGTGCAGCCGTGGATGCGGACGCCCTCGGCGAGCGCCCGCCGGTGCGTGTCGAGGCCGCGGTAGGACGGCAGGAGCGAGGGATGGATGTTGATCATGCGGTCTCGCCAGCGTGCGACGAAGTCTTCACTCAGCACCCGCATGAAGCCGGCAAGAGCGACGAGCTCGATCCGGTAGGCGATAAGGGCAGAGCCGATGGCGCGCTCGAACGCGGCGCGACCGGCATAGCGTTCGCGTTCGATCACTTGCGTCGCGATCGCCGCTTCGGCCGCTCGAACGAGCCCCAACGCGCCTGGACGGTCACAGAGGACGAGCGCGATCTCTGCGGGATAGTGAGGCTCCCGCGCCGCCGCGATGAGCGCTCCGAGATTGGAACCGCGGCCCGAAATCAGGACGCCGACCCGCTTCATCAGAGTGCGAGCCGGCCGAGCGTTCTGACCTGCTCCTCCGCTTCGCGCCGCCGTGCGATCCCGCCGAGCCTCACGACCGTTTCCCCTGCAAGCTCTAATGCTCGAATGACCCGGCTCGCCTCATGCGACGCGCAGACGAGCACCATCCCGATGCCGCAATTGAACGTCCGGAGCATTTCGCGCTCCGAGACGCCCGATTGGCGGGCAAGCCATCGGAAGACGGGCTGGACGGGTAGAGCTTCGAGCCTGATCTCGGCAACAGTATCCTCGGGCAGCACCCGCGGGATGTTCTCGAGGATGCCGCCGCCGGTGATGTGGGCTAGCGCCTTGATGGAGCGGGTCTCGCGAAGTGCTTTCAGCAGCGGCTTGACGTAGATCCGGGTGGGCGTCAACAGCGCCTCTCCCAGACGACATCCTGGCGCGAACGGCGCCTCGTCGGCATAGTCAAGCCCGGCCGTATCGATGACCCGCCGGATCAGAGAATATCCATTGGAATGGGGTCCGGACGACACAAGCCCCAGGAGGGCGTCGCCGGGCTCTATGTCGGATCGCGGAAGTATGTCGCCGCGCTCGACGGCACCGACCGCGAACCCGGCGAGGTCGTAGTCGGCCCTATGATACATCCCTGGCATTTCCGCGGTCTCCCCGCCGATGAGGGCGGCGCCGCTTTCCCGGCATCCTTGCGCTATCCCGGCGATGACCTCCCGCGCGGTTTCCGGCTCGAGCTTGCCGGTTGCGAAATAATCGAGAAAAAACAGAGGCTCGGCGCCCTGGACGATGAGATCGTTGACCGACATGGCGACAAGATCGATGCCGATCGTCGAATGAATGCCGGTCGCCACCGCGATTTTGAGCTTGGTGCCGACCCCATCATTGGCCGCCACCAGCACAGGGTCCCGGAACCCGCAGGCGGCGAGGTCGAAGAGAGCGCCGAAGCCGCCGAGGGTGGAATCGCTCCCCGGGCGCGCGGTCGACCGGGCGAGCGGCTTGATGGCCTCGATGAGGGCGTTTCCCGCCGAGATGTCGACGCCCGCATCGGCATACCTGACCGAAGCCGCTGCTTTTTTGTCCCGGCCCATGCCCTCAGTTTGCCCCAAGTTTTGTGGCCAATGCCCTATAACGCCGCTTGGCTGGGCGGCAAAGCGAAAGAACTTAACGGAATGGGCCGACGAGTGTTCCACCTTTTCTTCACGTTCGTGCTTCTCTCGTTCCCCTTTCTTGCCGCTGCGGCACCAGTGGAGACCGGCCTATTCTCAGTAACCGGGGTGGACGTGGATATGACGGACAAGGACGCCTCGATCGCGCGGACCAAGGCCATCATCGCAGCCCAGGTTAAAGCGTTCCATGTGCTCGCCGAGCGCCTCGCGTCCGAAAGCGAGGCAAAGCGGCTCGAGGGTTTGACCGAGCAGGATATCGGCCGGATGCTCCGCTCCCTCTCGATCGAGGAGGAGCACAGCGCTCCCGGCCGGTACATTGGCAAGCTCACGGTGCGTTTCCTGCCGAAGAAGGTGCGCGAGCAGTTCCAGAAGCGCGGCATCGTTCTGATCGAGGACCAGGCTCCGCCCATGGTGATCCTGCCCTTATGGAAAGCTCCCGAGGGGCCGCAACTGTGGGAGGACAACCTGTGGCGCAAGGCTTGGCTCGACCTCAAGGCGGAGCAGGGGATCGTGCCGCTGATCGTGCCTTTGGGCGACCTCGAGGATACACAGTCGATCACCGCGGAAGAGGCGATGGCGCTGGACCAGGCGAAGCTCGAGGCCTTGATGACTCGCTATGAGGCGAAGGCGATACTCGTCGCCCTTGCCGAGCCCGCTCCCGAGGGAGGCATTCACGCGGTCATGATGGGAGACTCGCCCCTCGGCAAAGTCACCTTCGACAAGGTCTATACCGCCGATGACGGCACGCTCGAGGCCTCAGCCGTCCTGGCGGCCAAGCGCTTCCTGGGAGTGATGCTCGAAAAATGGCGCTCCACGAGGCTCAAGCTTGTTGCCGAACAGCGGGCTCGCGCCGACGCCGAGCGCCAGCAGGCCGCGGCCTACAACGCGAAATCGGTGGCGATCGCCGTCCCCTTCTCGGGCATAGACAAATGGAACAGCATCCGCGCGCGTCTCCTAAACGTGCCGGGCGTCGTCGGCCTAGACATATCGACAATTGCGGCAACCGGGGCGGTGATCAGGCTCGCATATACGAACTCCTTCGAAGCCCTTCAGAGCTCTCTGGCTGGGAATCGGTTGAAGCTCATTCAGATGGGTGGCTCCTGGGTATTGCAGCCGATGTAGAATCGAGGGCAGACATTCAACCGACATGAGTCTGCCCAATCTCATCACCATCGGCCGGATCCTGCTCGTCCCGTTGACGGTCTGGCTCATCGTCTCGGGCGATTTCCTCCTCGCTTTCCTCGTCTTCATCACCGCCGGAGTGAGCGATGCGGTGGACGGCATTCTCGCGCGACGCCTCAACCTCAGGACCGAGCTCGGCGGCTATCTCGATCCGCTTGCGGACAAGCTGCTGTTGGTCTCGATCTACGTGACACTCGGGTTCCAGCGTCAGCTGCCGGCGTGGCTCGTCATCCTGGTCGCCTCGCGCGACATCATGATCGTGGGGGCGGTCATTCTGTCCTGGCTCATGGACAAGCCGATCAGCGTCAAGCCGCTGATGGTGAGCAAGGCGAATACCGTCGCCCAGATCATGCTGGCGGGAATCGTCCTCGCGGTCCTCGGGTTCGGTCTCGCGGTCGAGCCGCTGCTCGCCGCCGGCTACATCGCGGTCGCCGCCCTGACCGTCGCTTCGGTGGCCTTCTATATGGTCGAGTGGGTGGGCCATATGGCGAATGGCGGATAGGAGTTGGGCCATGACCCTGCAGCGTCAAGTCGGCTTCTGGGTTGCGGCCCTTCTTCTGCTCATCTTCGTCATCTGGCTGCTCAGCGACATCCTCCTGCCGTTCATCGCAGGCCTGGTGCTCGCCTATTTTCTCGACCCCGTGGCCGATGCCCTCGAGCGGATGGGCTTGTCGCGTTTGGCCGCTTCGCTGCTCATTCTCGTATTGAGCATCCTCGCTCTTACCGCAGTGCTGTTTTTTCTCCTTCCGGCGCTTGGAGAGCAGGTCGGCAACTTCGCCCGCAACTTTCCGGGCTACGTGCAGGCGCTGATCAAGCTCTTCAATCAGGCGGCGCCGGCGTGGCTCAAGACGATGCTCGCGCAATCGGGGACCAATGCCTCGAGCTCGGTTTCCGACATCGCCGGCCGAATGGCTGTGTGGATCGGGTCGCTGCTTGCGTCCGTCTGGTCGGGAGGCCTGGCACTCGTCAACCTCGTGTCGCTCCTGATCGTGACGCCGATCGTTGCCTTCTACATGCTCAACGATTGGGACCGGATGATCGCCAAGGTCGACAGCTGGCTTCCGCGCGATCACGTCGAGACCATCCGCGCGCTTGCCCGCGAAATCGATCGGGCAATGGCGGGATTCATCCGCGGCCAAGGAACCGTCTGCCTGGCGCTCGGCGTCTTCTATGCGGTTGGCCTTAGCCTCGCCGGGCTCAATTTCGGGATGCTCATCGGCCTCGGCGCCGGTCTCCTGAGCTTCATTCCATTCCTCGGAAGCATCATCGGCGGCCTGACGGCGATCGGGATGGCGCTCATCCAGTTCTGGCCGAATTGGATTCCGATCCTCACGGTGGCGGCGGTGTTCATCGCCGGACAGTTTCTCGAAGGAAATTTCCTTTCGCCCAAGCTCGTCGGCGGCCGCGTCGGCCTGCACCCGGTCTGGCTCATGTTCGCGCTGTTCGCCTTCGGCTATCTCTTCGGTTTTGTTGGCCTGCTCCTGGCCGTTCCCCTGGCGGCGGCCGTAGGCGTGCTGATCCGGTTCGGGTTGAGGACCTATCTCAAAAGCCCGCTCTATCTCGGCGTCCCCGAGACAGTCGAGAAGAAGACCGTGCCGACCCGGCGATGAGCGGCCGCCAGCTCGTCCTCGGTCTTCCGCATCGGCCCGCGCTCGGCCGCGAGGATTTCCTTGTCGCAAAGCCGAACGAGAAAGCCGTTTCGATGATCGACCGGTGGCCGGATTGGCCAAGCCGCGCACTGGCTCTCGTCGGCCCGCCGGGAAGCGGCAAGAGCCATCTCGCGGAGGCGTGGCGGCAGAGGGCGGGGGGACTGACCATCGGAGCGGCAGATCTTTCACTTGCGCAAGTTCCCTCGCTCATCGCCGAGGGCGCTCTCGTGGTCGAGGACGCGCCGGGCGAAGGTCTTGACGAACGAGGGCTCTTCCACCTCTTGAATCTCACGCGCGAAGAGGGCGCATTCGTTCTCCTGACCTCGAGACTCAACCCTCCCGCCTGGACGATCGAGCTTCCGGATCTCGTCTCGCGGCTGAAGGCGGTGCCGGTCATAAGCCTGGGTTTGCCGGACGACGAGCTCCTCCGGGGGGTGATCGTAAAACTGTTTGCAGACCGGCAGATCGCCGCCGACGATGCCCTCGTTTCATATCTCGTGGCGCGCATGCCGCGCGAGCTTGCGGCCGCCCGCAGCCTCGTTGCCGAGATCGACCAAAGAGCGCTCGAAGAGAAAAGCAATGTGACCCGGGCATTCGTGTCTCGCGTCCTCGCCCGTTTCGCGGCTCCCGGCTCCCTCCCCGAGGAGGAGTCGTGAAGACTCTCCCTCCACCGCGCGAATGCTCTCAAGTTTTCCCGCGAACGCGTGGGAGAAGCTGATGCTGAACCTGCAGCTCGCTTCATGCTCTTTTCATGACACTATGTTATCCAGGATCATCTGGTGTCAGCTCAGGCGAAGCGCATGAACGAAATAACCGCTCCGCTCGCGGCCGAAGCGACGGTCGGAGTGTCCGATCCTTCCCGCTTCATCAACCGCGAGCTCTCGTGGCTCGGCTTCAACATGCGCGTGCTCGAGGAGGCCCGCAATCCGCGCCATCCGCTGTTGGAGCGCGTCCGCTTCCTGTCGATCTCCGGCAGCAATCTCGACGAGTTCTTCATGGTTCGAGTGGCGGGTCTCGTGGGCCAGATGCGGGCGAAGCTCAGCGAACCTAGCGATGACGGCTTGACACCCGCCGAACAGCTCGAGCGCATCCGCAAGGTCGCCCAGGAGCTGATGGCCGAGCAGGATACGCGCTGGAAGCAGCTCGTCGCGGAGCTCGCCGACAATGGCATCGTCATCGTGAGCCCGCTCGATGTCGTCGAATCCGACCGCGCCTCTCTCGACGATCGCTTCCTGAGCTACGTGCTTCCGGTCGTCACTCCGATCGCCATCGATCCCGCTCATCCTTTTCCGTTCATCCCAAACCGCGGGTTCATCATCGCCCTCGAGCTTCGCCGTCGCAAAGACGCAACCCGAATGAATGCGCTGCTGCCCATTCCGCAGCAGCTCGACCGCTTCACCCGCCTTCCCGTGCTGCCGGGCAGCGCGGCTGCCCGGTTCATCTCGCTCGAGAACATGCTGAGCCTGTTCCTGCCGAGATTGTTCCCGGGCTACGAGGTACTGGGCCAGGGTCTTTTTCGCATCATCCGGGACAGCGACATCGAGATCGAGGAAGAGGCCGAAGATCTCGTCCGTCTCTTCGAAAGCGCGCTCAAGCGCCGCCGTCGCGGCACGGTGATCCGCATGGAGGTGGACGCCGCCTGCTCGACCTCGCTTCGCGGCTTCATCGCAGATGAGCTCGACGTGCCCGAAGACGTGGTGGTCACCTGCGCCGGCCTCGTCGGCTACGAGGATACGAAGCAGCTCATTCTGGACGAGAGGCCCGATCTCCAGTTCAAGCCGTTCGTCGCGCGCTTTCCTGAGCGCATCCGCGAGCATGCCGGCGATTGCTTCGCGGCGATCCGTCAGAAGGATATCATCGTCCACCACCCCTACGAGTCGTTCGACGTCGTCGCCCAGTTCATCCAGCAGGCGGCGCGCGACCCCGACGTGGTCGCGATCAAACAGACCCTCTATCGCACGTCCCCAGATAGCCCGATCGTAGCCGCACTCGCCAAGGCCGCGGAAGCGGGGAAATCGGTGACGGCGCTGGTCGAACTCAAGGCCCGCTTCGATGAAGAGGCGAACATCCAGTGGGCCCGCGATCTGGAGCGCGCCGGTGCGCAGGTGGTCTTCGGGTTCATCGAGCTCAAGACCCACGCCAAGGTGTCGATGGTGGTCCGGCGCGAAGGCGGCGCAATGCGGAGCTACGTCCACTATGGGACCGGCAACTATCATCCGGTCACCGCCAAGATCTACACCGACCTCTCGTTTTTCACCACCGATCCGGCGCTCGGCCGCGACGCGGCGCGCCTCTTCAACTATGTCTCGGGTTATGCCGAGCCCGAAGATCTCGAAAAAGTCGCGCTCTCGCCGATCTACCTCAATGCGAGGCTGCTCGATGATATCGAGGAGGAGATCGAGCACGTGAAGGCCGGGCGCTCGGGCCAGATCTGGGCCAAGCTCAATTCGCTGGTCGACGCCGGCATCATCGATGCGCTCTATCGCGCGAGCCGGGCCGGGGTTCAGATCGACCTCATCGTCAGGGGCATCTGCTGTCTCCGCCCCGGAGTGCCGGGCCTTTCGGAGAACATCCGGATCAAGAGCATCATCGGCCGTTTTCTCGAACACAGCAGGATCATCTGCTTCGGCTGCGGGGAGGGACTGCCGAACGGGAACGCGAAGGTCTACATCTCTTCCGCCGACTGGATGCCGCGCAACCTCCATCGCCGGGTCGAGACCCTCGTGCCGATCGAAAACCCGACCGTCCACCAGCAGGTGCTCGAGCAGATCATGGTCGCCAATTTCCGGGACAATCAGCAGAGCTGGGAGCTTCTGGCCGACGGCTCCTCGCGGCGCATCGCGCCGGGGCCCGACGAGGAGCCCTTCAATGCGCACGAGTACTTCATGAACAATCCCTCGCTCTCTGGACGCGGCAAGGCTCTCAAGGATAGTCTCCCGCCGGCTATCGCCAGCCGGACCGCGAGAAGAGCCAGGACGAGGAAGTGAAGCAGGGGAAGCGCCTCGGCAGTGGCTCGCTCAAGTACCGTCCTGTAGCGGTGGTCGACATCGGCTCGAACTCGGTGCGCCTTGTCGTCTATGACGGTCTCAGGCGGGCGCCGACGCCGGTCTTCAACGAAAAGAACTTGTGCGGTCTCGGCCGCGGCATCGCCACCGCGGGTGTCCTCAACGAGGAAGGCGTCATCCGCGCGCTGGGCTCCCTCAGGCGTTTCCGCGCGCTTGCCCGTCAGATCGGCGTCAAAGAGATCTATGCGGTGGCGACCGCCGCGACTCGCGAGGCGAAGAACGGCGGAGAGTTTGTCGACCGCGCCGAAGAGGCGCTTGGCGCCCACATTGACGTGCTCTCGGGAAAGGAGGAGGCGCGCTTCTCGGCGATGGGGGTCATGGCCGGCATCTCGAACGCGGACGGGCTGGTGGGCGATCTGGGCGGCGGCAGCCTCGAGCTCGTCGATATCGCCGGCGGGCGGATCAGGGAGGGCGTCACTCTTCCGCTCGGTCCATTGCGGCTCCTCGACATGTCTTCGAACTCGATGGTCAAGGCTCGCGAGATCGTCGGGAAGTACTTCGAACAGTCTGAGGTCGTCGCGGCGCTCAAGGGGCGCTCGCTTTATGCGGTCGGCGGCACGTGGCGCAACCTCGCGCGTCTGCACATGAGCCAGACCGGCTATCCGCTGCACGTGCTTCACCGATATCAGGTCGCGCGCGAACAGGTCCGCTCGCTCGCCGACGTCGTCTCCCACCTCTCGGCCTCGAGCCTCAAGGACGTGCGCGCGGTATCGCGCAGCCGCGCCGACACGCTTCCCTATGGCGCGCTGGTTCTCGAACAGCTCCTCGCGAAGTCGCGCGCCAAGGACCTCGTCGTGTCGATCTACGGCCTTCGCGAAGGCCTCCTCTATTCGAAGCTGACGAAGCAGAAGCGGGAAACGGACGCGCTCCTTTCCTCCTGCTGGGACTTCTGCTGCCGGTATGCGCGCTCGCCCGATCACGAGCTCGAGCTCATCGACTGGACTGACGCGCTCTTCGCTCACGAAAGCTTCCAAGAGAGTCCGGCCGAGCGGCGGCTACGGCATGCGGCGTGCCTCCTTGCCGACATCGGCTGGCGGGCGCACCCCGACTACCGCGCCGAGCGCTCGCTCGGCATGATCTCGCAGGCGGCATTCGTCGACATCGACCACCCGGGCCGTGTTTTTCT